>CACAAZ010000045.1 GCA_902530685.1 uncultured Alphaproteobacteria bacterium | reverse complement strand
GCCACCAATTATTAATGAAAAATTAATTGATCGTAAAAATTTCTAATTGTCTTTCATTTTTAGAGCATTCAAAAAAGTATTTTGAGGAATATCAACCTTCCCAAATTGTCTCATTCTTTTTTTGCCCTTTTTCTGTTTATCTAATAACTTGTTTTTTCGTGTTACATCTCCACCATATAGTTTTTGAGTCACATCTTTTCTAAATGATGCAACAGTTTCCCTGGCAATGATTTTTCCACCAATAGCTGCTTGAATAGCGACTTTAAATTGTTGTCTTGGTATTAAGTCTTTAAGTCTTTCACACAGAGCTCTTCCTCTTTGTTCAGATCTATTTTTATGAACAATCAATGATAAAGCATCAACAGGATCTCCATTAATTAATATACCAACTTTGACAAGATTATTTACTTCATATCCTATTATTTCATAATCAAAACTTGCATAACCCTTAGTTAAAGATTTTAATCGATCATAAAAATCAAAAACAACTTCATTTAATGGTAATTTATATTCTACTAATGGCCTGTTACCTGCATAACTCATATTTAGTTGTAAACCTCTTTTAGCAGTACATAACTCTAATACTGAACCTAAAAATTCTTCAGGCACTATTATTGTTGCTTTTATCCAAGGTTCAGAAATATTTTCTACTTTTACTGGATCAGGCATATCAGTAGGATTATGAAGATTTATAGTTGATCCATCTTTCATCAAAATTTTATAAACAACTGATGGAGCAGTAGTTACAAGTTCTAAATTAAATTCTCTTTCAAAACGATCTCTAATAATTTCTAAATGCAATAAACCTAAGAAGCCGCAACGAAAACCATAACCTAATGCAGGACTTACTTCTGGTTCATACGAAAAACTAGAGTCATTAAGTGCAAGTTTAGACATACTGTCTCGCATGTGTTCATAATCATCTGAGTCAACTGGAAACATTCCACAAAAAACTACCGGTTGGGATGGTTTAAAACCTGGGAGAACTTCTTCTGTTGGAAGTTTATCATCTGTTATCGTGTCACCAACTTTACAATCAGAAACACTTTTAATACCTGAATTTATAAAACCAATTTCCCCTGGCCCAAGTGTATCAACTTCAGTTGCCTTAGGAGAAAATATACCTACTCTATCAATAGTATATGTAGCACCAGTTGCCATAAATCTTATTTTCTGACCTTTTTTTAGTTTTCCATTTATAACTCTTACAAGTACCACGACACCGAGATAACTGTCATACCAACTATCAACTAACATACATTTCAATTCTTTACTAATTTCACCCGAAGGAGCTGGTAGAAGTGTTATAATTTTATTTAATAAATCTTCTATACCAACACCTGTTTTTGCTGAAACAAGAGAAGCATTATCAGTTTCAATACCTAGCACATCTTCAATTTGTGATTTTATTTTGTCTGGTTCAGAAGAGGGTAAATCAATTTTATTCAAAACAGGTAATATTTCATGATCATTATTAATTGCTTGATAAGCATTGGCTAATGTTTGAGCCTCAACTCCTTGCGTAGAATCTACTATAAGTAAAGATCCCTCACATGCTGCTAATGATCTTGATACCTCGTAAGAAAAATCAACATGACCTGGAGTATCCATAATATTAAGTATGTAAGTCTTGCCATTATTTGATTTATAAGAAAGTCTAACTGTTTGAGCCTTGATTGTAATGCCTCTTTCTCTTTCTAATTCCATTGAGTCTAAAACCTGTTCTTTCATCTCTCTATCCGTTAAACCTCCACAAAACTGTATGAGCCTATCGGCTAATGTTGATTTTCCATGATCTATGTGTGCAACAATTGAAAAATTACGAATAGAACTAAGTTCTGTCATTACTTTCTTATAGAAGCGTCAAGCGATTTAGATATTTCGTCAATTATTTTATTTGATAATTCCTCAATTTCTTGATCGTTGAATGTTTTATCTTGAGGTTGCAGTAAAACTCTAAAAGCAATACTTTTTTTATTTTCTGGAAGTTTATCACCATCATAAACATCAAATATTGTTACATTTTGAATTATATTTTTATCTATTTTTTTTACTTTTTTAATTATCTCACCAGCGTTAACTTCTTTTGGAAAAAGAAAAGCAAAATCTCTTTCAACCATTTGATAAGGATTGTTAGCAAAACCACCTTTAGAGGAAGATTTGTTTTCTTGAAATTGTGAAATATTCTCCAAATATATTTCAAAACCAAATACCTTAAAATTAACATCCATTGTTTTTAATAAAATTGGATGCAGCTCTCCAAAATTAGCTATTTTGTTTTTACCAAGCCTTAAAGAAGATGATTTACCAGGATGATAAATTTGACCTTCCAGTTTTTCATATAACAAATTATCTATTGGCACATTTAAGTTTGCTAATATAGAAAATAAATCAGCCTTTATACTAAAGACATCAATATTTTTTTTATTTGATAACCAGTTTTGTTCATCAGATAAGCCATAAGCTATAGCAGTTGCAACATTTTCTTGTTGGTCTGGTAAT
>CACAAZ010000044.1 GCA_902530685.1 uncultured Alphaproteobacteria bacterium | reverse complement strand
CCAGACTATCTGAAGACGCATCAATTCTAAAATCCTTTATATAGAAACTGGCAAAAAATAAAGATAGGATAAGAAGGATTGATGAAACTAATTTTAATTGTTTATTCATAATTTCTATACACTCTATTACCAATAGAAGTCAAAACTTCATATGATATAGTTTTGCATTTTTTAGCAAATTTATCAATTTTGTGTTCTTCGTTGATAATATCTATGTACATTCCTACTTTTAAATCATGACTACATTTTGATATGTCTATTGTAAATGAATCCATTGAAATTCTTCCAATAATTTTAAATCTATCTTTTTTAAAATAAACAAAACCTTTATTGCTCAATGATCTAGGTATTCCATCTTCGTAGCCAAGACCAATTATTGCTATTTTTGTTTTAGTTTTTGTCTTGAATGTACGATTATATCCGACAAACTGATTTTTTTGTAAATCTTTAATTTGGATAATTTTCCCTTTAAGATTAATTACGTTTTTAATTTTTTCGTCTAATTTTTTATTTTCAAAACATCCATAAACACCTATGCCAGGTCTAATCATATCGTATAAATATGATTTATCTAGAATTGAACCATGAGCATTTGCCAAACTAAAAAACACACCTTTGGGTTTTTTGTTAACAAAAGTATCAAATAGTTTTTTTTGTCTCATATTGTATTTAACTTTATATTCATCAGAGCTTGATAAATGACTAATTATTAGTTTAATGTTATGACTTTTTAAATCTAATATCTCTACTTCTTCTGGTGAAATACCCAGTCTATTTATGCCTGTATCTATATGAATGGCATAATCAATTTTAGCGTTTTTTATTCTGTTGTATTCTTCAATTGTATTTACTACAGGTATTAAATTTGCATTCGTAAATTGATGCAATTTATAATTTTGTAAACCATTAAGAACATATATTTTTATTAATTTATTTTTGTTATTTAATTCTAATCCCTCACTTAATGTAGCAACAAAAAAATGTTTACATCCTTGTTTTAATAAAAGATTATAAATTTTTTTAGCTCCTAAACCGTATGCATTAGCTTTAATTGTTGGAGCTACGATTAGATTTGATTTAAGTTTTTTAAAAAAATTGTAATTATAAATTAAGTTTTTTGTTTTAATATTTAAAATGCCACTTTCTTTAATCACTCAAGAATATTATCATATTCTTCAATACTTAAATCACTGAATTTTGTAAAATTTGCATCAAAGTGCATTTTTATTGTACCTATTGGCCCATGTCTTTGCTTAGCGATTATTATTTCTGCTTTATTATAACTTTCATCGGTAAGCTGTTGCCATCGACTCATTCTTTCATTGTATTTAATATCATCTTCTTCTGGTTTTCTAATTGGCATCATTCTCTCTAAATAATAACTTTCTCTATAAATAAACATAACAACATCAGAATCTTGCTCAATTGTTCCACTTTCTCTTAAATCTGATAATTGAGGTCTCTTATCCTCTCTTTGCTCCACTTGCCTTGACAATTGAGATAAAGCTATAATTGGAACGTTTAATTCTTTAGCAATAGATTTTAAGCCTCTCGTTATCTCAGATATTTCTTGGACCCTTCCATCATTTCTATTGTTTGATGAGCCTGACATTAGTTGAAGATAATCAATAATAATCAAATCAATGTTATGTATTCTTTTTAACCTTCTTGCTCTTGCTCTTAAGCTAGGAATTGTTAAAATTGGGTTGTCATCTATAATTAAATTTAAATTCTCTAATTCTGATGAAGTTTTTGCTATTATGTTAAAGTCTTCTTTGTTAAATTCAGCCTTTCTCATTTTATCACCAGAAATTTTAGATCTTTCAGCCAATATTCTAGTGGCTAATTGTTCTGATGACATTTCCAAAGAAAAAAATGCTACTTTGCCACCATCTATTACTTTCAAATTATTAAAATCATCTCTCTCTTCTTGATATTTAATTGCACAATTAAAAGCAATATTTGTACCTAGTGCAGTTTTTCCCATTGATGGTCTTCCTGCAACTATTATTAAGTCTGATTTATGAAGTCCTCCTAATTTTTTGTCTAAATCTTTGAAACCAGTAGGCACTCCAGCAATTTTTCCATCTCTTTTGTAAGCTTCACTAATAATGTCTACCGCTCCTTTGAGAGCAGTACTAAAATTTATATATTTTCTCTCGGAATTTCCAGTTTGAGACAATAAATACAGATCATTTTCTGCCTCTTCAATAAGGATATCTCCATTTAAACTTTCACTTTTGTTGCTGGCATTTTGAATTACATTATGAGCAATTCCAACTAAATTTCTTTTAATATGCAAGTCGTAAATTATTCTTGCATAATTATAAGTATTTTGTGTTGATGGTGCGCTATCTTTAATTTGATTTAAATACTTTACATTATCTAATTTATTATCTTCTGGTAAATAATTTTTAAGAGTTATAGGAGAAACTAAGATATTTTTATCAAGAAGATTTTTTATTGTTTTAAAAATTATACTGTTATTTTTATCTACAAAATGTTCCTCACTTATAAAATCAGCTATTTTTTCGAAATTTCTATTGTCCCATAAAATA
>CACAAZ010000043.1 GCA_902530685.1 uncultured Alphaproteobacteria bacterium | reverse complement strand
CTTCAGCTGTTGAATAGTCAATGTCACCACGAAGGGTATGTAGTGGAACACTGCCTTCATGATATTTTTCAGTTCTAGCGATTTCAGCTCCACCTAGTCTACCGCTACAAACAACTTTTACTCCTTTTGCCCCCAACCTCATTGCTGACTGAACAGATTTTTTCATTGCTCTTCTGAAAGAAATTCTTTTTTCAAGTTGAGTTGCAATGTTCTCAGCAACTAATTTAGCTTCTACTTCAGGTTTTCTTATTTCTTTAATATCTAGAAAAACTTCAAGATTAGACATTTTAGATAAATCATTTTTTAAAGTCTCTATGTCAGCACCTTTTTTACCTATTATAATACCTGGTCTAGAACTGTAAATTGAAACTCTCAACTTCTTAGCAGCTCTTTCAATATTAATTTTAGAAATACTTGCATTTTTTAATTTTTTTTCAACGTATGATTTGATTTTTAAATCTTGATGCAAAAGTTTGGAATACTCAGATCTAGAAAACCATCTAGAAGACCATGTTTTATTTATTCCTAATCTAATGCCATGTGGATTTACTTTTTGACCCATTATTTTACATCCTTCTGTTTTTTTAATCTTTCTTCAACTACAATTGTAATTTTGCTAAAAGGTTTGATTATTGATCCGGCACGACCCTTAGCTCTAGGTCTCCATCTCTTCATTCTTAAGCTTTTTCCTACATAAGCTTCTTTTATAAATAATTTATCTATGTCTAGTTGTTTATTGTTTTCTGCATTTGCAATTGCCGCATTTAAAACTTTCAAAACATTTCTAGAAATTCTTTTATCAGAAAATTTAAGTTGATTTATTGCATTACTAACACTTTTATTAATTATACTATTGGCCACTAAAGATAGTTTTGTAGGACTAACTCTCAACATGTTATCTTTTGCAATAGCTTGTAAATTATTTTGACTCATTTTTTTTCGGCTTTCTTATCTGCAGCAGTATGACCCTTAAATGATCGAGTTGGTGAAAATTCACCAAGTTTATGTCCTACCATTTGCTCGTTTACTGTAACAGGAACAAATTTTTGACCATTATAAACCCCAAATGTTAGACCAACAAACTGAGGTAAAATAGTTGATCTTCTTGACCATGTTTTAATTACCTCTTTTCTTCCACTTGTTGACAATTTCTCTGCTTTCTTAACTAACTGCGTATCAACAAATGGGCCTTTCCAAATAGATCTAGTCATTATTTTTTCCTTCTCTTAATAATAAAAGTATCTGACTTTTTATTATTTCTAGTTTTCTTTCCTTTAGTTGATATACCCCATGGTGTAACAGGATTCCTTCCACCTGATGTTCTTCCCTCACCACCACCATGTGGATGGTCAACAGGGTTCATAACAACACCTCTAACTTTAGGCCTAAATCCAAGATATCTTTTTCTTCCAGCTTTACCAAGCTTAATATTTTTTTGGTCTGAATTTGAAACCTCTCCAATTGTGGCTTTACAATTTTTGTTAATGTGTCTTATTTCTCCAGATATTAATTTAACCTGAACGTAAGGTTCTTCTTTTGAAACAATCTGTGCAGAAGAACCAGCAGCTCTAACTAACTGAGCGCCGGCACCTGGTTTCATTTCAATATTATGTATATTAGTTCCAACAGGTATATTTTTTAATGGCATGCAATTACCGTTTTTTACTTCAACATTATCGCCTGATATTAATTTATCTCCAATTTTAACATCTCTTGGGCAAATAATGTACCTAAGTTCACCATCATCATATTTAAGAAGTGATATAAATGCGGTCCTATTTGGATCATATTCATTTCTTATAATTTCTGCAGAGATATTATTTTTGTTTCTTTTAAAATCAATAAGGCGGTATTTTCTTTTGACTCCACCTCCCATTCTTCTTGATGTAATTCTGCCTTGATTATTTCTTCCACCAGTTGAATGTAAAGGTTTTGTTAAAAATTTTACTGACCTTTCATCAGATAAATGTTTTTTAGAGACTAAAACTGTGCCTCTCAGTCCTGGCGTTACTGGTTTAAATTTATTTAACATTATTTAATCTCCAAAGAAGCATCAATAGTATTGCCTTCTTTCAATGTAACAATAGCTTTTTTAATATCTTTTCTAAATCCAGAAGTGCCCTTAAATGTCTTCATCTTACCACGTAATATAGAAGTATTAATTTTAATTACTTTAACCTTAAAAATTTTCTCAATTGCTTGTTTAATTTCTGAGGATGAAGAATCTTTTGCAACAATAAATGAATACTGATTAAATTGCTGGAGATTAGTTGATTTCTCAGTAGTTAGAGGCTTTTTTAGAATGTTCATAGCTCTTTCTGATGAAATATCTTTGAATTTTAAATTCATAAAAGCCTCTTAGTAATTTCAGGTAGACAATTTTGCTCAATAAAAATTATATCATAAGTTAACAAATCTTTTACATTTAAACCTTTTTGATTCATTGATGAAACTAAAGGTATATTCGATGATGCTAATTTGAAATTTCTATCGATACCAGATTCTGGGTAAATAAATAATGCCGAGTTATAATTAAATAATTTTAGTTTTTTATCTAAATCTTTAGTTTTATGAGATTCTAGTTGAAATGAATCTATAAATATTATTTTGTTTTCTTTAAGCTTTGTAGAAAGAGTTGATTTTAGGGCTAGTTTTTTTTCTTTTTTATTTAAAGTAAAAGAATGATCTCTATTCACAGGACCCATTGCAACAGCTCCACCTCTAAAGTTAGGTGGTTTATTACTACCTTGTCTTGCATTTCCTGTTCCCTTTTGTGAGAAAG
>CACAAZ010000042.1 GCA_902530685.1 uncultured Alphaproteobacteria bacterium | reverse complement strand
ATAAATTCTATATGACTTAAAATATTCTTGACAATTAATGTTGAGACATCATTAATATTATAATCTTCATGTAAGTTTATATTAAGTTTTTTATCTTTTAAAATATTTATGGCATTATCAATTATCTTGATATCTAAACCGCACATAATAGTCGATGATTTTTCCATTGCTTCAGGTCTTTCATGTGTTTCTCTTAAATTAATTGCTCTTATATTTAAAATCGACGCCTCTTCATTAATAGACCCGCTATCAGATATAACAACAAATGAATCAATCATTAGTTTGACATAGTCTAAGTAGCCAAATGGATCTGAAATAATAACATTTTTTGGGAGTTTTAAATCTAATTCATTGAGTTTCTTTTTTGTTCTTGGATGTAATGAGAGGACAATTTTTTTACTATAATTTGTACTTAAATTATCTAAAATATCACAAATTTTTTTCAAATTTATATTATTATCTATATTTTCTTCTCTATGAAAACTCATTAAAAAGAAATTATTTTTATTTAATTTTAATTTTTTAGTTATATTTGATTTATTTATTTTGTTTTTAAACTTTAAATAGACCTCTTTTAAAGGACTTCCGATTTTAATAATCTTTTCAGGAGAAAAGTTTTCATTAATTAAATATTGTCTTGATATATTACTATATGTGAAATTTATATCAGATAAATGATCTATAATTTTTCTATTTATTTCTTCAGGAACCCTTAGATCAAAACACCTATTGCCTGCTTCATAATGGAATACAGGTACTTTATTTCTTTTCGCTGAATAAGCAGAAAGACAACTATTTGTATCTCCTAAAACAAAAAAAGCATCTGGTTTAATTCTTTTAATTAATTTATCTATATATGTTAAAATATTACTTATAGTTTCAATATTGTTTATTTTTTTATTTTTAATTAAATAATCTGGTTTTCTTAGATTTAATTCATTAAAAAAAACATCATTCAAATGAAAATTATAATTTTGATTTGTGTGAATTAAAATATGATCAAAAAATTTATCAAATTTTGGTAAAATTGCTGACAAGCGTATTATCTCTGGTCTAGTGCCAACAACTGTTAATAATTTAATTTTATTTTTCATTTATAATTAATGTATGTATCAGATTTTTTTTCATCATATATCTCGCTACTCCATAATATTGAAATTAATTCATCTTTACCAATATTTTTGACTTTATGAAATAAGCCTGGTTTAGAATATACAATTTGAGGCTTATTTGCAGAAACTCTTATTTTAAAACTTCTTTTAGTTCTTATATCTGTAAATTTAAATTCAGCTTTTCCCTTAATAATAATAAATTTTTCAACTTTTGTATGATGAAAATGACCACCTCTCTCAATTCCAGGTTTACATGTAAAAAAAGATAATTGTCCGGAATTTTGTGTTTTTAATAACTCAAAGAATGAGCCACGGCTATCAAATTTATTATTTAAATTTACAGTTATTTTTTTGCTGGGTAAATGGCTTATAAAAACAGAATATAAAATTTTTTCTAAGCCTTCTTGAATAATTCCATGCTTATAATCAGAGCCCAATGTTTTGAATTCTGATATTTTGTTGTAAAGTTTTTGAACAGAAATTCTATAATTTGGTTTAATATACTTTATTCCAGATTTGATATTATTATTAATAATCTGTTGAAAATTATCAATCACTGAATCAATAGAAACAATATTTAGAATATTATTTTTATTAATAATTTTAGATTTCTTATTATTTAAAATATTATGACAAAATGTAGAAACAACAGAGTTATAATTTGGTTTGCACCATTTACCAACAACATTTGGTAATCTAAATATATAATATTTATTATTATAATTTGAAAATTCTTTTATAATCTTTTCTTCCTCATTTTTTTTTATTTTACAATATTCTTTTAATAATAATGATTTTTTTTTTGAAGAATCTAAATGATATGTAGATGTAAATATTATTTTAGTTTTTTTATTAGAATTTATATTTTCACAAATTGTTTTAGTTAGTATCAAATTATCCTTAAAAGATTGATTTTTTTTTGGTCTGTTTATACAAGCTAAATGTATAATAGTGTCACATAATTTTATATTTCTTATTAGTACATCTTTATTGTCACCTCTATTATGCTCATAAATAATAATTTTTTTATTATTTTTTAAAGAGTATAATAAATTTGACCCTATAAATCCATTTGAACCTGTTATTAAAACTTTATTTACCATCTAATCTAAATCAAAATCAGCATATTCTTTTTTAATTAAATTTTCATTAATAAAAAAAAGTTTTTTAGGTACGTGCAAATAACTAGTTTCATCAATATCTGAGTTTTGAAAGTATATTGTATATCCTTTTAAATATATTTGTTTTAATAGATCTACATCGTAGTTTGCTTTAGGTGTATCAAAGTATTTTTGAATATTATTTAACTGAATACCAATAGTGCTTCTTTCGACTGCTGATATACAAATGGTATAATAACCTCTTATTCTTGCATTCCATAATCCAATACTTTCAAGTGTAGAAGGCATATTATATATCATTGGTTTAAGTAGTTTAAATAAAGTGTATCTATCATAAATAGTAGCATCTACATGAAAATTATACTTCCAAAGGTCAGTACAATTTCTATCTCTTGAGTCCCAAGTAAAGCATATTTTTTTATTGTTTTCATAAAAATAATTTATTTTTAGATTTGACGGAATTTTGTAATTATCTAAAAAATGGTCACCCGTATGAAATCTATAACTAAATTTTTTGGGATCTTGATCAATTAAATCAAAAACTATATCACTAATTTCTGTTTTCTTATAAATTATTTGATCGTCAGTTAAAAAACAAACATACTTTGTATCT
>CACAAZ010000041.1 GCA_902530685.1 uncultured Alphaproteobacteria bacterium | reverse complement strand
GAATTTACAATAAATTGGGCAGGTATGTGTGCTATAGCAGTTGTAATGATAATTCCTGCATTAATTCTTACATTCATTGTTCAAAAACATTTAGTTTCTGGTTTAACATTTGGAGGAGTAAAAGGTTAAAATGGCAGAGGTAAAACTAAAAAATATAACAAAAAAATATGGTGATGTAACAGCTGTACAAAATATGAGCTTGGATATTGCACATAATGAATTTCTTGTTTTAGTTGGGCCTTCAGGGTGTGGAAAATCTACAACTTTAAGAATGATAGCTGGTTTAGAGGAAATTAGTGGAGGAGAAATTTTTATTGGAGATCAAGTTGTTAATGAAAAAGATCCAAAAGACAGAAACATATCAATGGTTTTTCAAAATTATGCCTTATATCCGCACATGACTGTAGAAGAAAATTTAGGATTTAGTCTTAAAATAGCAAAGGAAGACAAAAAGGAAATTGAAACTAGAGTCAAAGAGGCTGTAAAAATTTTGGGTTTAGAAGAACTACGAAAAAGAAAACCTTCTCAGC
Source organism: uncultured Alphaproteobacteria bacterium (assembly GCA_902530685.1). Taxonomy (GTDB): domain Bacteria; phylum Pseudomonadota; class Alphaproteobacteria; order HIMB59; genus CACPNW01. The sequence goes on along the minus strand of CACAAZ010000041.1, from coordinate 2,393 downwards.
TTTCAGGAGGCCAAAGACAGAGAGTAGCAATGGGAAGAGCAATTGTTAGAAGGCCAGATGCCTTTTTGTTTGATGAGCCATTATCAAATCTTGATGCCAAATTAAGAACACAAATGAGGACTGAAATTAAAAAACTTCATCAAAAGTTAAAAACGACAGTTATCTATGTAACTCATGATCAAGTTGAAGCTATGACTCTCGCTGATCGGATAGTTATAATGAAAGATGGAGTAATCGAGCAAATAGGAACACCACTTGAATTATTTGAAAAACCAGCGACTAAATTTGTTGCAACATTTATTGGGTCTCCCTCAATGAATATGATTGAAGCTAAAATAACTAATATTTCAGGTGAGCTTTATATGGAAACCAATGATGGTATTTCAGTGTTAGTTCCAAAACATAAAATAAATTCTTTAACTGAAGGTCAAAGAATTTCTTTTGGTTTTAGGGCAGAAGATATTGTTCCAATTAAATTTGGTCAGAAACCAAAAAGTTCATGGAGTTTGCAATCTAAGGTTAACCTTGCTGAACCACTTGGAACAGAAACTTTGATTTTTACAAATTTAGGTAACACAGAAGTTGTAAGCAGAATGTTTACACCTGAATTAGTAAATTCTAATGATGATTTAGAATTTGCATTAAATTTAGACAGAACTTATTTGTTCGATGGAGATACTGGTTTAGCTATATGACAAGTAGTGCTGAAATATCAGATAGATTAGCAAAATGTTTCAGTAGTGTAATACATGATGTGATGAGAGATGATGGATTTAAAAATTTTGTTTTAGATCCTACAATTAAACCAAACAAAGAAAAACATAAAATTGCAGGTCAGATATTTACTATTGAAGGTGAAGCAAATAATAGTTTTTCACATCATGAAACACTTCTAGCTTGGACCGGCTTGTTATCAAAAGCACCAACAGATAAGGTACTCATATGTCAACCAAATGATAATAATATCGCTCTAATGGGTGAATTAAGTGCTGAGACATTACAAAAGAAAAAAATAAGGGGATATATAGCTGATGGTGGTTGTAGAGATTTAGAATTTATTAACAAAATTGATTTTCCTGTTTGGTCTAAATTTTACACACCAAAAGATGTTGTTGCTTATTGGAAACCTACAAAGTTTGAAAAACCGATTAAAATAGGTGACGTTAAAATTAATAATAATGATTATGTAATGGCTGATATTGATGGTGTCGTTATTATTCCTCAAGATAAAGTTTTAGATGTTTTAGAAAAATCTGAGAAATTAATAAATACAGAAAGTCAGGTAAGAAAAGCTATAAGAGAAGGAATGGATCCGCAGGAGGCTTATATTAAATATAGTGTTTTTTAACTATTTTTTCTTTCAACCAAAAGTATATGTTCAGAATAACAAACACATTTGTCATTTTGATTTAGAATTTCACATGCTTCATTGACTTGTCCATATTGTGGTCTTTTGGGATCATCTTTTTTTTCTTTAATTGTAACCTTGGTGTGAATTGTGTCCCCTATAAAAACTGGATTTGGGAAACGTAGCCTTTCAAATCCATACGTAAATGCTCTTTTGTTCACAATAGAAGCTGTTAGAGCAATACCAATTGAAAATGTACAACTAAACTGAGCAATTCTTTGGCCAAAAGGTGTTGTTTTAGCAAATTCAGCATCAACATGATGAGGATAAAAATCACCAGAATGCATTGCATGCATAACAATGTCGGTTTCAGTAATAGTTCTTCCACCTGTAACTCTTTCAGATCCAACTTCGTAATCCTCAAAATATTGTTCAATTTCGATCATGTATTGAATTAACTTAACATATATTTATTGAGATTAAAATTAATTTAATTTTAAGGATCACTATCAAAGGTATTGTTTTATATTTTTATGTTCTAAGACTAAATTGTGTTGATTGAGTAAATGGCTCCTTTTATGTTATACATATTGGTGAAAACTTACTTTTAGATTAATTTGTTAAATAATATGCGTATTTGTTCAGTTGGTGAATGTATGATTGAGATATCTCATAATATTAAGAATAAATACAACCTTGGTTATGCTGGTGACACAGCTAATACAGCAATCTATTTATCAAGACTTGGAGCACATTCAGCTTATATTACATCTGTAGGAAATGATAAATTAAGTAAAAAAATGATTAGTTTTTTAAATAACGAAAATGTTTTTACAAATAATATTTATATCAGTAAAAATAGATCATTGGGTTTGTATTTAATTAATAATGAAAAAAATGGTGAGAAAAATTTTTTTTATTGGAGAAAAAATTCAGCTGCAAAAAATTTTTTTGAAAACATTAATTTGAACTCTTTGATTAATAGAACCTCTTCTTTTGACGCCGTGTATTTTACAGGAATAACTTTATCGATTTATAATTATAA
>CACAAZ010000040.1 GCA_902530685.1 uncultured Alphaproteobacteria bacterium | reverse complement strand
CTTCTTACTTTGTGATAAAACTAAATTTTTAGTATAATTGTGTTCAGGACTCTTAAAAATTTTATCATTTGTACCACTTTCTACAATATTACCATCTTTCATTACATAAATGAAGTCTGCCATTTTTTTTACAACTGAAAGATCATGGCTTATGAAAAGCATTGTCATGCCCATTTTTTTTTGCAACTTAGAAAGTAAATCTAAAATTTGTATCTGAATAGTCACATCAAGTGCTGTAGTTGGTTCATCAGCTATTAGCAGATCTGGATTATTGGCTATACTCATTGCAATCATCACTCTTTGTCTTTGCCCTCCAGATAATTCATATGGATATACTTTAGGTCTTTTAGAAATTTCTCCTAGACCAACTTCATTCAACAAATTATTTGTTTTATTTTTAGCTTCTTTTTTAGTTACTTTATTGTGTGTAATAATTATTTCTTCTATTTGTTTATTAATTGTATGAAGTGGATTTAAACTGGTCATTGGTTCTTGAAAAATGGTAGCAATATGATTACCTCTAATTTTTTGAATTTCATTTTGAGGTAATGATAAAATATTTTGGTTTTTAAAAAAAATATCACCTTTTGTAATTTTTGCACTATTGGGTAAAAGTTTTAAAATACTTAAGGCAGATAAAGTTTTACCTGATCCTGATTCTCCAACTAATGCAGTAGTTTTTCCTCTAATAATGTCCAAATTAATGTCTTTAACTACTTTGATATTTTGCCTAAAACTAATACAGAGATTCCTTACACTTACTATTTTATCCATAATTAATAAAAAGTCTTTCTAGGATCAAGAGAATCTCTAATTGCCTCACCAACAAAAACTAGAAGACCTAACATTAACCCTAAGGTAAAAAAACTAGTTATACCTAGCCATGGTGCTTGAAGATTATTTCTTCCTTGATTAACCATTTCTCCTAATGACGCAGATCCAGGGGGCAAGCCGAAACCTAAAAAATCTAATCCTGATAAAGCAGTCACAGATGCACTTAAACTAAATGGTAAAAAAGTAACAGTGGCAATAGTTGCATTAGGAAGCATATGCCGTAACATTATTCTGAAATTGGATACTCCCAATGCTTTTGCCGCCCTGATATAATCAAAGTTTCTTGCTCTAAGAAATTCTGCTCGAACTACACCTACATATCCCATCCAACTAAAAAGTAGTAATATAAAAAGTAGCCACCAAAAATTTGGCTGAATGACACTAGCTAAAATAATCAACACATAAAGAGTTGGAATTGCAGACCAAACCTCCATAAATCTTTGGAAAAATAAGTCAGTTTTACCTCCAAAATAACCCTGTATTGCTCCTGCACTTACTCCAATAATCATTGAAAAAAAAGGTTAAAATGAAACCAAATAATACAGAAATTCTAAAACCATAAATTAATCTTGAAAGCACATCTCTTGCTTGATCATCCGTACCTAACCAATTATTTTTTGATGGTGGAGATGGCGCAGGAGAATCAAGATCTCTTATAATAGTATTATAGGAATATGGAATTACTGGCATAAACATCCATCCATTTTCTTCTATTAAATTTTTTACATATGGATCTTTGTAATCAGCTTCTGTTTCAAAATCTCCTCCAAATGTTGTTTCGGAATAATAAGAAAATATTGGATAATAAAATTTCGAGTTATATTTTACCAACAATGGTTTCTCGTTTGCAATAAAATCTGCAAACAATGAAAAAATAAATAAAAAACTGAATATCCAAAATGAATAGTACCCTCTTTTGTTATTTTTAAAATTATCTAGTCGTCTTTGGTTAAGTTTAGATATTTTCATCTTATCTTGACTCAAAATCTATTCGTGGATCTATTACTGAATACATAAAATCACCAATAATTCCCATTATTAATCCTAACAAAGAAAAAAAATAAAGAGTGGCAAAAATAACAGGATAGTCTCTAGTCAGCGCTGCCTCATAACCAAGTAGTCCTAAACCATCTAGAGAAAAAAATAACTTCTATAAATAATGAACTAGAAAAAAGTATCCCAATAAAAGCTGAGGGAAAACCAGCAATTACAATTAACATTGCATTTCTGAAAACATGGCCATACAGAACTTTTTTTTCTGTCAACCCTTTAGATCTCGCAGTGATGACATATTGTTGATTTACTTGATCAAGGAAAGAGTTTTTAGTTAAAAAAGTCAGTCCTGCAAAACCACTAACAAGCATTGCTAATAGTGGTAAGGCTAAATGCCAGAAGTAATCAACAACTTGTTGAAAAAAATTTAATTCATTAAAGTTTTCAGAAAATAATCCTCTTAGCGGAAATATATCATAAAATCTTCCACCTGCAAAAAATACGATTAGGATTACAGCAAATAAAAAATTCGGAATTGCATAACCAATGGTAACAATAGAACTTGATACTATATCAAATTTTGAACCATCATTTATAGCCTTTCTTATACCAAGAGGTATAGATATTAAATACACTAATAAAGTTGTCCATAAACCAAGTGATATCGAAACTGGCATTTTATCTAAAACAATAGCTGTAACTTTTTGATCTCTAAAAAAGCTTTCACCAAAATCAAAAGTTAAATAATTTTTTAACATTTTCAAGAAACGTTGATGTGCTGGTTTATCCATTCCATACATTTTTTCTATTTCTTTTATAATATCTGGATCAAGACCCTGTGCTCCTCTGTACTTACTATCGTTAACTGAACCTGAATTATTAGTATTAAATTCTAGAGTCTCACCTTCACCTCCTCCAGAAAAACGAGCTGTTGACTCAATAGCTGTTCCAGTCATTTGTGCAATCATTTGTTCGACTGGGCCTCCAGGAACAATTTGAATAATTGTAAAATTTATAATCATTATACCAAAAAGAGTTGGAATAATTAAGAGAAGTCTCTTTATTAAGTAAGCACCCATATTGTGCTATTTTATATCATTTCTGATAAACTTTAATAATTAGTTTGATGTTCTATTAGATTGGGTTGTTTCAAATTTATTCTGATTAATCCACCATGTGTCGAACCCTAAAGAATATTTTGGTTTTATTTTTGGTTGATCAAAAAAATCCCAATATAGA
>CACAAZ010000039.1 GCA_902530685.1 uncultured Alphaproteobacteria bacterium | reverse complement strand
GTTGACGACGTAGCTAGAGCTATTTATTTATGTTTAATAAATAATGTACCAGAAGGTATATACAATATAGGGTCTGGAAAACTTTCAAGTAATGCTCATATTATAAATTTGATAGCAAAAAAAATTAATATTAATTTTAAAATTAAAAGTACTAAGAATTTAAAAGGACTATATGCTAATACATCAAAATTAAGTAAACAAACTGGATGGAAGCCAAAAGTATCTATAAATAATGGTATAAACAAAACATTAAAATATTTAAGTAATGATAATATCTAAAACACCTTTAAGAGTAAGTTTTTTTGGTGGAGGCACCGATATACCATCTTACTATAAAAATAATCAATATGGATCAGTGGTCAGTACAAGTATTAATAAATATATATATGTTTCTGTAAAAAAACATTCGGATTTATTTAAAGAAAAGTATCGATTAAATTATTCAGAAACAGAAATCACTAATACTAAGAATCAAATTAAAAATAATATTATTAAAGAGACTCTTAACTACATGAACATAGAAGACAGTTTATATATAAGCACAATTGCAGATATACCAGGTTCTTCAGGACTTGGTTCATCAAGCAGTTTTTGTGTTGGTTTGGTAAATTGTTTATATAAATATAAAGGTATTAATGCATCGAGCAGAATTATTGCAAACACTGCAGCAAACATAGAAATGAATATTTTAAATAAACCTATAGGTAAGCAAGATCATTATGCAGCTGCAATAGGAGGGTTTAATTATTTTAAGTTTATGAAGGATGAAAGTGTATTAATAAAAAAAATTAATAGCATATTTTTAAAAAAAATATTCGACAATTCGTTGTTTTTTTGGACAGGAGACTCTAGAAATGCCGAAGATGTATTAAGTGACCAATTAAAAAATAAACATAAGAATTCAGAGAATTTATCCAAAATAAAAGATTTGTCTGATAAATATAAAAAAATTTACAAATTAAAATTATTTTCCATTAAACAATTTGCAACAGATTTAAATTTTTCATGGAATTTAAAAAAAAAATTATCTGGTAAAATTTCAAATGATAAAATTGATAAAGCATATGAAACAGCTTTAATAAATGGAGCATCAGGTGGAAAGATTTTAGGAGCTGGAAATGGTGGATTTCTTCTAATAATAGCTAATAAAAAATATCATCAAGGTATAACACAAAGTCTAAAAAAAATTAATTTTAAGTTAGTAGATTTTTCTTATTCGAATTATGGAACAAAATTAATATCATTTACAAAATGAATATTAAAAGTTGTGAATTTTGTAACATTAAAAAAAAAGATATAGTTTATGAAGATAAAAAATCTTTTGTGAAATTTGATATTAATCCAGTAGTTTTAGGTCACATGCTAGTGGTTCCTAAAAGACATTTTATATCTTTTTTTGATTTAAAAAGATGCGAATTAGAAAGTGTATTTAAAATGCTTAATTATTCAAAAGAAATAATAAAAAAAAAGTATCCTGAAGTTAAATCTTTTAATTTAGCTGTTAATTATGGAAGGCCTGCTGGTCAAAAAATTAAACATTGCCATTTTCACTTAGTGCCAAGAAGAACTGGTGATTATGATTTAAGATTAAGTAAAATACAATCTAAAACTAATGGGGAGTTTTTTTGGCTCTCTAGATGATTTATTTTTTTTTGTAATTTTGTAATATTGACTTAGCATATGGACTTTTCTTAATATCATACAACGTAAAATGTGGTTTATTGGTCATATCTTTTTGATTTTTAGAAGTATAATAAAATGATGAGAATACATTTCTAAATTGATTTTCGGGACAATTTAAGGGTTCTGGTTGACCATGAATTGAATTTTTACTCAAAGTAAAAATAACTAATCTATTAAATTTTGGCTCAATTGATATTTCTTTCTTTTTATCTTTTAAAATTAAATTTCCGCCCCATTTTTTTTTCCAATTTTGATTGAGATAAAATAATGCATTAACACGTCTCCATGCCTGTAGTTTATGATGGTAGTTGTAATCAATATGCATTTTTAAAAAACCACCTTTACCTGTTGCCATGGCGCCACCTCCCATAAAATAAGGATCAGGTATAAGGTGTTCATTACTAGTTATTGTTTCTAAGAAAGACAAGAAAGATCTTCCATTTATTGCATATGCAAAAAGTTTTAATGATTTACTAAAATCGTCAATATCTTCAAGCAGATATCTTTTTACATTATCATTATAATGATATTTCCATCTCTTATTCTTATAATTAGGCCTTGCATATTCTTTCGATAATTTAACAGCAATTTTTTTGGGTAAAAAATTATCTATTGCAATGTGGGGAAATGGTGAATTTTTTTTATACTTTCTTGATAAGTCTATAGCTATATCACGATATCTCTTGTTTTTAAAAATATCTAAGATATTTATGTTTTCCATATAATTTAGATAAATCTTTTTTCTCTATGGTCAATAATTATTTAATAACTGGTGCAAATAGTTTTATTGGTAAATATTTGTGTGACAAGTTAGATAAAGAAAATGAAAAATATAAAGGGTTAGATTTAAAATCGAAAAACTCAAAAATAATAAATTTAGATATAAGAGATAAAAATATTGATAAATTTATTGAAAAAGATCAGATAGTTATACATTTAGCCGCAGTGTCTAATGATAAGCGATTTGATGATAATCCAAAAATAGCTAAAGAAATTAATGAAGATGCATCAATAAATTTAATTAATATATGTGAAAAAAAAAAAATTAAAAAATTTATATTTGCTTCTTCTGAATGGGTCTACGGGGATAATAATAATGAAAATGTTCTTCAAGAAAATTATGATTTAGATATCAAAAATTTAGTATCAAAATACGCAATATCAAAACTAAAAATTGAAAATTATATTTTAGAAAACAATTTCACTTTTAATACTAATATGCTTAGATTTGGAATTACTTATGGAAAAAGTCAAGAAAATTTGGGATTATATGGTTTTGACATAAAATATAAAATATTTGAATTATCTTTTAATGTCATAAAAGCTGTACCATAAGTTTTAGGAATAAAAATTGCTTTATTATCGTTCTCAGAAAGTATGATTGAAAAATAATGTAGATAATTTTTTGTTTTTTTATCTAAATTA
>CACAAZ010000038.1 GCA_902530685.1 uncultured Alphaproteobacteria bacterium | reverse complement strand
ACTCATGGGTCGTATAGGAAAAGGATATACCGGAGGTCTTAATATAAATATCAGCACTATAGGTAAAGATGATAAATTTGGACGATCTGTTTCTTTTGATAGCACAGGAAAACGACTAGCAATTGGAGCGACGGGTGATGATGGTTATGATGGTGGTTATAAAAATGCAGGTGCAGTTTATTTAATTACTTTTAGTGATACATCATACGCAGGTGGTAAACACGTAGGCACAATAGGTGCTGGTTATACTGGTTCTAACGATATAAATTTATTGAGTCAGGGAGATAATAATGCTCCTGTTATTGAGGTATCTGATTTATTTGGAGTAAGTGTAGCTCTAGATGGTGATGCTGATGTTTTGGCAGTCGGTAGTTATGGTGACCATGGTTATTCGGAGGGAGGGTCAGAATTTTAAAGGTGGTGAAGTTAAATCTCGAATTGGTCATGGCTATTCATATAATACAGGTTCTGATTGTTATGCAAATAGCACATGTGCATCATTTTCACAGGATTTTGATACAGAAAGTGAAACCGATTTAAAGTTAAACAAAAAAGATCGTCTTGGTTGGAGTGTAACGTTAAATCATGAAGGATCTTTACTTGCAGCATCAAGGATATTTGATGATGGTAAAGGTAATAATAATAATGCAACAAATGCTGGAGCAGTTAATTTATTTAAATTTATGAAAGACGGTAGTGTTGTTTCTGCTGAAACGGGAACAGCTACTTATGTTGGAACAATTGGATATGGTTACGATTATCTAGATACGAGTGATAATAGTGAACACACAGTAACACTTGGATCACAAGATGTTTTAGGTAAATCAGTGGCGTTTGATAAAGATGCTAATCGTTTAGCTGTTAGCTTTAACGACAAGTCATCTAAAGGTGGTACTACCAAGCCTGGTGGTGTACATTTATATAATTTAACTGATAATTTAGCATCAGCAACTTATGTAGCAACAATAGGTGATGGATATAGTGATGGAAAAAATGTTGATTTAAGTGCGTATATGGATGCTAAAGATCTTTTTGGAGATGGTGTAGATTTGAATGAAACGGGCAGTCGTCTTGTAATTTCAGGTATGCTTGCAAGCGGAAATAGTAATACACAATCTAAAAGTGGTGAAGTGATGCTTATTAAATTTGATGATGATGCTTTCAGCAGTGGTGAAATTTATGGAATCGTTGGTAGTGGATATGGTGCTAGTAATTTAGATATTGATGATCAACTAGATGATAATGACCAATTTGGTAGAGGTATATCTCTCGATCGTGATGGAGATAGAATGGCCGTAACATCGACACTGGATGCTGGACCTAACCCTGCCAACGACTATACTGGTGCTGGAGCAGTATATTTATTTACATTTTCTGATACAAATTTTTCTAATCCAAAACTTAAAGGAAGAATTGGAAGAGGTTTTGCAGGTGAACACGATTTAGATTTAGGTGCAAATTATGAAAACAATGATAGAGCATGGCGAGTAGCTTTAGATGGAGACGGTGACAGATTAGCTTTTTCACAACTCCGAGCTACTTCAGGAGGTGATGCAACAGGATCTGTCTATTTAGTTAAATTTGGTAATACCGATTTTGAGAATGCTGAACATGTCGGTACAATTGGAAAAAGTTATCCCTCAACTGACCCACAAAATCTATCAATAAGTACTTTAGATGACGGTGATTTATTTACCTCAGTGGCTTTAACTGATGATGGATCAGGTCTTGTTGTTGGCGCTCAAAGAGATGATGGATATGATGATACCGCAACAAATGCAGGTGCAGTTTATTTAATTAGATTTAGTAATACCGATTTTGATAATCCTAATCATGAAGGCACAATAGGATCTGGTTATACAGGAGATAATAATGAAAATATAAGTTCAATTTTAGATAATGAGGACAATTTTGGTGCTCATCTTGGATTAACAAAGGATGGTAAAATTTTAGCTGTAGGAACGCATAAAGATGATGGTTTTGATGGCAATTATACTGATACAGGTGCAGTGCACCTTTTCACCTTTGGTGATAATTTTAGCACTCCAGACTATGTTGCATCTATAGGAAATAAATATGAGGGTAATGGTGGAAAAGATTACGATACATCAGGTATTTCTGGTTTTAAGGCAGGTCAGGTAGCTATTGATGGTGATGGAAATCGACTAGCAATTGGTCACCATGATACGGATGATGTACATGTATTTGGTTTTCAGGATACATCTTTAAATGGAGCAAGTTTACAATTTACTATAGGACTTGGTCAAACTGGTAGTAATACTCTTAATGCTACGACTCACGGACTAGAAGATGCTGATGAATTTCCAAACAGTATAGCTATGGATGATACAGGAACATTAATGGCTGTAGGAGCAACTAGGGATGATGGACTTAGTAATGGAGCATCAGATACGGGGGCAGTATATTTATGGTCTGATACAATCATGCAAGGGGCAACATCTTACACAGATTTAGCAAGTGATGATGTGGTTATCAACATAACAGAATTAGAGGAATTTTTAAATAACGGCGTTGAAGTTACCCTTCAAGCAAACACAGATATTACCATTAGCTCTGCTATTACTGTTACAGGAACTGGAAATTTAAATCTTCATGCCGGAAGGGATGTTAATATTAACAGCAATATAAATACAGCAGCAGATCTAGAAATTATTGCAAGTGACACAAATACTAACAATGTTTCTGATAGTGATAGAGATGCTGGAGTAGGAGATGTTGTTGCTAGTTCTGCAAGCTTAACAGCAGATGATTTAACTATAAAACTTTTAGATGGTGGCACATTAACCAATGCTAGTATGGGAAATATAAATCTATCTACTGTCACTGCTACCACAGGTACTCTAATTTCAGATAACTTTTCAATATCAGGGGCTAGTGCTGACGATAAGACATATGATGGAACTACTTCAGCTACAGTTAGTGGAGGAACAATATCAGGTTTAAATTTAACAGGTACTGATCTTTCTTTAAGTTCTTCTGGTAGTTTTTTAACAGCAGATGTTGAAAATAATAAAGAGGTTCCAATCAATTATCAACTCTCAGGGTATACTTCGGGTAGCATTACAATTGAAGATTCGAATGGACCTTTAGAAACGGTTCCACTTGCTAGTATTCTCAATGGTTCTAACACTCCACCTCTTCCAGGCGTAGCACCAGATGAAGAAAA
>CACAAZ010000037.1 GCA_902530685.1 uncultured Alphaproteobacteria bacterium | reverse complement strand
AATATATTTACAGATATAAAATCATTTAAAATATCTTCATATGAAAGCTCAGTATTATCACCAACAAAATCAAGATATCTTTTTCTATTTTCTAAATCTACAGTTGTAAAAGATTTATTTGATAACTTAAATATAACTTTATTTTCTTGGGCAATAATTTTTATAAAAAATAAATTAATTATTGCTAGAATAGTAAGAAATAATATTAAAACTTTATTCATAAGTTTCGAATAACTCATTATCAATACTTATGCCTTCCCATTCTATTTCTTGTTTATCATTTTCAGAAACTGCTAGATTAGTTGATTTATAGCTTCCAATATTTTTAAATGAGAACATTAATGTTAAAATGTCTTGTGGTTTAAGGTTATCTTCCTCGTAAGATTTTCTATTAAAGTCTATACTAATTCCAAAACATTCATCAAAATAACTATAGCCAATTTTATACTCTGTATTTATTTCTTTTTTTAAATCATAAAGACCCTCAATTTCAATTTTAGAATAATTCATAAATTTTTTACTTGATAGACTATAATTAAAAGTTTCAGTATCGTTTTTTATAACATTATTAATTTTACTATTTTGGTCTAAATAAGAAAAATTTAATTCTCCTATTTTTGTAGAAATTTTTGTATTTATATTTTGTTCTTTTAAATATTCATCTATTACATCATATCGAAATACATAATTAAGATTGTTTAAGTTGTCATATTCTATTGATCCTAATAAATCACTTAAATTATGATCATTTCCTTGTTCTTTGTGATAATTACTATTATTTGTAAATTCATATAGTTGTGAGAAATTTAATTTAACTTTATCATTGCTTATTGATACTCCATAATCAATTCTTTTTGAATTATCTAATTTATCAGTTCCAGTATACCTGCTAAGTTTAGAAAAATTTTTAATTGAAAAATTATTATTTGAAGAATCTTCATTTGAAATTTTATTTGAATTGGAAATTCCTGGACTCAATACTATTTGGCTATTTGGCTTGTAAGTAAAATTAAATAGACCATCTCTAATTTTGAATGGTGTTTCAATTTTTAATCCCAAAATAGGAAAAATTCTGTACGAACTACCTGAATGAAAAGAATTATTTTCAATTAGTTTATCTTCTGTATTGTAAAATTGATTATATATTTGTGAATTTATATTAATTATAGAATTATACTTAATTAAACTCTTATTTAGATTAAAAGTATGAGAGAGCTTCTGCTGTCTTTTAGAATGAATATTTGTATTAGTATCTCTAAAAATATTATAAAATTGATAAACTGAACTAACATTGTTTCCGTTTAATTTCGTGCTACCTGAATAATATTTTATGTTAGGAAAAACGATAGGTGTCTTTTTATTATCTTCATTTTGTTGATTTGTTTGATAAAAACTTAAGTTTGCTTGAAAGTAATCGTCTAATTGATTTAGATAATAACCTTCTAGTTTAAATGTTGAAGATAATGAAGTTTGATAACTTAGATCATCTTCTGGAAGTGTTTTTTGAATATAATTTTGTGAGGTTTGTAAAGCTGACTCCACAGAAATTTTATAATTCTTATTTAAGTTTTTATTGAAATTAGTTATTAAACTAGCATCATTTAACCATTTGTTATTGTTTTGATTTTCAAAATTTGAATCAAATGTAAGATCTGAAGCAAAATGTCCACCAGATATTATTTGATCATAATCAAAAACAAATCTTTGTGATGAATCAACTCCACCACCATAATTTAAAATAGGTGTAAAAGTCAATTCTTTGTCTGTTGCTATATTGAAATAATATGGAAACGAAATTGACTGACTTGTTTTAGTATCAAAAAAATTTAAGGAAATAGATGGTGAAAGAAAACCAGATTTTCTCTCTTTTCTTAATGGTGATGGAGTAACAATGTAAGGTACGTAAAAAACTGGGGTATTTATAACTCTCATTTTTGAATGCTTTTGATATAAAAATAAATTTTTGTTATCATGAATAATTTTTTCAGCTTCAAGCTGCCATGTTGGGCAAATAAAATTTCCTATTGCAATTCTAGATTTACAAGGAGAGTACACACCTTTTGTAATAATATCTATATGTTTATCTCTCTTTCCTTTGTTACCTATTATTCTTGAACCATCATTTAATTTAATTTTTACTTCATTAAATTCACCATATTCTAAATTTTCATTGAAAAATCCATTACTTGCACTCAAAAAATTATTTTTATTATCCTTTAATGTGAATTCAGTTGGTAAAATTATTTTTTTTTCATTTTGATTATAAATAATTAAATCAGAAATTATTAATTGTTTGTCAGTATAAATTTTAGCATTATTTCTAGCTACAATATTTTTATTTTCATCATAACTTATATTATCTGCATATATTAACAATTCTTTAGCACTATTAAAATTTGGTAATAAACAAAAAGCTATAACAATAATTATTAATTTAAAATTAATCATTTTCAATTTTATTAAGTTGGTAAAGTCCAAACGATAATGGTAATAAAAAAATAAATAAATAAGAAATGATGAAATTAATATCTAAAGTTATTGAAATTTTTGTAATAATTTCTTTTAAAAAAAATATTACAAAACCTATAAAAATTGATAAAAATAAAACTTTAAAAAAATTTTCATTTCTTTTAAATTTACCAGATAATCCAATTACTACAAAAGTTAACATAGTAATAAAAAGGGGCTTAAGAATTTCAGATATGTAATAAAGACCAATTTCTGATGAATATAAATTAAATTTTTTAAGTGTATTTGTGTGATTTATATAATTATAAAATGGTATAAACTTATAGTTTGTAATAGAATTTAAAATATTATTCTTTGTAAAATTCAATTTAATTTTATAATCATCCAAAAAATCATATTTTTCTGTTTTTAAAGAATATATTGTAACATTATTAAGATTTAATATTCCATTATCTAAACTCCCACTATCTGCTTGTATAAAAATATCTGAAATATTATTGATTGCTAGAATTTTAATTTTTTTTATTTTCATACTTTGTAAATCTATATTTTTAATATTTATAAAATTTGATTTTTCTTCATCAATTTTATTTCTAATCCACATCTCGTTATTAGAGATTTTTATTGAGTACAGGCTTTCCTGATTTTGATTAACAATTTTTTTAAATTTTAACTCAAAATTAGATGATAATGGGTTTAAAAAAAGAAGAAAAATCATACCAATAAAAAAAACACTTATTCCTATTGGTATAAAAATATCAAAAATAGAAAATCCAATATTTCTTAAAGATA
>CACAAZ010000036.1 GCA_902530685.1 uncultured Alphaproteobacteria bacterium | reverse complement strand
TCTAGATTGTTAACAATTTATTTTTCTGAAAGCTCCTTGAAGCTTGTAGGTGGAGTGAGAAAAAAAAGAAAAGACTCTTTAATTAAAATTATTTCATCTAAAATAGCAAATAGATTTAGAGCATTATTATTAAAAGACAATTGTCCAGATACGGGTTGTTCACTGAAGGTATTTGATAAAGATATTTTTTTAAATTTTCCTTTTTTTGACGGCATTCACAGATTTTTACCTGCTCTTTTCAAGGGATATGGATATTCAACAAAATTTGTAGACGTAGATCATAGACCACGAAAAATGGGAATATCTAAATACGGGACATTTAAAAGACTATTTAAGGGATTATATGATATTGTAAAAGTAATAAATATTTTAAGAAATCTAAAATGATTAATTACTTTCAAAACCTAAGTCAAATTGAAATTTTTTTTCTAGTTGTAGGTTTCACAGGACAAGCTTTGTTTGCTTCTAGATTTATTGTGCAGTGGATTTATTCTGAGAAAAAGGGCGAAAGTCATATCCCAGTTATTTTCTGGTATCTTAGTATATTTGGAGGAATAGGATTATTGATATATGCAATATTTAGAAAAGATCCGGTAATTATATTAGGACAAACTTTTGGAATATTTATTTATTTAAGAAATTTAATTTTAATTTATAAGAAAAAAAATGAAAATAATAACTAATTACATTGATGGTAATTGTAAATCTTACTCTAAAGAATTTTTAAATGTTGAGGATCCCTCTACAGGAGAAATAGTTTCTAAAGTAGTCTTATCTAATAAAGAAGACTTTAAAAAAATAATTGAAAGTTCAGAAAAAGCATCAAAGAAATGGGCTCAGGTAACCCCTCTTAAAAGGTCAAGAATAATTTCTAAGTATAAAGAATTAATTGAAAAAGATATGGAAAATCTTGCTAAATTAGTATCACAAGAGCATGGCAAAACATTGGATGATGCTAAAGGTTCGGTTACAAGAGGTTTGGAGGTCGTTGAATTTGCTTGTGGTATTCCTCATTTGCTTAAAGGTGAGTTTTCTCAGAACGTTGGAACTAATATTGATTCATGGTCAATAAGACAGCCCCTAGGAGTTACAGCAGGAATAACTCCATTTAATTTTCCAGCGATGGTTCCAATGTGGATGTATCCAATATCTATTGCATGTGGTAATTCCTTTATATTAAAACCATCTGAAAAAGACCCATCATGTAGTATTAGGTTGGCTGAGTTATTTTCTGAAGCGGGCCTGCCAGACGGTGTATTTAATATTTTGAATGGCGATAAAAATTCGGTTGATATGATTCTAGAAAGCAAAAAGGTTTCTGCTGTAAGTTTTGTGGGTTCTACTAATGTTGCTAAATATATATATGAACAATCATCTAAATTTGGCAAAAGAGTACAAGCACTAGGAGGTGCCAAAAATCATTTAGTTGTTATGCCAGATGCAGATATAGATCAAGCAGTAGATGGAATAATGGGAGCTGCCTTTGGTTCAGCGGGAGAAAGATGTATGGCTGTATCAGTTGCAGTTGCTGTAGGTAATATTGCAGACAATCTAGTAGAAAAAGTAAATAATAAAGCCCAAACTTTGAAAGTAGCACCTTGGACGGACCCAAGCTCTGAAATGGGTCCAGTTATATCAAAGGATCATAAAGAAAAAGTAGAAAATTATATTTCAATTGGTGAAAAAGAAGGCGCAGAATTAATATTAGATGGTAGAAATTATAAAATACAAGGTTATGAAAATGGTTACTTCATTGGACCAACTATTTTTGACAAAGTTAAAGAAAATATGAAAGTATATCAAGATGAAATATTTGGCCCAGTCTTATCAGTTGTAAGAGTAAATAATTACAACGATGCTTTAAATTTAGTAAATAATCATAATTATGGAAATGGCACTAGCATTTATACATCTGATGGGGAAATATCTCGTCATTTTTCTACTAATTGTAAAATAGGAATGGTTGGTGTAAATGTTCCAATACCAGTACCTATGGCTTTTCATAGCTTTGGCGGTTGGAAAAATTCATTATTTGGGGACCATGCTATGCATGGAGTTGAAGGAGTGAGATTTTACACGAAACTTAAAACTATAACTTCAAGATGGCCAAATAGTATTAAATCCGGTCCTGAATTTTCTATCCCAACAAATTAATGAAAATACTAGTAACTGGTTGCTCAGGATTTATTGGTTTTAATCTTTCAAAATTACTCCTAGAAAAAAAATATACTGTAATTGGTATCGATAACCTTAATAGATATTACGACATAGACTTAAAAAAAAATAGATTAAAAATATTAAAAAAAAATAAGTTATTTGAGTTTAAAAAATTAGATATATGTGATTATAAAAATTTAAAATTACTATTTAAAAAAAAATAACATTAAAATAGTCATAAATTTGGCTGCTCAAGCTGGAGTTAGATATTCTGTAAAAAACCCAAGAACTTATTTGGAAAATAATATCAATGGATATTTTAATATTTTGGAAGCTTGTAAAGAAAACAAAATTAACCATTTAATTCAAGCTTCAACTAGTTCAGTATATGGAAATAATAACAGATTTCCTCTTAATGAAAACTTATCAACAAGCTCCCCTTTATCATTTTATGCTGCATCAAAAAAATCAACTGAAGTTTTGTCCCATTCTTATAGCTATATATATAAACTTCCAATCACGTGTCTAAGATTTTTTACTGTTTATGGTCCTTTTGGGAGACCTGACATGGCATTGTTTAAATTCGTTGATAAAATTCTTAACAATAAAACAATCGAACTATTTAATTTTGGAAATCACTATAGAGATTTTACTTACATAGATGATGTTACTAATTCAATTGAAAAAATTATCAAAAAACCACCCAAAAAAAACATTCCATTTGAAATATATAATTTAGGATCTAACAGTCCAATAAGCCTTATTAAGTTTTTGAGATTCATTGAAAGAGAGTTAGGTAAAAAGGCTAAAATAAAAAAAATTAAAATGCAAAAAGGAGATATAGGAAAAACTCATGCTGATAATAAAAAATTAACCAATAGGATAAAATATTTACCTAAATTTAATACTGAAATTGGCATTAAAAATTTTATTAAATGGTTCAAGGAATATAAGTAAATAAAAATGAGAATTACTAGATTGGATATTAAATCTAGAAATGTAATAAACTTAAATTTTTTAGATAATATTTTAGTATACAGTATTTTATTATTACCTTTAGCTCTTGTAACGGGACCATTTTTGAGTGACTTAATTATTGTTATAACTTCGCTAATATTTATTTATTTTTCTTTTATTGAAAAAA
>CACAAZ010000035.1 GCA_902530685.1 uncultured Alphaproteobacteria bacterium | reverse complement strand
ATGGTAATATTTTTATTTTTTATTTTTGGTTCTTCCTTTGGTTTTTAAATCAATATATAAGATTTACTTTAAATAAAATCTTATGATATCAATTCAAAATAAAGTTAAATTAGAAGATTGGGTTCTTGAAATCTTAGTTGATCCACTGACCAAAGAAACTATAAAAGTTAATCAATCCAAATCAATCAAAGGAATATTAGATCTTAGACATTCATTTATAAATGATATTAACTTTACTATATGGCAAAAATCCCAGGATGCTTTTGAAAATTGGGTAATTAAAGATAAGGAGTACACTTTTTCAAAGAAACTTAATTATAAATTAGAAATCAAAAATGTAAAACCTGTATATGATTATTTTAATCTTAAAGGAAAAATTTTAGATGTTGGTGGTCATATCGGTACTTTAAGGGAGTTTCTTACAAATGAACAAAAATATATTTCTATAGATCCATTTATAGGATGTTTAGAATATATTAGTGAGGGTAAATACAATGCTTATAAATGCCTAAAAAATCATTTAAATTTTGTTTACGCTAATGCAGAAATGCTCCCTTTTAAGTCTAATTCATTTGACTATGTTCACATGAGATCAGTAATAGATCATTTTCTAGATATTAATTTATCACTTAAAGAGGCAAATAGAGTATTGGTCAGTGAAGGCAAAATTCTAATTGGGACTTATGTTCTAGGAGGAAAAAATGGGAAGATTCCAATTAAAAATAAAATAAAAGAATTCATTAGAAAAATTTTACTTTATTTTGGATTTGATAGATATAGGGATCATCATATGACACATCCTACTTTAAATTATTTAAAAAAATTAGTAATTGATAATGGTTTTGTAATAAATGATATATACTGGCAACCATATTGGAACAATCAAGTATGTTACTTACTAGCTAGCAAAATTTAAAGTATGAAGAAAAAATATAGATATGATATTTGTATAATTGGAGGATTGGGACATGTGGGTCTGCCTTTAGGAATCGTATTTGCTAATAAAAACCAACAAGTTGTATTACATGATTTAGATAAAAAAAATGCAAATATTGTTTTTAAGGAAAAAAAATTACCATATGTTGAGCACGGAGCTTCAAAATTACTCAAAATTGCTTTAAATAAAAAAAAGATTCATTTTTCATCTGATATTAATATCATTACTCAAAGTAAAAATATAATCATTGCAATTGGAACTCCAGTAGATAAATATTTGAATCCAGAAATAAAAAAATTTTTAGATTATATAAAAAAAATAAAAAAACTTATTTCAAATGAACAAAATGTAATAATTAGAAGTTCAGTTTTCCCAAATACATGTTTGAATGTACATAAAATTTTAGGAAAAAATAAAAATTTAGCTTATTGCCCAGAAAGAATTGTGCAAGGCTACTCTGTAATGGAATTATCTCATTTGCCACAATTAATTTCTGGATTCAATGAGAAAGCTATAAATAATGCAAAACATTTATTTAAAAAATTAACACCAAAAATAATTATCTGCACAGTTATGGAGGCTGAATTTGCAAAACTCTTTACTAATTCTATGCGATATATAGAGTTTGGTTTAGCCAATCAGTACTATATGATATGTAAAAATAATAATGTCAATTATGATAGAGTAAGAGCAATTATGACTGAAGGATATGATAGAGTTACTAATTTACCTTCAGCTGGTTTTGCAGCAGGCCCATGTCTTTTCAAGGATACTATGCAATTAAATGCATTTAATAATAATAACTTTTTAATTGGAAATGCAGCTATGATGATAAATGAAGGACTTCCAAATTATCTTGTTCAACAAATTAAAAACTCACACTCAATTAGAAATAAAAATATTGGAATATTAGGAATGGCATTTAAAGCTAATATTGATGATACAAGGGATTCATTATCATTTAAATTACGGAAATTATTAATATCAAACGGTTGCAATGTTTTTTGTACAGATGAATATGCCAAAGATAGTAGTTTTTATTCACTAGATTATACTTTAAACAGATGCTCTATAATAATAATAGGAGTTCCTCATAAAAAGTATTCTAAAATTAAATTTCCTAAAAACAAGATTTTATACGACTTATGGAATTGCATAAAAAGAATTTAGAACACATTTTAATTACTGGTGGAGCTGGTTTTATAGGTAGCTATTTAACAAATTTTTTTTTAGATAAAAATTTTAGAGTTACAGTTTTAGATAATATTTCAAGAGGCAATATAAGAAGATTAAAAAAAAGAAATAATTTGAAAATTATAAAAGGAGATATTAGAAATCCAAAAATTGTTGATAAAGCTTGTAAAAAAGTAAATTCGGTTATCCATTTAGCTGCAATAAATGGAACTGAAAACTTTTATACTAAACCAGAATTAGTTTTAGAAGTAGCTATTTCAGGAACTATGAATGTCATAAATAGTTGCATAAAACATAAGATAGCAAAATTATATTTAGCTTCATCATCTGAAGTATACCAAAATCCAGAAACAATACCAACAAATGAAAAAGTAAGATTAATTGTTCCTGATCCACATAATCCTAGATATTCATATGGAGGTGGAAAAATAATAAGTGAATTATTATGCTTAAATTATGGAAAAAAATACTTTAAAAAAGTAGTTATTTTTAGACCTCATAATGTTTTTGGCCCAGATATGGGTTGGGAACACGTAATTCCTCAATTAGTCTTAAAAATAAAAAATAGAAAGAGAAATACAATTACTTTGCAAGGATCTGGTAAAGAAAGCAGAGCATTTATTGAGATTAATGATTTTTGCGAAGCTTTTTTTAAAGTTTATAATAAAGGTAAACACCTCGAAATATATAACATAGGTAATGATAATGAGATAAAAATTAATGATTTATTAAAAAAAATAATAAAAATTCTAAACTTAAAGATAAATATAAAAAAAATCGCATTAAAGCAAGGGAGCCCTCTAAGAAGATGCCCTGAAATCACAAAAATAAAAAAAATAGGATTTAAACCAAATTATAATATAGATAAAAGCTTAATTGATACAGTTAACTGGTACACAAACAATAATAAAAAATCATGAAATTACTGATATAAATAACAAATACACATAACTAGGTAACCACCTATATATTTTGAATTTACTTTTTCTCCCCTCAATATCTTTCCATACACTTGGGACTTCTTTTATTCTAAACTTTTTTTTGTGACATTTGATTGTAAGTTCTAATGCATAAGTAAAACCTTTAGAGCTTTGTAGATTAATAGAATTTAGAACATTTTTATTAAACATTTTGAAGGCATTAGTTGAGTCTCTAATTGGAACTCGTCCTAAATAGAAAATTAAAAATGATCCCAATATTGTAATATATTTTTTTATAAAGCTAGCTCCAATAAATTGGCCACCTTTAATAAATC
>CACAAZ010000034.1 GCA_902530685.1 uncultured Alphaproteobacteria bacterium | reverse complement strand
AAATAAAGAACAAAACGTGTACAAGTAAACATGATTTGCAAGAATCTTAATAAAAACATAGGAAAATAATGGAGAAATGTGATGTCTCAAACTAAATTAAAAGTAGTAAATAACGAAAATTCAATGGATAAAGAAAACAGAAGTAAATCTCTAGAAGCCGCTGTAAGCCTTATAGAGAAAAATTATGGAAAAGGCTCAATAATGAAATTGGGCTCTAAAACAAATGTAGATATTGAAGCAATATCTACTGGCTCGTTAGGGCTTGATATTGCTCTTGGTATTGGCGGAGTTCCAAAAGGTAGAATTATTGAAATTTATGGACCAGAAAGTTCAGGCAAAACTACTTTAGCCACTCATATTGTTGCAGAGTCACAAAAACAAGGTGGCAATTGTGCATTTATAGATGCAGAACATGCTCTTGATCCAGCATATGCAAAGAAATTAGGTGTAAACTTAGAAGAATTATTAATATCTCAGCCTGATACAGGAGAACAAGGTTTGGAAATTGCTGACTCTTTAATTAAATCTGGAGGCATTGATGTGCTAATTATTGATTCAGTAGCTGCACTTGTGCCAAGAGCTGAGCTAGAAGGTGATATGGGGGACTCCTTACCTGGTTTGCAAGCTAGATTGATGAGTCAAGCTCTAAGAAAACTGACAAGCTCTATTGCACAATCAAACACTCTAGTTGTATTCATAAATCAACTTAGAATGAAAATTGGCGTTATGTTTGGTAGTCCTGAGACAACTACAGGCGGTAATGCTTTAAAATTTTATTCTTCAGTAAGAATGGATATTAGAAGAATTGGTGCAATAAAAGATAAAGATGAAATCATTGGAAATCAAACTAGAGTAAAAATAGTTAAAAATAAAGTTGCACCTCCATTCAAAGTTGTTGAATTTGATATAATGTACGGAGAGGGGATATCTAAATTAGGTGAATTAGTTGATTTAGGCGTCAAAGCAGAAATCATTGATAAATCAGGATCATGGTTCTCATACAAAAATACTAAAATAGGACAAGGTAGAGAAAACGTTAAAAACTTTCTTAACGACAATCCTACTATAGCTAAAGAAATTGAAAATCAAATTCTACAAAATGCTGGAATAGTTGAAAAAGCTATGATGGAAGGAAAAGTAGAGAATAAAGGAAAAGAAAAAGAAGCTAAAGAAGCTGAAGAAATAAAAGAATAGTAAATTTTTTTGTTTGGCGCCTATTTCAAAATAGGCGCTTTTTTTATTTAGACAATAGAGTTTTCAAGTTATAATACCTTTTCATGAATTCAAATCAGATTAGGTCAACATTTCTTAATTATTTTAAAAAAAATGGACATGAGGTTATTCATTCTAGTTCTCTAGTACCAGATAATGATCCTACTCTAATGTTTGCTAACTCTGGAATGGTACAATTTAAAAATATTTTTACAGGTAAAGAGACAAGAGATTACAACAGAGCCACTACTGCTCAAAAATGTGTAAGAGCAGGCGGTAAGCACAATGATTTAGAAAATGTAGGATACACGACAAGACACCATACTTTTTTTGAAATGTTAGGTAATTTTTCTTTTGGTGATTACTTTAAAGAGCTCGCAATAGAACTCGCATGGAATCTTATAACTAAAGAATATTCAATAAATAAAGATAAGCTTTTAGTAACTGTTTATTCAGAGGATCAAGAAGCTTTTGATTTATGGAAAAAAATAGCTGGTTTGTCTGAAAATAAAATTATTAAAATTAGTTCATCTGATAATTTTTGGTCAATGGGTGAAACTGGTCCTTGCGGTCCATGTTCTGAAATATTCTATGATCATGGTGATAAATACGAAGGAGGCCCTCCAGGCTCTCCAAACGAAGATGGTGATAGATTTATAGAAATATGGAATTTAGTATTTATGCAATATGAGCAAATATCTAAATCTGAGAGAATAAATCTACCAAAACCATCTATAGATACTGGAATGGGATTAGAGAGAATGACAGCTCTTCTAGATGGTTCTAATGATAATTATTCAACAGATTTATTTCAACCGATTATAAATGAATCAACAAAACTATGTGGCGATGAAAGTTCAATAACAAATCCTAGTCACAGAGTAATTGCAGATCACTTAAAATCTTCTTCTTTTTTAATTGCTGATGGAGTAATGCCTTCAAATGAAGGTAGAGGATACGTCTTACGAAGAATAATGAGAAGGGGAATGCGACACGCTCATTCTTTAGGTAATAAAGAACCTGTATTCTATAAGCTATTTCCTATTTTTTTAGATGGAATTAAAAATTCATATCCTGAATTAGATAGAGCAAAAGATCTCATTATTAATACATTAATGAATGAAGAAACTAAATTCAAGGAAACTGTTGAAAAAGGAATAAAAATTTTAGATGAGGAAATTTCAAACTCAACAAATATATTTAATGGAGAAGTAGCATTTAAATTATACGACACCTATGGATTTCCTTTAGATTTAACACAAGATTATTTGAAAAGTAAAAATATTGAGGTCGATATAAAAACATTTGAACAAAAAATGTTAGATCAAAAGGAAAGAGCGAGACAAAGCTGGAAAGGTACAGGAGATATCGAGGATGAAGGCATTTGGTTTGAAATAACTTCAAAAATAGAGCCAACTGAATTTTTAGGATATTTTGATATGGAAGCTGATTGTAAAATTATTTCAATCATATCAGAAAGTAAGTCAGTAGATAAAATTAAAAAAGATCAAGAAGCAATTATAATATTAAATCAAACACCTTTTTATGGAGAAAGTGGTGGTCAAGTGGGAGATCAGGGTTTTTTTGAAAATGATAACTTTAAGTTTGAAGTTATGAATACTACAAAAATATTTGGAAACTATTTTCTTCACAAAGGTAAAGTAATTAGTGGTAAATGCGAGATTGAAGATACTATTAAAGCAAACATTAATAAAGTGAATAGAGATTTTATTAAATATAATCATTCTTCAACTCATTTATTACATGCTGCTCTAAGAAAAATACTGGGCAAGCATGTCACGCAGAAGGGCTCACTTGTAAATTCAGAAAAACTCAGATTTGATTTTAGTCACAATAATCCAATTGAAAAAGATCAGCTCATAAATATTGAAAAAGTTGTAAATAATCAAATTCAAAAAAATGGAATTGTTGAAATTAAAATTGTGGATCAAAAAAAAGCTATTGAAGAAGGTGCAATGGCGTTATTTGGAGAAAAATATAGCGATGAAGTAAGAGTTGTAACAATGGGTCAAGAAAATGAATCATTCTTTTCAAAAGAATTATGTGGAGGAACTCATGTTGTTAAATTAGGGGAAATAAGTAAATTTAAAATAACCAATCAATCTAGTGTTGCGTCTGGAATAAGAAGAATAGAGGCTGTATCTAATGTTGCAGTAGATAAATATAT
>CACAAZ010000033.1 GCA_902530685.1 uncultured Alphaproteobacteria bacterium | reverse complement strand
TTTTTATTTGCCTGTTGGTTTTATATTAAAAGAAATATATAGTTTAAAAGATATAAAAAATGAATAACACGAAAAGCAAAAATCAATTTTTTTTTGAGTTTTTATCTTTTTGCTTAAATTATAAATATCCTTTAATTATTTTTATTGTATTCAGTTCATTGCTTTCTGCACTTTTTAGTTATGAAAGGTCCACAATATATAAAATAAATTCAACGATTACATTAAATCAAGATGCTAAATTTTATTTAAATAATCTTAATGAGTTAATAAGTATATCTATTAAAGATAAAACTCAATTATTTACTTCATTGCATAGTTCTGATTTATATAAATTAATTGCTGATACAATAAAACTTAAATCATATATGTCTGAAAATTTTGATGACTATAATATTTTAACCAGTAAATACGATTATTTTAGTAGAAGAAATTTAAAGTTTTCTAATAGTGGTAATTCAGTATTAATTGAAGCAACATTATATGGTAAAAAAGATGCAGAAAATTCTTTAATTTTTTTTAATGAAACAATAAATAAATATTTGGAAGATATAACAGCTAATGTTCAATTTGGTATTAATAAATTCGAAGAATTTTATATTTTAGCTTACGATACTAAGGTTGAAAAAAATCAAGAATTTATAAAATTTAGGAATGATAGGATAGTTAATGAATTTAAAGCTAGTTTAGAAGTTGCAAAAAAGTCTAATATTTACGAGATGATGATTAGTGAAAAAGACGATTTTTGTTCAACATCACCAAGTAATGGCGTTTATGTGCTTGAATCTAAGTTAGAAGCAATAAAAAAAGAACCTAATTTGTGCACAAAAGATCAAGACGCAATATTGTTGAATAATACAAAACTTATCCAAAATTATCAAATATTTAGAGTTTTAGTAGATGACTTAAGAAAAAAATTTAAAGACGAAGATTTCTTTATTCATAAACATGTACTATCAAAAAATGAAAGTTTTTCTCAATCCCTTGTAAGATATTTGTTATCAGGTTTATTTATATCACTAGTTTTATCTCTACTTTATTTATACATACTATTTGAGTATAAAAAATTTAAAAATAATTAGTTTAAATAAATGAAAGTTGTCATTTTTTGTGGAGGTTTTGGAACTAGATATAACTTATCACATAAAAAGATATTAAAACCCCTTGTTAAAATCAATGGAATAGAAATATTAAAAAGAATAATGAATTTGTATGCTAAATATGGATATAAAGACTTCATTTTATTAGGTGGATATAAATACAAAGATTTAAAAAATTTTTCGAACAAACAGAAAAATTTTAACATAACTGTATTAAACACTGGCCTTTATACAGAAACAGCCACAAGACTTTTGAAAGCTAAAAAGTTTATTAAGGGAAACTTTTTTTTAACTTATGGCGACTCTTTAACTGACTTTAATCCAAAATCAGCTATTGAAAAAAAAAATAAATCAAAAAATGCATATATTATGTGCATTTATAAATATCTCTTGCCATATGGTGCATTGGAAATTGATAAAAATAAAGTTAATTCATTCAATGAAAAAAGCTCATATACAAATATAAATGCTGGATTTTATACTTTGGATGAAAGTGTTTTTTCATTTATTGGCAAAAAAAATGAATCATTTGAAAAAGTTACAATAAAAAAAATATTAAAAAGTAAAAAACATAAATTATTGTATAATTATGTCAAATTCTGGCATCCTATGGACACAATAGCAGATAAAAAAAACTTATCACTTGTCTTAAAAATTAAAAAAATATAGAAACTTAAATTTGATATAATTAAAAATATTCTACATGAAAAAAAAGATATTAATTACAGGAATTACAGGTTTTGTTGGATCACATATAGCTGATTATCTTATTAAACTTAAAAAATATAAAATTTTTGGACTTAAAAGATGGCATTTATCTAAATTAGATAACATCAAACATATTATTAATAAAATTGATCTTTTTGATTGCGACATAACAGATCCTATTTCCGTGCAGAATATGATTTCAGATATAAAGCCAGATATAATTTTTCACTGTGCTGCAGAAAGTTTTGTTAGCCCTTCATGGGATCATCCTCACAGATATATGTCAGTTAACTACAATGGTACAGTCAATCTTCTTGACGCTTTAAGAAGAATAAATTCAAAATGTTTATTTCATATACCTGGTTCTGGTGAAGAATATGGAGAAGTTACAAAAGAAGATATACCAATTAATGATAAAACAGCTTTAAAACCAGTAAATCCTTACGCGGTTTCAAAAATAGCACAAGATCTAATTGGGTATGTGTATTATAAATCTTACGGATTAAATGTAATTAGAACTAGGGCATTCAACCACGAAGGCCCACGACGAGAAAAAGTTTTTGGAATATCTTCATATGCGTATCAAATTGCAAGAATAGAAAAAAAACTTCAATCTAAAGTAATAAAAGTTGGTCATATTGAAGATAAAAGAAATTTTACTCATGTTAGTGATATTGTTAGAGCTTATTATTTATCTGTAAAACTATGCAAACCTGGCGAGTTATACTTAGTTGGAAGTGAAAATGAAAATAGTGTTTTTACTTTTAGACAAGCGTTAAAACAGCTGATTAAAATGTCTACAGTTAAAGGAATTACTTTTAAAGAATATAAGCCTTTTGTAAGGCCAACTAATGTACCCAGATTGATAGGTGATATGAGTAAATTCTCAAAAATTACTAAATGGAAACCTGAAATTAATTTTGAAAAAATTTTAAGTGATACCCTCAATTATTGGAGAGAAAGAGTTTAAGACAAATTAAATTGAAAAATAAAAATAATTTTATCATCAATAAATGTAGAATTTGTAATTCTAAATTACAAAAAATTTTATATTTAGGAAAACAACCTCCAGCTAATTCCCTAAGAAAAAGTGTTTCTTCAAAAATACAAAAATATGAATTAACACTAGCCAAGTGCATTAGTTGTCACACTTTACAACTAAATAACACAATTAATCCAAAATATTTGTTTACCGATTATGTATGGGTAACTGGAACCTCTTCCACTGCAAGAAAACATACTAAAACCTTTTTTAAAGAAACAATTAAGCGCATTAAAAATAAGAATAAAAGATATATTTTTGAAGTAGCATCTAATGATGGAACTTTTTTACAAGAATATAAAAAAAATAATTATGAAGTTTTAGGAATTGATCCAGCAAAAAATATTGCAAAAATTGCAAATAAAGATGGTATTAAAACTATTGCTGAGTTTTTTTCACTTCAATCTTCCAAAAAAATTAAATTAAAATACGGATCTCCAGATTTAATTTTTGCTAGAAATGTAATTCCACATGTTGAAAATATAAATGAAGTCATAAAATCTATATTTCATATTATGGATGAAAAATCATTAGGTTGCATTGAATTTCATTATAACAAAAAAATATATGATGAGCTTCAATATGATTCAATTTATCATGAGCACGTTTTTTATTTTTCATTAAAGACTATTACTAATCTATTAAATAAATTTGAA
>CACAAZ010000032.1 GCA_902530685.1 uncultured Alphaproteobacteria bacterium | reverse complement strand
TATAATGAGACATTCAGTGCTACACTAATATGTCAGAAATACAATGAAACTAATAGAGCTCATTTTCATAAAAAAGATGACGAGTGGTGGGTAGTTCTACAAGGTAAAATTAAGTGGTGGATACAAGGTATTGGAGAAATTATTGCTTCGAAAGGTGATATAGTTTTTGTTCCAAGAGGAAAATTACATAAAATTAAAACAATAAGTAAAACTAATTCTATAAGATTAGCTATATGTAGGCCTGACATTCCGCATTTTCATGTTAATAATGAAAAAATAATTAAGAACTTTTAGTGAATTTTCAAAATAAAGTTATAATTGTAACTGGTGCGAGCAAAGGCATTGGAAAATCAATTGCGCTTTCCCTTCATTTAAAAGGGGCTAACGTATTTTTGATTTCAAGAGATAGAAATTTAAAAAAAGTTTTCAAAAATTTTTCGAATAATAAAAATAATTCATATTTTATTGGTGATGTAACAGATGAAAGATTTGTTAAAAAAACTTTTAATATAATTTATAAAAAAAATAATAAAATAGATGCACTTATAAATAATGCTGGAATTTCTGGTTTAGAAAAAATAAATAATATCACACTAAAAAAGTGGGATTATGTAATTAATAATAATCTAAAAAGCTCATTTGTTTGTTCTAAAATTATATCCAAATACTATATTAAACAAAATTATGGAAATATAGTTAATATTTCTTCAGTAGCTGGAAGAAATTATAGCATAGTTGCCGGAGTTCATTATACAGCAAGTAAAGCAGGCGTTATTGGACTCACCAAACAATTGGCATATGAACTCTCAAAATATAATGTTAGAGTTAATTGTATTGCTCCTTCACAAACAAAAACTGAAACATTAATAAAATCATTAAAACAAAAAAAGATAAATATTAAGACTCTTTCAAATAAATTACCTTTAGGCAGATTAGCTGAGCCTAACGATATTGCAAATGCTTGTTTATTTTTAGTTTCAGATCAATCATCTTACATAAATGGATCTGTAATTGATGTAAACGGAGGAATAATTTGAAAAAATTTTTTAATGTTGGAATTGCAGGTTATGGGATTGTTGGAAAAAGAAGACATAATACAATTAAAAAATTTAAACATTTTAATGTTATCGCACTTTGTGATAATAATTACTCTACATTTGACAATATAAAAGAATTAAATAAAAATATTAAAATATTTAAAACATACAAACAATTATTAAACGAAAATATAGACATATTATTTATATGCTTGCCTAATAACCTTGCTGCTGAAGTAACATATCAAGCACTAAAAAGAAAAATTCATGTTTTTTGTGAGAAACCTCCAGCTAAGAAGCCATCGGAATTAAATAAAATTTCTAATATATTAAAATTAAGAAAAAAATTAAAGTTAATGTATGGATTTAATCATAGATATCATAAATCAATTATTGAAGCAAAAAGAATTATTGATTCCAAACAGTTTGGTAAAATAATTAATATAAAAGGTACTTACGGTAAATCTCAAATGATATCTTTTAATGATAAAAATCATCCCTCATTTTGGAGAACCAAAAGGAAAATATCTGGAGGAGGGGTTTTACTTGATCAAGGAATACATATGGTAGATCTAATTAGATATCTAGGGGGTGAATTTGAAGTAATGGCAAGCCATGTTTCAAATAGTATGTGGAACTACGACGTTGAAGACAATGCTTATGCTTTACTAAAAACTAAAGATAATATTATTGCATTTGTAAATTCATCTGCAACTCAGTGGAAGCACAGATTTTATTTAGAGATAAATTTTGAATTAGGGAATATTGAACTTGTAGGTATTTTATCTGGCACAAAAAGTTATGGTAGAGAAAAGATTATCATAACAAAGGCTAATCCAAAAAATGATAGAGGTAACCCACACCAAAAAACAAAATTTTATAGGAAAGATAACTCATGGACAGAGGAAATAAAATATTTTTTTGAAGCTATTCGAAACAACTCTAAAATAAAACAAGGTAATTTTAATGAGGCACAAAAAACATTAAATTTAGTATTTTTATTTTCTTTACAAAAATATTCAAATTTCTTTCCTTCCTGAGGAATTATTCTGAAATGATCGTTAAATTCGTATGTATTATCTGAGTCATTTTCAGATATCATTATTTCATGTATTTTTTCTCCTGGTCTAATACCAATGTATTTAAGTTTAATTTTAGGAATTATTATTTTTGCAAGTTCAGTTATTTTCATTGATTTAGCTTTTTTTACAAATATTTCTCCTCCTCTAGAGTATCTAAAACATTGATCAACAAACATTACTGCATCTTCTATTGTAATAAAAAATCTTGTCATGTCAGGATGTGTTATGGGAACTTCTTTTTTTCCAATATATTTTTTAAAAAAAGGAATAACTGAACCTCTAGAATTTATTACATTACCATATCTTACTATAGAAAATATTGTTTTATGTTGATGATTTATTGAATTAGCAACAAATAGTTTATCTGATGCCAGTTTTGTTGCTCCATATAAATTAATTGGATTACATGCTTTATCAGTTGATAGAGCAATTACTTTTTTTACTTTATGATTTATACTTGCCTCAATTACATTCATAGCACCTAAAATATTAGTTTTAATACACTCCTCAGGATTAGACTCGGATGTTGGAACAATTTTTGTTGCCGCTGCATGCACTACATAATCCATATTATATATTGATTTATGTAGCTTTTCTCTATCTCTTACGTCACCAATAATGAATTTTACTTGATCACTACTTACATCATTTGACATTTCCCATTGTTTCATCTCATCTCTAGAATAAACAAATATCTTTGAATTTTTATATTTGGAGAGCATATGTGAAACAAATACTTTTCCAAAAGACCCTGTTCCACCTGTAATTAAAATATTTTTTTTATTAAACATGCAATTAGATGGTGATTTTTATACCATTTATATTTCAAATAGACAAAAATTTATTAGAAACTTTTAAATTATATGAGTAATTTTTATCAATTTTGTCTAATTTAAACTTAGCACCTGCACCCTCACATATTGCTAATCCTCCTGCCACATCCCATAACTTAATATTTTGTTCATAATATTGATCAATAAAACCATCTGCTAAGAAAACTAATGAACTTGCAGCACTTCCAATCATTCTTATTTTTGCAAATTTTTTAATAATATTGAAAAAATTTTTTTTATATAATGGAGTAAATTTAGAATTGGATGGAAACC
Source organism: uncultured Alphaproteobacteria bacterium (assembly GCA_902530685.1). Taxonomy (GTDB): domain Bacteria; phylum Pseudomonadota; class Alphaproteobacteria; order HIMB59; genus CACPNW01. The sequence goes on along the minus strand of CACAAZ010000032.1, from coordinate 314 downwards.
CAGTTGCTAATACTGCGTTGCGATAGATCTTAGTTTTAGAAAGTTGAATTTTTTTATTATTTTTATATGCTCCATATTTTTTTCCACCAAAATATATATCCATTGAAGGATAGAGGCCAACAACACCAAAAATAATTTTATTCTCTTTATATAAAGCTAATGATATTGCACAACTATTAATATTTCTAACATAATTGAAAGTTCCATCAACAGGATCTACAATCCATACGTAATCTTTTTCTTTAGAAATATCAAATTTTCTTGACTCTTCTGAAAAGATTTTAAAACCATATTTTTTTAGTTTTTTATAAATA
>CACAAZ010000031.1 GCA_902530685.1 uncultured Alphaproteobacteria bacterium | reverse complement strand
AGATATTACAGACCTATTTGATGCTTCAAAAGAAATAAGAGAAATTTCGATTATTCTAGGTGGCAAGGGCGGGGGTGGTAGAAAAGATCTTGCTCAAGGAGGAGGATCAAATGTTAGTCGAATTAATGAGAGTATAAAATACGTAGAAGATAGATTAAAATCTATTAGTTAATTTGAAAGTTATTTTTTATTGCGCTTAAAAAATCTTGAGTGTTTAACCATTTCTGATCTTTGTTAATTAATATTGCTAAATCTTTTGTCATTTCACCACTTTCTACAGTTTTGATACACGTTTCTTCCAATTTTTTAGCAAAATTTATTAATTCATTATTACCATCAAATTCTCCTCTAAAACTTAATCCTCTTGTCCAAGCAAAAATTGAAGCAATTGGATTAGTTGAAGTTTCTATACCTTTCTGATGATTTCTATAATGTCTTGTAACAGTTCCATGTGCAGCTTCAGCTTCAACTGTTTTACCATCTGGGGTCATCAACACACTAGTCATTAAACCTAGTGATCCAAATCCTTGAGCGACAGAATCTGATTGAACATCTCCATCATAATTTTTACAAGCCCAAATAAAATTACCTTCCCATTTTAATGCTGAAGCCACCATATCATCGATTAATCTGTGTTCATAAACTATATCTTTTTCTTTAAACTTATTTTTAAATTCTGTATCAAATACATCCTCAAATAAATCTTTAAATCTCCCATCATAGACTTTTAAAATAGTATTTTTAGTAGAAAGGTAAACTGGCCAACCAAGGTTAAGTCCATAATTAAAACAAGCTCTAGCAAAGTCTCTAATTGAATTATCTAAATTATACATTGATAGGGCTACACCAGGTTTTTCAAATTCATATACATCTTTTGTAAATCCTTCAGATCCATCTTTAGCTTCAAAAACCATTTTAAGAGTTCCTGGTTTATCTATTAATGTGTCAGTCGCTTTATATTGATCACCAAAGGCATGTCTAGCAACTACAATTGGATGATTCCAGTTTGTGATTATTCTTGGAACATTTTTACATATAATTGGTTGTCTAAATATTGTTCCTCCAAGTATATTTCTTATTGTTCCATTTGGTGATCGCCACATTTGTTTTAATTTGAATTCTTCTACTCTATTTTCATCTGGTGTAATTGTTGCACATTTTATTCCTACACCATATTTTTTCACTGACTCAGCAGCATCTATGGTGATTTGATCATTTGTCTCATCTCTTTCAATCACTCCAAGATCAAAATATTTGATGTCTATATCAAGATAGGGCAAAATTAATTGTTCTTTGATGTATTCCCAGATAATCCTGGTCATTTCATCTCCATCCATTTCAACTACAGGATTTTTAACTTTTATTTTTGCCATTTAATAAATATATTTTTTAATTGAACAACTGTATCTATAATGTGAAAACTGTTTTGTAAATTTTTATTTGAAAATTTTTCATCTTCAAAAAATTTAAATTGTTTAAATAGATTATCCCAGAAATTATTTTTATTAAAAAATATTATTGGCTTATTATGAATCCCCATTATTTTCCAAGATACAACTTCTACTATTTCTTCTAAAGTTCCTGTTCCTCCTGGTAAGGCTAAATAGGCATCACCTAGCTCAAAGAGTAATTTTTTTCTTTCAGACATATTATTAACTATTTTTAATTCATCTATATTTTCAAAAATTATTTCTCTATCAGATAAAAAATTTGGTATTACACCAGTTACTTTATTTCCTGACTCTATTGCAGTCTTTGCAACTACACCCATAATACCAACTTTTGCCCCACCGTAGACAATATTTATTTTAAATGATGATATTAATTTGCTAATTTCTTCAGCATCTTTATAGTATTTGTTACTCAATTTATCTGAAGATGAGCAATAGACAGTAATAGAATTAACAATCATATATTTAAAATAAAATTAGAATAATTTAACTAGAAATTTTTTTCTTATACCAATTCTTCATGTTTTCTCTAAACATTAAAGCAGATGGTGTAACAACTAATGTAAGAAATGTTGCAAAGAGAAGTCCAAATACTATAGCTGTTGATAATTGAACCCACCACTGAGTATCAGGTGATCCTCTTGTTATTTCTCTAGATATAAAGTCAACATTTGTCATTGTTACCATAGGTAATAAACCTAGTACTGTTGTAGTTGTTGTAAGTAAAACTGGTCTAAGTCTCTGTGCACCTGTTTTAATAATAGCTTCTCTTATATTTGATGTTTTAGTCTTCAAAAAATCAAATGTATCAATCAATATGATATTGTTATTTACAACTATACCAGCGAGGGCAATTACACCAACTCCTGACATCACAATACCAAATGGTTGTGCTGTAACTATTAAGCCTATAAATACACCAGCAGTTGACATTACAACTGCAAAAAGAATTAAAAACGCACTGTAAAAACTGTTAAACTGTAAAAGAAGTATCATTAGCATTAAAAATAAAGCTACACCAAAAGCTCCTGTTAAAAATTCTTGAGCTTCTTTTTGGTCTTCATTTTCCCCAATAAGTTCAGCCCTTACTTTGTTATCTAATTCATAACGAGGTAAATCTAGTGTTCTTCCCCTCCAAGACGGAGCAGTATCTGAAATTCCTAATACATATTCAAGTTCTTTAACTTTTCCATCAGGATAAGTTCCAGGCTCTACATCTGCCTTAATATTTATAGCATTTTTTGAATCTACTCTAATTATATTTCCTGTTCTGTTATTTGGAACAATTTCAACAAAATTGGATATTGGAACTAAACCATTTGAGGTAGTTACTCTTAAATTATCAATTCTATCAAGTGTTCTTCCTTCATTAGGGTAGCGAAGAAAAAGTGGAATACTTTCATTACTATCATCTGGTCTGTATTCCCCAAGTTTAAGACCATTAGTTGCAAGTTTTATAACATTTCCTATAGATGAGATGTTAGCTCCAAATTTAGAAGCTTGTTTTCTATCTACATTTATTTCCCATTCTATTCCAGGAGCTGGTAAATTATCTTCGACGTTCATTAATTTAGGATAATTATCCATGAATTTTTTAAGCTTAATACCTTCAGTAATTAAAAGTTTTTTATTATCACTAGTTAATTTAATATTAATTGGTTTACCTTCACCAGGACCACCTTGTTGTTCTCTTGATTCTACTTTGATACCATTTATACTTTTTGTGGCTTCCAAAATTTCTGCTAGAATTACTTTAGATTTTCTTCTTTTATCCCAATCTGTATATTCCAAACTTATTGATCCAATAAAGTCTTCAGAGGTTTCTGATTGTTCACTAACATTTCCACTTAAAGAGTAAATATTTTTAAATTCCTGTCTTTCTGACTGTAATTTTAAAATTATATTCTCAACTCTTGACACATAATCTTTTTTTTCTTCAACAGAAAGATTACCCCTTGCAAAAACAACAATTTTTGCAAGATCTGGTTCAACGTCTGGGAAAAATTCAACACCTTCTCCTACTTGAGTATAGGTATAATTTACTGCAACTAGTATCACTAAGGCACTAATCATCACCTTTAGAGGATGAAATAATAAAAAGTTTAATAATTTAGCATAAAAACCTACGAAACCAGTTACATTTAAAACAGGTTCATTTGACTCTGAAGATAAGATTTTAGCATTTTTACTAACTAATTTATCTGTAGAATTTACACTTTCTGAAATTTTATAAACTCTTGGTATTATTCTTATAAATACAAATATAAATAAAGCAAAGCTGAGTAAAT
>CACAAZ010000030.1 GCA_902530685.1 uncultured Alphaproteobacteria bacterium | reverse complement strand
AGGTGATTGATTAATGGTTGAGAAAAAAGAAAAAGATAACCAACAAGAAGAAATTAAAGAACCTGATTCTGAGAATATTGAAAACGAAGATGATAATAATGATAGTCAAGAAAACACAGATTCAGAAGAGACAACTGAAGATGAAAATATAGAAGAAGATGGTTTAGAAAAGGAAATAGAAACACTAAAAGAAGAAAAAATCAGATTACTCGCCGAAATGGAAAATCTTAGAAAAAGATTTGAACGAGAAAAAGTTGAAACGATAAAGTTTGGTAGCATTAATTTGGCTAGAGATATTCTATCGCCAGGAGATAACCTAGAAAGAGCACTAGATGCTTTACCAGAAGATGAAAATCATCCAGAAAGTATAAAAAATCTTATTGATGGTTTAAAAATGGTGCTTAAAGAATACAAAAGCACTCTTGAAAAACACGGAGTTAAAAAAATTGAAACGTTAAATCAAAAATTTGACCATAATTTTCATCAGGCAATGATGGAAGTTGAAAATAACGAAGTTGAAGAAGGAACAGTAGTACAAGAAGTCCAATCTGGCTATACAATGCATGACCGATTACTAAGAGCAGCAATGGTTGGAGTCTCTAAAAAACCAGTCACTAAAACAGAAGAACCTAAGGAAGAAAAGGAAGAAGATGGTTATGAAAATGAGAGTAAAGAAAACACATAAAAAGCCCTAAATTACTTGTTTTTTCAATATAAATACCAAACATCCTTGTATTTTAAAACTTTTTTCCCATATCTAAAGTAGCCAATGTTGATTGGTAAATAATTAAGTAAAGAGGATAAAAAATATGGCAAAAGTAATTGGTATTGATTTAGGTACTACAAATTCCTGCGTTGCAGTAATGGACGGTAAGGAAACAAAAGTAATTGAAAACTCTGAAGGTGGAAGAACAACACCGTCAATGGTAGCATTCAGTGACACAAAAGAAAAACTGGTTGGACAATCAGCTAAAAGACAAGCAGTAACTAATTCTGAAAATACTTTATTTGCCATAAAAAGATTAATCGGAAGAACATTTGAGGATGATGCTGTTAAGTCTGACAGCGGACTAGTACCTTATAAAATAGTAAAAGGTGATAACGGTGATGCTTGGGTAGAAGCACGTGGAGATAAATATAGTCCAAGTCAAATTAGTGCATTTATTTTACAAAAAATGAAAGAGACTGCAGAGTCTTATTTAGGAGACACTGTTACACAAGCAGTTATCACAGTTCCTGCATATTTTAATGATGCTCAAAGACAAGCAACAAAAGATGCTGGAAAAATAGCTGGACTAGAAGTCCTAAGAATTATTAACGAGCCTACAGCTGCAGCGTTAGCATATGGTTTAGATAAAAAGAAAACAGGTACAGTCGCTGTTTACGATCTTGGTGGAGGTACATTTGATATTTCTATCTTAGAAATTGGTGATGGTGTTTTTGAGGTTAAGTCAACAAACGGTGATACTCACCTTGGTGGTGAAGATTTTGATCTTAAAATTATTGATTACCTTGCTGACGAATTCAAAAAAGATAATGGTATTGATTTACGTTCAGATAAACTTGCTCTTCAACGTTTGAAAGAGGCAGCTGAGAAAGCAAAAATTGAATTATCAAGTTCAACTGAAACAGAAGTTAACTTGCCATTCATAACAGCTGATCAATCTGGACCTAAACATTTAACGATTAAATTATCGAGAGCAAAACTTGAGGCTATCGTAGGTGAACTTTTAAACCAAAGTTTAAAACCTTGTGAAATGGCACTCAAAGATGCCGGTTTACAAGCTGCTGAAATTGATGATGTTATTTTAGTTGGTGGTATGACAAGAATGCCTAAAGTAACGGAGATAGTAAAAAACTTCTTTGGTAAAGAACCTAATAAAGGTGTTAACCCAGATGAAGTTGTTGCATCTGGTGCTGCAATTCAAGCAGGCGTATTACAAGGTGATGTTAAAGATGTACTACTACTTGACGTTACACCTTTATCACTTGGTATAGAAACACTTGGTGGTGTATTCACAAAACTAATTGATAAAAACACAACTATTCCGACAAAGAAGAGTCAGGTATTTTCTACAGCTGAAGATAATCAGAGTGCAGTAACAATTAGAGTTTTTCAAGGTGAAAGAGAAATGGCTGCTGATAACAAATTACTAGGTCAGTTTGATTTAGTAGGTATTCCACCCGCCGCAAGAGGAATGCCCCAAATTGAAGTAACTTTTGATATTGATGCGAACGGTATTGTAAATGTTTCAGCTAAAGATAAATCAACTGGAAAAGAGCAACAGATTAAGATCCAGGCTTCTGGTGGATTATCAGATGAAGAGATTGAGAAAATGGTTAAAGAGGCAGAAGAAAATGCTGAGGCTGACAAGAAGAAAAGAGAAGCTGTTGATACTAGAAACCATGCTGATAGTTTAATTAATGAAACTGAAAAGAATTTAAAAGAGCACGGAGATAAAATTCCTGAAGCTGATAGAAATAAAATCACTGAGGATATTGAAGAGCTCAAGAAAGTAAAAGATGGCGAGGATTTAGAAGCTATAAAATCTAAAACTGAAGCACTAGTTCAGTCATCTCTAAAAATGGGTGAAGCAATTTATAAACAAAACCCTCAAGGTGCTGGACCTCAACCTGATCCATCTGGTGCTGAACCATCAGCTGACAATACAAAAGATGAAAAGGTTGTAGACGCAGAATTTGAAGAAGTAGACGAAGATAAAAAAGATTAACGCTCCATAATTTTTATAAGGAGGAGATGTGGCTGATAAAGATTTCTATGAGATTCTAGGCGTTCAACGAAATGCCAGTGAAGACGAAATAAAAAAAGCTTATAGAAAACAAGCCATGAAATATCATCCTGATCGTAACAAGGATGATAAAACCGCTGAAAGAAAATTTAAAGAAGCTGCTGCAGCGTATGAAGTCCTAAAAGACTCAGAAAAAAGATCAGCTTATGATCAATATGGACATGACGCGTTCAAACAAGGCGGCATGGGTGGAGCCCAAGGTTTTGGAGATTTTGCAGGTGGCTTTTCTGATATTTTTGAAGAGTTCTTTGGCGGAGGGTTTGGAGGACAATCATCAAGAAGACGAGGACCTCAAAGGGGAAGTGATCTTCGTTATAATATGTCTGTTTCCCTACATGAAGCTTTCACTGGGAAGAAACCACAAATAAGAATTCCAACTTATGTTGGTTGTGATGCATGTGCAGCAACTGGAAGTGCAGATAAATCTGGACCAAGTACATGCTCTACCTGTGGCGGTGCAGGAAAAGTTCGATCACAACAAGGCTTTTTTTCTATTGAAAGACCATGCCCTACATGCGGTGGAGAAGGTTCAAGTATAAAAAATCCATGTCTTAAATGTTCTGGAACTGGAAATATTAAAAAACAGAAAACAATTTCAGTTACTATTCCCGCTGGTGTTGATACAGGTACAAGAATTCGTATAGCTGGTGAAGGAGAGCCAGGTGAAAGAGGTGCGGGTAATGGAGATCTGTATATTTTTGTTGAAGTTCAAAAGGATAAACTTTTTGAAAGAGAGGAAGAAAATCTTTTTTGCGAAATACCAATCTCCATAACAACAGCTATTCTAGGCGGTGAAATAGAGGTTCCAACCATTGAAGGAAAAAAAGCCAGACTTAATATTCCAGCAGGAACACAGTCTGAAACCCAATTTAGACTACGCGGTAAAGGAATGAGTATACTTCGACAAAGTAGAAGGGGTGATATGTATGTGCAAGCTAATGTTGAAATACCAGTCAA
>CACAAZ010000029.1 GCA_902530685.1 uncultured Alphaproteobacteria bacterium | reverse complement strand
TATTATAATAATACTAAAAACTTTTAAATAGTAGTGCAGTATTTGTTCCCCCAAATCCAAAAGAGTTACTTAATGAGTATTCAATTTTTTTCTCAATAGGGTCTTTTTGAATTAAATTTATATTTTTAGTTTCAATGGGATTTTCTAAATTTAATGTTGCAGGGAGAATGCCATTATTTATTGATAATATTGAAAATATAGCCTCTACACTTCCTGCAGCACCTAAAAGATGCCCAATGGATGACTTTGTAGAACTGACAAAAATATCATTTTTGAATAAATTAGAAATAGCATTTAATTCAATTTCATCTCCTTTAATAGTGGATGTTCCATGAGCGTTAATATAATCAATTTTATCACTTGGAACAGTTGCCATTTTTAAAGCTTCCTTCATAGCCCGGTAACCACCATCCCCATCTTCGGATGGAGCAGTAATATGATATGCGTCACCAGACATTCCATAGCCGACTAATTCTGCGTAAATTTTAACACCCCTTTTTTTTGCAGACTCTAATTCTTCTAATACAACAATTCCAGAGCCCTCACCCATGACAAAGCCATCCCGGTCTCTATCCCATGGTCTAGATGCTAAATTAGGTGTCTCATTATAAAGAGTACTAAGACTTCTTGCAGCACAAAAGCCTGCCATTCCTAATCTGCAAACAGCTGCTTCTGATCCGCCAGCAATCATTATATCAGCCGCTCCTCTTTTTATCATTTCACTAGAATCTCCTATGGAATGTGCGCCTGTTGCACAAGCAGTTACAACTGAATGATTTGGTCCTTTAAAACCATATTTTATAGAAATTTGTCCAGATAATAAGTTTACAAGGGAAGATGGAATAAAAAAAGGTGATAACTTTCTAGCTCCCTTATCATTAACTGTTAGTGAGCCATCATATATTGTTTCCAAGCCTCCAATTCCAGATCCTACAGATACACCTACCTTTAATTTTTGTTCATCACTAATACTTTCTAATTGAGCATCTTGAACAGCCATTTTCGCAGCAACAAGACCATATTGTATGAACCTATCATTTCTCTTAATATCTCGATTATCTATATGTGACTGATTGTTGAAATAACTTTCTTCATTAGGATCATTAGATAAGTACCCAGCTATTTTGCAAGGCAGATCAGAAACATCAAAATGATTTACTGATTTAATACCAGATTTACAATTAATTAAGTTTTGCCAGGAGTCGTCTTTATTATTTCCAAGAGTAGTTAAAAGTCCAATACCAGTAACAACTACCCTTCTCATTAAACTTGAGTTGTTTATTTTTTGCTTTCAATGTAATCAATTGCATTTTGGACTGTTTGGATAGTTTCAGCTGCATCATCAGGTATTTCAATTCCAAATTTTTCTTCAAATGCCATTACTAACTCAACAGTATCTAAACTATCTGCACCTAAATCATCAATAAATTTAGCCTCAGGGATTACCTTAGTTTCGTCTATTCCCAGATGATCAACTACGATTTTAGTTACTTGTTCTTTAATTTCACTCATAATATCTCCTCCTTTTCTTTTAGATTATTAATTCAATGTATGTCAACAGTTTAAACCATTAACATACCACCATTTACATGAATAGTTTGACCTGTAATATAAGAGGCTTTATCACTAGATAAAAAATATACTAAATTTGCAACATCTATTGGTTCTCCAAATTTAGCCATAGGTATTTTTGATAAATAATTGTCTTTTTGATTTTTATTTAATTTATCTGTCATCAAGGTTGAGATAAAACCAGGCGATACAAGGTTGACCGTAATATTTCTTTTTGCTACTTCTAATGCAATAGATTTATAAAGGCCAATCATGCCTGCTTTTGATGCTACATAATTTGCTTGACCCGGATTACCAGTAGAGGCCACTATAGATGAAACTCCAATAATTTTTCCGTATCTATTTGACAACATATTAGGCAACAACGTTTTTATTATTTGATAATTTGAATTTAGATTAGTTTGAATTACTTTAGACCATTGTTCAGATTTCATTCTAAAAATTAAGTTATCTTCTGTTATACCAGCATTATTTACTATTATAGATATATTTTTATGATCATTTGAAATTTCATCTATTGATTTTTGAAGATTTACTGGATCAGAAATATCTATATTATAATAAAAATTTTCATTTCCGTATTTATTTTTTAGTACATCTAATTTTTCTTTAGATGAAGAAGTTAAAATCATGTTGTATTCATTCTTCTGATAAATATCACAAATAGCTGATCCAATACCTCCTGAAGCACCAGTTATAAAAACTTTTTTATCAAAATTCATATGATTTAAGATCTAAAATTTTATCGATTGATTTTATATCAAAATTTTTAGAGATTCTCTTCATCAGACCAGATAAAACTCTATTAGGTCCAATCTCAATAATTTTTGTTTGACCTATTTCCTCAAGTTTCTTTACACTTTTTGTCCAATTGACTTTATTGGCCATTTGTTTTTTTAATGAACTTTTTATTTTTAGTGTATCATTAGAAATTTCACCGTCATAATTAGAAATAAGATTTATTTTATTTGAATGAAATTTTAATTTATCAATTTCATAACTAAGTTCTTTTTGTGCGTCTAACATAAACTTACTGTGGAACGCTGAAGAGACATTTAAAATAATATATTTTAAAATCTTATTATCTAAGAATAAATCTTTATTTTTATTAATTTCATTAATTTCACCTGATACTACAACTTGTATTGGAGAATTATCATTAGCAATTTGTAGATTTATATTATTATCATCTAAAATTTTTTGTATATAATTTGAATCCTTACCGATTAAAGCTGCCATTCCTGTTTTATTTGGTGGTGCCGCACTATTCATTAATTCTCCTCTTTTTTTTAAAATAAGACTAGCATCCCTCAAAGTTAGTTTATTACTGCATGCTAATGCAGTATATTCTCCTAAAGAATGTCCCATCATAACATCAATTGAGTTGTTATTTAAATTTATTTCATTTTGTAATGTTTTAAAAATCATTAATGATGAAGCAAATATTGATATTTGAGTAAATTTTGTTATGTCAAGTCTATCACCCTCATTATTAAAAATAATATTTTTAAGGTCAATTTTTGTATAATCCTCAATCTCATGTAAAGTTTCTTTTGAAACATTGAAGTTATCATAGAAATCTTTAGACATACCAACATATTGGCTGCCTTGACCTGGAAATACAACTGACGTCATTTTAACTTGATTTATTGTAAAAAATTAATATATGGAAGTCAACTTCTCTTGTAATCAAAAATTGCAAGATTAACCGTGGAGTTGCATGAAGAAATTTGAAGTAGTAATTATTTTAAGTCCTGAAATTGGTGCCCAAACATTAAAAGACGAAATTAATTTTTTTAAAAATCAAATTTCAAATAATACTGGAAAAATAATAAATGATGAAGACTGGGGCCTCAGGGATCTAAGTTACAACATTAATAAGTTTAAGAAAGCCTTTTATTGTTTTTTTCAAATAGAAATTGATAGTAAAAATATAGATAAAATTAAAAAAAACCTTAATCAAGCTGATAACTTCCTAAGACACTTATTTATAAAAGTTAATACACATCAAGAACTTCCAACTAAGATATTCAATGAAAAAAAATAAAAATAAAAGACAGTCACGAGAGGAAAATTCTAATTCTCCATTTGATAAAGGAAAAAAATTCTGTCCATTTAGTCAAAAAAATTCACCTATTATAGATTACAAGGACATTAGGTTACTATCAAGATACATAAGTGAAAAAGGTAAAATAGTACCTAGTAGAATAACAGGTGTTTCTAAAAAGAAACAGAAAGAACTCTCAAAGGCTATTAAAAGGGCGAGATTTTTATCATTAATGTCATATACAAATAAGTTTAATCAGCAATGAAGGTTATTTTAACTACAAATATAAAGAAGCTTGGTAAAATAGGTGATATTGTTATCGTAAAAGATGGATTTGCTAGAAATTTTTTATTTCCCAACAACATGGCACTAAGAAATACAAAAAAAAACTATGAATATTATGAAAAAATTAAAGGTGAAGTAGAAGAAAAAGAATCTATTAAACT
>CACAAZ010000028.1 GCA_902530685.1 uncultured Alphaproteobacteria bacterium | reverse complement strand
TTCTTGTAATTCACCATCTGACATGAAAACACAAGTCTCACCTTTTTCATTATTTAGTTTTCTACCATATGCAATTCCTGCAGCAGTTGATAAACCTATACCTAATGTACCATTATGCATTTCCATCCCTGGAGAATGTTCCGCCCCAATAATTTCTACAGATGATCCATCTTTATTAAACATTGATAGACCTTTTTCAGACATCCGACCAACTTCAATTAATGTTGCGTAAGCTACTAGTGCATAATGTGCCGGTGCAAAAATTAATCGATCATAATCTTTTGTATTTGGGCCATTATAGCCAGCTCCAGTTTTATAATTTTTATTTGATAAACTTGGAACGCCTTGAAACTGCTCCGGTATACTTGGTGCTATTGAGTCACCTAAATATAAAGCCTCATTATATAGCCAAGCTAATTGTTCTGCAGACGAACAAGCCTGACTTAGATAAGCACCATTGTTCTTTATACAATGTTCAAAAACTCTTCGTCTAATTCCTAAAGCAATTTGTTCAGAACTTAATTTATTTTTCACTTAGACAACTAAATAATCCAAACAGATCCATCAGGCTTTAAAACACCTTTTGTAAACATAAAACAACCATATGGTCTTGTGTCACTAGTAGTAATTACAGCCATTGCTTTTTTAGCTTCAATATAAAACTTTTGGCGTTCTACAGATCCGACTTTCCAATTATCACCAGAAACTTTTTTTACGGTATTAATAAGATCTTGATGCACTTCATTGATTTCATCGGGCTTGCCATCAATCTCCATTCTTTCTACTGGGTATGGAATAAAACTATCTAAAGGAAAATGACTTAATAAGGCTTCAGCTGCCTGTGCAATATTTAGGCCATCCATTCGAAAAAGTTTATTTGCATGTGAATATGATGGAAAATTTGCATCACTTAATACAAATTTGTCTCCATGACCCATAGATCTGATAAGTTGTAAAATTTCAGGACTTATTAGGGGGTTTACATTGATCAACATAATTTAACTCCTTTTTGAAGGAAAATTATAACACATTACTCACCGTAAGGTATCCAAATATTCTTTATTTGAGTACTTTCATGAAGAAATTCATTCAAAAAAGTTTCCTCATTATTTAACCAATTTATATTTTTTGACTTTGGACACCAATATCTTTTAAGATTCGATACAGAATTATTTAGAACTAGTATTCTTTCTTTATTATCCTCACTAAATAACCATATGCCATCAATATTCTCATGTTCGGATAATGTTTTATTTAAGCTATTTTGCTTTGTTGTTAAAAAATTAATATAACCAGCAGGAATATCAGATGTATCTAATAGTCTGTACATCTCTGAAGCAATCAATGATGTTTTTTCTCCTGGCAAAATAATATTTGCATTTCCTGCTGCAAAATTTGAAGCTAAAACTGTCACTAAACTTAAAAGAGGAAATTGATCATTAAGAATTGAAGCTAAAACACCAATTGGCTCTTTCACAGCTAGTGTTAATCCTCTTATAGGAGGATTATGAATATTTCCTTCAAATTTATCTGCCATAGAAGCATAATAAAAAATTCGTTCTTTTGAATTGTTAAATTCTTTTAAAGCCTCTTGTTTTTCTAGGCCTATTAATGACGATAATAATTCAATAAAATTATTTTCATTATCCTGAAGATTTTCTGCTAAGTAAAATAGAATTTGAGATCTATTAAAATTACTTAATTGTTTATCTTTTACTTTAGATGCAATTTCAACACAGTCCCTTACATCTTTTCGGTTTGCATTTGGAACATCACAAATAAATCTATTTTCATGATCATAAATTGAAAATGAATAACCACTATCAGGTCTTTTTTGTTTTCCGCCAATATACAATTTAGGGGTCTTATCAATTAAATTGTTCTTAATATTATTTTTATTTGAGATTTTTCTTTTATTTTTTAAAAGAGGGAGTTCAAAGTTAGTGTATGCTCTAATTCCTTCTGAACCACCTTCTCTTCCAAAACCACTTTCCTTATATCCACCAAAACCACATGATGCATCAAAAAGATTAGTCGAATTAATCCAGATAACTCCTGCCTTTATCTTAGGAGCAATATCTAATGCTAAATTAATATTTTCTGACCAAATACTTGCTGCAAGTCCATAAGGAGTATTATTTGCAATTGCAACTGCTTCACTAGGTGTTCTAAATGAAAGACTTGTTAATACTGGGCCAAAAATTTCAACTTGAGCAATGAAAGAAGCAGGTGTTACATTTGTAAATAAAGAAGGTGGATAAAATAATCCATCTTTTGGACAAGACCATGATGGTTGCCATAATTTATTACCTTCCTTTTCGGCTTTTTTTACTAATTGGTTAATTTGTTGAAGTTGTGTTGGTGCTACAATTGCACCAATATCAATAGATTTATCTAGAGGATTTCCAACTCTAAGTTTTTCCATTCTTTTCTTAAGTTTTTTAATAAATAACTTTTCAATACTTTCTTGAATTAATAGTCTCGATCCAGCGCAACAAACTTGTCCTTGATTAAACCAAATAGCATCCACAATACCTTCAACTGCACTATCCAAATCTGCATCTTCAAAAACAATAAAAGGAGACTTTCCTCCTAACTCCATTGTCAATTTTCTATCTGGATCTGGATTTTGTTTAATAATATGTTTTCCAACTTCAGTTGAACCAGTAAAAGCTATTTTTTTTATGTCTTTATGATTTGTGATATATTTACCTGTAGACCCATCTCCCGTAACTATGTTTACAACACCATCTGGTAAATTTGCTTTTTGACATAGCTCCGCAAAAAATAAAGCAGTTAGAGAAGTATATTCAGCTGGTTTTAAAACAACAGTATTTCCAGTTGCCAAGGCTGGTGCAATTTTCCATGCTAACATTAATAAAGGAAAATTCCATGGAATAATTTGTCCAACAACACCTATGGGTTTATTTTTAGATCGTGTATCTTTTGCTGACCAGCCAGCATGATAATAAAAATGTCTTGCTACTAGAGGAATATCAATATCTCTTGTCTCTCTTATAGGCTTTCCATTATCAATAGTCTCTAAAACAGATAAAAATCTTGAATTTTTTTGGATCATTCTCGCTAAAGCGTATAAATATTTTGAACGTTCAAATGATGATAACTTTGACCACTTAGGAAATGCTTTTTTTGCAGCTTTAACAGCCTGATCAACATCTTTTTTCGAAGAAACTGTCAATTTACCAATATTTTTTTTATTACTTGGATTTATTATATTTAGACTCTTACTCCCAGAGGAATTTACAAATTTATTATTAATAAAAATTTTATTAGGAATACTTAATTGATTTATCCATGAATAAACTTCCGAGCTATCTTCAGGTGCAGGACCATAAGAAATATTCTTAAAATTTTTTATTATTTTATCCATATTAACCTAATGCTAACTTTTCTTTATTTGCATATCGTCCACTTGTGTAATGATATAATTGTCTTTCAATATCAATTAATAAACTAGAAGCACCAATTCGCAATAATTTAGGGTTTATCCATTCAAAACCAAGCTCTTCAGCAACTAATATTAAAAATTCTAAAACTGATTTTGATGTTGATATTCCACCAGCAGGTTTAAAGCCAATTTTTTTTCCTGTTTTATTATAAAAATCTCTAATCATTCGAAGCATCACAAGACTGTTGTTTAAGTTAGCGTTTACGTTTTCTTTACCTGTTGATGTTTTGATAAAATCAGCACCCGCCATCATACAAACAAGAGAGGCTTTTGCAACATTACGCAGCGTTTCCAAATCCCCAACACCTAAGATTGCCTTAACTTTAGTATTACCTGCTGTTTTTTTAAATTCTTTAACTTCACTGTATAATTTATTCCAATTATTCTGAAGAACAAAGCCACGATTAATTACAATATCTATTTCATTTGCTCCATCTCTTATAGAGTCACTAATTTCTTTTTTTTCTAGTACCAAAAGAAGATAATCCAGCAGGAAAACCAGTTGAAACTGCTGCTATAGGCAATTTATTATGGATCAGATTTTTACAATCTTTGATAAGATGATGATATACACAAACGGCTCCAACCTTAATCTCATTTGCACTTAATCCAAGTTCACACAAAATATCCTTATCGATCGGATTAAGTGCTTTATTACATAATCTTTCTACTTTTCCAAAAGTATCGTCACCACTTAAAGTGGTTAAGTCTATAAGTGTTATTGCTTTTAATAACCAAGCAACTTGATACTCTTTTTTTACTGTTCTTCTTTTAATTAAAGTTGCTGTACGACGTTCAACTGCGCTTAGATTAATTTTAATATTATCTACCCAACTTGTATCAAGGTCAAAGTATATTTTTCCAGTCATAAATTTTAAATTACTTCTTCTTTTAATGAGCGATTTAATAGTTTTATTAACTCATCTTTCAAATCATATCTTTTATAAAGTATATTATATACTGACTCCATAATAGGCATATCTATTTTATATTTTTGAGAGATATTAAATACTGCTTCAACTGTATAATAACCCTCTGTTACCTCTTGAGATTTTAATAAATCTGAATAATTTTCAATTTTTGAAGATGCAATTTTGATACCGAATTTAGTATTTCTTGAACTTTCAGAACTACAAGTGAGTATTAAATCTCCTAGTCCTGATAAGCCAAATAAAGTATTTTTATTAACCTTAAAGATTCCTGCAAATCTTGTTATTTCAGCAAATGACCTCGAAATGAGTGCACTTTTAGCATTTTCACCTAAATTTAAACCTTGAGAAATACCGGCTGCAATTGCATATATATTTTTTAAGGCACCACCAATTTGAGCTCCTAAAATATCACTTGTATAATAAACTCTAAACTCTTTATTTGTTATTAATTTAGAAATTTTTTCAAAATTTGATTTATCTTTTGTTGC
>CACAAZ010000027.1 GCA_902530685.1 uncultured Alphaproteobacteria bacterium | reverse complement strand
AGAAATGTTATTAGAGATTTGTGATATTTTTACTTTTGACACAATTCATGTTGGGTTAGATGAAAGACCAAAAAATTCTTGGGAAGGATCACCATCAATAATAAAATTTTTACAAGAAAATAATATTAATTCACAAGCTGAATATCAAGACCATTATATGAATAATTTAATTAACATTATTAAATCTCAAAACAAAAGAACAGCAGCATGGAATGAGGCAGCTGTTACTCCACATATAGATCATGGAGTAGGTGGAAGTGCAGGAAAAATTGATAAATCATGCCTGATTTTTTCCTGGGAGCATTCAGATGTAGCTAAAGAAACAACAAATAACAACTTTGAAACAATTTTATGTCCAGGTCATAAAACATATTTTGATATGGCTCATAATAATTCAACTTATGAGAGAGGTATATGTTGGGCTGGCACAATTGAAGTAAAAGACATATTTGATTGGAATCCTGCTCAAGATATTGAAAATATAAATTATATTAAGGGTATTCAAGGACAGTTATGGTCTGAAACAATAACAAATAAATTATTCTTTGATAGTATGATTAATCCACGTTTAGCAACTTTATCAGAGGTTGCATGGAAAGGTAAAATTTCACGAAGTTGGATACATTTTCGATCAAGCTTATTAAATACTGTTAAATTATTAGAAGAATTAGGATGGAAATATCATGAATTTTAAGGATAATAATTAAGGCTTATTATGAAAGTGGGAGCAGTTGGTTTTGGAAGCAGAATTGCATATATTTATCACGAATTTAAAAAAATTAATTCTAAATTTGAAGTAGTTGCATTTGTTGATCCTTACCCTATTGGAAAAGATTATGCAGAAAAGTATGATTTATTTCCATCTTCTCAATATTCAAGTTTAAATGATATGATATTAAATGAAAATTTAGATTTATTAATGGTTGGTTCGCCAAATCATCTTCATTTAGATCATATAAAGCAAGGGTTAGAAGCAGGCTTAAAAATATTTGCTGAAAAACCAATCGTAACCACTGAAGACCAAACTTATGAATTAGCTAATTTAGTTAAAAAATATGGAGAGGAAAATATTATTGTTGGATTAGTTTTGCGATATTCCCAACAAGCTCGATCAGTTAAAAATTTAATTGAAAAAAATTTAATTGGTGATGTTATCTCTATTGAGGGTAGTGAGCATATTGTTCCTGCTCATGGAGCTTTTTTTATGAGAAATTGGAGAAGAAAAGAAAAGTATTCAGGAGGCTATATGCTTGAAAAATGCTGCCACGATTTAGACTTTTATTCAATGATTGCAGGTAGTAGACCAATTAAATTGGCTAGTTTTGGTTCAAGAAGATCATTTATTCCTAAGAATTTACCAACAGGCTCTCTCGCAGAATATACAAAAGATAGATTAAAGGGTTGGGAATCAGAGCATAAAGTTTTTGATAGTGATGCTGACATTGTTGATCATCAAGTTGTAATAATTGAATATGAAAATAAAGTAGTACTGTCCTTTCACACTAATATAAAAGTTCCAGATGAGTATAGAAGATTTGCAGTAATGGGTTCAACGGGAATGATCGAAGGTGATTTTGTAAGAGGTTTTCTTAGAGCCCATGATGAAAATAATAAAATAATTCTAGATGAGGATTATGGTTCAGCATTTGGAAAAGAAATTAAGGGACATTATGGAGCTGATAGCATGATGGTTAAAGATATAAATAATGCTCTTATAAATAAAAATGTTAAATTACCTGTAGGCGTGATTCAATGTATGGAAGTTGGCATTGTTGCAATAAAACTTGATGAGTCAAGAAAAACAAACTCAATTATTGATTTGACTAGTACATGGAATAAACTAGACAATTTACTAAAATAAAATGAATAATAAATCTAAGTTAGCCTCTTTTAATTCACCTACTTTTTTAGCTTACGTATTGATAGCTCCTGCTGTAATTTATCTTCTGTGTATAGTTGGATGGCCTTTATTTGAAACTTTTAGATTGTCTTTTACAAATGCTAGTATTGCTGGTGAAGAATATGTTGGTTTCCAAAACTATGAAAAACTTTTATCTAGTTCAAAATTTAGCAAAATAGCTGTAAGGACATTTGTGTGGACATTTTTTTCAGTTTTGCTCAAATTAATTTTAGGAATGATTGGTGCTGTTCTATTGAATGCAAGCTTGAGAGGAAGGACATTTTTTAGAATTTTAGTTTTGCCACCATGGGTTGTGCCAATTGCAATTGGTGCACTAGGATGGATGTGGGTATATAATGGCCATTTTGGTATTTTATCAGGAATAGGAATTAGATTAGGCATACTCGATGGCCCCTTTAGTTTTCTAGCCTATAAAAAAAGTGCATTCATAGCAACTATGGTAACTGATGTATGGGTAGGAACTCCATTTGTAACTTTATTTTTTCTAGCTGGTATGCAAGCAGTTTCAAAGGATCTATATGAAGCAGCATATTGTGATGGGGCAGGAAGATTTAGACGATTTTATCACATTACACTTCCTCAAATTACACCAGTTATAATTTCAATGTCTTTAATTTCAGCTGTATCAACTTTTGTTTCATTTGATATTATTTTTATAATGACAGAAGGTGGTCCAAGAGGTGCAACTACAACATTAATTATTGATACTTATAAAATGGCATTAGGTAATTATAAATTTGGAAGAGGATCTGCAAGAGCGGTAATGATAGTTCTAATGATAACCACATTTGCAATACTGTATTTCTATTTACTTTCCAGAATAAATAAAAAGGTTTCTCATGGATAAGTATAGCCTGCCATTAAAAATATTTATGTACATAAGTATTTTTGTATTTTTTATATTTATTTTACTTCCATTTATTGAAATGTTTTATGCGTCTTTAAGACCATTAAAGCATTTATTTAGATCACCTTATCAATTTTATTCTGATGATTTATCTTTTTGGGCATATAGAGAAATGTGGAACACTGTGCCTCTTCTAGGAAGATATATTTTTAATAGTTTTTTTATGGCTGTTACAGTGACTTTTTTTACACTTTTATTTGTTGTTCCAGCTGCTTATTCCTACGCTAGATTTAATTTTCCATTCAAACAAGGAAGCCTATGGGTTCTTCTTGCTGTTAACATGTTTTCAGGCGCTGTACTATTGATACCATTATTTAAACTATTAAGAACTTTTGATTTATTAAATACTTACTTTGCTATGATTGTTCCAGGAATTGCTTTTTGTATTCCAACTTCAATTTGGTTATTAAAAGCATATTTTGAAAAAATTCCAGTAGAGTTAGAAGAGGCTGCTTATGTTGATGGAGCTTCAAGAATAGACATTCTTACAAAAATTATAGCGCCCTTAAGTACTCCTGGAATTGTTGTTACTGCAATATATGCTTTTATTCAAGCCTACGCTCAGCAATTCCTTTTTGCAATTACATTCAATTCAATAAGAGAGTATATGCCAATAGTATCGGGATTAACTGAGTTTATTGGATATCAATCTGTTAAATGGAACGAAATGATGGCAGCATCAATAGTTGGTGTATTTCCTGTATTAATAGTATTTGTTTTCCTTCAAAAATATATTGTTGAAGGATTAACTGCTGGCGCTGTAAAAAACTAGAAATCTATCAAAAACTCTCTTGCTTGTGACTACCTAATAATGTTACGGTCCTATATATTTTCGGAGGAAACATGAAATTTTTAAAAATTACTTCTATTGCTTCTTTCATTTTTTTTCTGTCTTATGGTTTCAATGCAAATTCACAAGAATTACATGGAATTCTATGTGGTGGTGAAATCAGACAAGCAGATATGGATGTAGCAGCTGAATTTGAAAGTGCAAACCCAGGCGTTACTATAAAATGGGAGGCTGTTCCATGGGGAACATGTCAGGATAAAGTTATAAATCTAGCTATTGCTGGAGACCCAGTTGATCTAGCATATGTTGGTTCGAGAACTTTAAAAGGTCTTGCAGAAAATGGTCATATAATCAATGTTGATATTCCTCAATCTCAAATTGAAATGTATCAACCTGGTATTTTAAATACTGTTTCTCACTTAGGTAAAGTATGGGGATACCCAAGAGCATTTTCGACTAAAGCTTTATTCATGAATTGTGATTTATTAGAACAAGCTGGTGTCGCTTGTGAAGGTCCTGAAACTTGGGATGAATTATATTCTATGGCAGAAGCTGTAACTAATAATGTTCCAGGAGTTGCTGGAATAGGTTTAACTGGTAAAGATTTTGATAACACAATGCATCAGTTTCTGAATTATTTATATAGTAATGGTGGTCAAGTAATTGACCCTGATACAAATACAATTACTTTGAATAGCTCAAATACCGTTGAAGCTTTAGCTTTTTATGGAAAATTAGCAAATGTAGCTCAAGAAGGTCCTCTAGCATATGAAAGATCTCAACTAAGAGATCTTTTGAACGATAAAAAAATTGCAATGTATATTGATGGACCATGGGGACGAGGTACTCATAATGAAGATCTTAATATGAAAACTGTTAGAATCCCTGCTGGACCACAAGGAAAACAAGGAACTCTATTAATTACTGATAGCATTGCTGTATTTAATAATACTGGAAATGAGGAAATGGCAAATAAATTTGCTGCTATGGTTACATCTCCAGAATGGCAATATAAGCTTGATACTGAGTGGGGTTTAACTCCAATTATGCAATATGATGCAATAGGTAGTGAATCACCATACAATGATGATTATTGGATGATGTTTATAGATGCAATTGGTGATGGTGGACCAGAGCCTTTACTTGTTGATTATAAAGCTTTCCAATCAGTAATGAATAACATGATCCAAGGAGCAATTCTTGGAGAAGGTGATCCTGCTGATTTAGTTGCAGAAGCAGCTGAAGAATTGGAAGAATATAAATAAGATTTTTATAAACTGGGGCATTAATGCCCCAGTTAAATAATTATGAATAAAAACCCAAGTACTGATTACGCTTCTAAAATAAATTCAATATTAAAAAAAATTTCAAAAGAGGAGCAAAGTAAATTTATCAAATGT
>CACAAZ010000026.1 GCA_902530685.1 uncultured Alphaproteobacteria bacterium | reverse complement strand
GTTATTATTTGTAAATATTTCTTTTATTAATGAGGCTAAATTACCTTCCTCATTATAAGCTGGTATTACTAATGTAAAACTCTTCATTTGTTTTACGAATTAATAACTTAAAATAAAATTTTTTCAGTAGAATATTGATTTATTCCTGGCAACGACCTACTCTTCCATGCCTTAAGACATAGTACCATCGGCGCAAACAGCTTTCACGGTCGAGTTCGGGATGGGATCGGGTGTTTATCTGTTGCTATAGTCACCAGGAAACTTTTAGTTACAAAACTTTTCTCTGTACGATATTGTAATCAAGCCAATCGAGTTATTAGTATTGGTAAGCTTCATACATTACTGCACTTCCACATCCAACCTATCAACGTGGTGGTCTTCCACGACTCTAATGGGGAAATCTAGTATTCAGGTGGGTTTCCCGCTTAGATGCTTTCAGCGGTTATCCTGTCCGTACATAGCTACCCAGCGATGCTCCTGGCGGAACAACTGGTACACCAGAGGTACGTTCACCCCGGTCCTCTCGTACTAGGGGCAAATCCTGTCAAATTTCCAACTCGTATAGCAGATAGGGACCGAACTGTCTCACGACGTTCTGAACCCAGCTCACGTACCACTTTAATTGGCGAACAGCCAAACCCTTGGGACCTTCTCCAGCCCCAGGATGTGATGAGCCGACATCGAGGTGCCAAACACCCCCGTCGATATGGACTCTTGGGGGGTATCAGCCTGTTATCCCCGGCGTACCTTTTATCCGTTGAGCGATGGCCCTTCCACTCGGAACCACCGGATCACTATGACCGTCTTTCGACTCTGCTCGACATGTACGTCTCGCAGTCAGGCAGGCTTTTGCCATTGCACTCTAAAGCTGATTTCCGACCAGCCTGAGCCTACCGTCGCGCGCCTCCGTTACTCTTTAGGAGGCGACCGCCCCAGTCAAACTACCCACCATACAGGGTCCCACATCCAGATAATGGATGATGGTTAGATATCAAAAAATTAAAGGGTGGTGTTTCATCTTTTGACTCCACTCAAGCTGACGCCTAAGCTTCAAAGTCTACCACCTAGCCTACACATTAATTTTCTAATACCACTGTAAAGCTATAGTAAAGGTGCACGGGGTCTTTCCGTCTAACTACACGTACTCCGCATCTTCACGGAGAATTCAATTTCGCTGAGTTGATGTTGGAGACAGCGGAGAAATCGTTACGCCATTCATGCGGGTCAGAACTTACCTGACAAGGAATTTCGCTACCTTAGGACCGTTATAGTTACGGCCGCCGTTCACCGGGGCTTCATTTTAGAGCTTGCACTCCACCATTTAACCTTCCGGCACCGGGCAGGCGTCAGTCCCTATACATCGTCTTACGACTTAGCAGAGACCTGTGTTTTTGATAAACAGTCGCTTCTCCCTATTCTGTGCCACCAATATAAAGTTGCCTAAACATTGGTCTCTCTTATTCCGAAGTTACAAGAGCATTTTGCCGAGTTCCTTCAACATCATTCTCTCAAGCGCCTTGGTATACTCTACCTTCCTACCTGTGTCGGTTTAGGTACGATCTATATTCTGAGGCTATTTCCTGGAACCATTTCACAGCATTTTCAATCCAATAAGAAAATACTATTTACATGATCCGTCAACTCTCAGAAGGTACAGGAATATTAACCTGTTTCCCATCGACTACGCATTTCTGCCTCGCCTTAGGGGTCGACTAACCCTGCGCAGATTAACTTTACGCAGGAAACCTTAGGATTTCGGCGAGAGTGTCTCTCACACTCTTTATCGCTACTCATGTCAGCATTCGCACTTCTGATACCTCCAACATTCTTTTCAAAACATCTTCAACGGCTTACAGAACGCTCCGCTACCCCTTACAGATATCGCAACATCTGCAAAGTCACAGTTTCGGCAAATGGCTTTAGCCCCGTTACATCTTCGTCGCGGAAAAACTTAATTAGAACAGTGAGCTGTTACGCTATCTTTAAAGGATGGCTGCTTCTAAGCCAACCTCCTGCCTGTCTTGGTCTTTCTACATACTTTCCCACTTAGCCATTATTTGGGGGCCTTAACTGGTGATCTGGGCTGTTTCCCTCTCGACTATAGACCTTAGCACCTATAGTCTGTCTGCTGTGCATAGTATATCGGTATTCAGAGTTTGGTTAGGTTTGGTAGGAATCGCTTCCCCCTAGCCCATCCAGTGCTTTACCCCCGATATCATTCACACAACGCACTACCTAAATAGTTTTCGCGGAGAACTAGCTATAGCGGAATTTGGTTGGCCTTTCACCCCTTAACACAAGTCATCCAAAAACATTTCAACGTTTCCTGGTTCGGTCCTCCGATGCATGTTACTGCATCTTCAACCTGCTCATATTAAGCTCATCCCGCTTCGAGTCTAATCCGTACAACTAACGCCCTATTAAGACTTGGTTTCCCTACGCCTACACCTAATGGCTTAAGCTTGCTGCACAGACTAAGTCGCTGACCCATTATACAAAAGGTATGCCATCACTTCTCATGGAAGCTCTGACTGCTTGTAGGCATTCGGTTTCAGATACTATTTCATTCCCCCTATCGGGGTTCTTTTCACCTTTCCCTCACGGTACTTGTTCACTATCGGTCACCAAGGAGTATTTAGGCTTGGGAAGTGGTCTCCCCATATTCAGACAAAATTTCACGTGTTCCGCCCTACTCGAGAATATTATTACTTTTTACCTATACGGGACTATCACCCACTATGGTCTAACTTTCCAGAAAGTTCTAGTTATTATAATAATATTACTGGCCTGTTCCGCTTTCGCTCGTCACTACTAACAGAATATGTTTCTTTTCCTCTAGCTACTAAGATATTTCAATTCACTAGGTTAACTCTTATTAGCTATGTATTTACTAATAAGTAACTCTAAAGAGTTGGGTTTCCCCATTCGGATATCTAAGGATCAAAGTGTGTTGACAACTCCCCTTAGCTTTTCGCAGTCTGCCACGTCCTTCATCGTCTCTTGATGCCAAGGCATCCACTAAATGCCCTTTTGCGCTTGATTGCAATTACGTACAGAGAAAAATTTTGTACGTATTTAAATCAAAAATTTTTTTGATCAGTTATTAATTTCATATTTACAAATTTATAGAACAAATAAGATAAAATTGGATATGGTGGAGGATAGCGGGATCGAACCGCTGACCTCCTGAATGCAAATCAGGCGCTCTCCCAGCTGAGCTAATCCCCCTTATTTTGATTTTGGTGGGCCGAGGAAGACTTGAACT
This sequence comes from uncultured Alphaproteobacteria bacterium, assembly GCA_902530685.1. Classification (GTDB taxonomy): domain Bacteria; phylum Pseudomonadota; class Alphaproteobacteria; order HIMB59; genus CACPNW01. Next base: position 2,103 of record CACAAZ010000026.1, on the reverse strand, counting down.
TCCGACCTCACGCTTATCAAGCGCGCGCTCTAACCAACTGAGCTACCAGCCCAATGTAATTTAATAAGCACTCAGTAATAGCCAATTTTTAAAGAGATAGATAGACAACAACCCGGACAAATAGAAAACTATTTGTCAATATCCTTAGAAAGGAGGTGATCCAACCGCAGGTTCCCCTACGGTTACCTTGTTACGACTTCGCCCCAGTCGCTGACCCTACCGTGGACGGCTGCTTCCTTGCGGTTAGCGCACCGGCTTAAGGTAAAACCAACTCCCATGGCGTGACGGGCGGTGTGTACAAGGCCCGAGAACGTATTCACCGTAGCACGCTGATCTACGATTACTAGCGATTCCAACTTCATGGACTCGAGTTGCAGAGTCCAATCCGAACTGAGATGGTTTTTTGGGATTAGCTTTATCTTGCGATGTTGCTGCCCTCTGTCACCACCATTGTAGCACGTGTGTAGCCCAGACCGTAAGGGCCATGAGGACTTGACGTCATCCCCGCCTTCCTCCAGCTTATCACCGGCAGTTTTTCTAGAGTGCCCAGCATTACCTGATGGCAACTAAAAATGAGGGTTGCGCTCGTTGCGGGACTTAACCCAACATCTCACGACACGAGCTGACGACAGCCATGCAGCACCTGTGTGTATGCCAGCCGAACTGAAGAATTACGATTCTGTAATTCAAACATACCATGTCAAGGTCTGGTAAGGTTCTTCGCGTTGCTTCGAATTAAACCACATGCTCCACCGCTTGTGCGGGCCCCCGTCAATTTATTTGAGTTTTAATCTTGCGACCGTACTTCCCAGGCGGAGTGCTTAATGCGTTAGCTACGACACTGAAACTATTGTCCCAGCGACTAGCACTCATCGTTTACTGCGTGGACTACCAGGGTATCTAATCCTGTTTGCTACCCACGCTTTCGTATCTCAGCGTCAAAAATGGCCTAGTTAGTCGCCTTCGCTTCTGGTATTCTTTCCAATATCTACGAATTTCACCTCTACACTGGAAATTCTACTAACCCTTACCAATTTCTAGATCACTAGTTTTAAATGCAGTTCCTGGGTTGAGCCCAGGGATTTCACATCTAACTTTTTGATCCGCCTACATACGCTTTACGCCCAGTGATTCCGAACAACGCTAGCCCCCTTCGTATTACCGCGGCTGCTGGCACGAAGTTAGCCGGAGCTTCTTCTTCAACTAATGTCATTATCATCATTGATGAAAGAGTTTTACAACCCTAAGGCCTTCTTCACTCACGCGGCATTGCTGGATCAGGGTTTCCCCCATTGTCCAATATTCCCTACTGCTGCCTCCCGTAGGAGTCTGGGCCGTGTCTCAGTCCCAGTGTGGCTGATCATCCTCTCAAATCAGCTATAGATCGTAGCCTTGGTGGAGCAATTACCTCACCAACTAGCTAATCTAGTGCGGGCTCATCTAAAGGCGATAAATCTTTCTCTTTACAGACACATCCGGTATTAGCTACAGTTTCCCGCAGTTATTCCGAACCTTTAGGCAGATTCCCACATGTTACTCACCCGTGCGCCACTAGGCCCGAAGACCTCGTTCGACTTGCATGTATGAGGCATGCCGCCAGCGTTCGTTCTGAGCCATAATCAAACTCTTAAGTTAAATAAATTTGACCGAAGTCAAAATTACGGAACGACCGTTAAAGCGGAATACTTTTTGTATTAACAAAAAATATTTGTTGATACGTATTCCATTAACGTTCGTAAAAAAAATTACGAATTGTTGTCTACGTATCTCTTTATTATCTTATTAACTTTTTAAAGAGCGTAATCGCCCTTAAAAATATAGTTCACATATTAATATGGCGATAATTTCCATAAAGGAAAGAACGCTATAAAGGTTAAAAAATTCCATGTCAAACACTAAAAAAAATTAAATTTCCCAGATATTAGGGAAAAAAAATACTATTATATAAATATTTCAAAATATTAAGAATCACCCAAAAAAATATGCTTATAATCATTGATTTTTATAATTATAAAAGACCATTGACTATAAAACTTATACAAACCTTTTGCTAAATTTAACAACTTGTCTGAGATTATTATTAGTATTAATTGGAATGATATT
>CACAAZ010000025.1 GCA_902530685.1 uncultured Alphaproteobacteria bacterium | reverse complement strand
TTTCAAAAATAATTTTTGATATAATATTTTTATCTATATTTTTTTTTGAAATGGACTTTGATAAACCTATAGTACGCAAATAAGTAAAAAATTTTTTATCAGGATTTTTATATATTTTAGCTACCTGCTCATCTGAACTATGAATTTTAAAACCTTTATCTTTTAATTTACTACAAAGGGTAGATTTACCAGATCCTATACCGCCTGTTATTGCTATGATTTTTGTCACTAAATTTTTTTATAAATAACGTTAAGCATTTTTTCATCTACAGATGGGTTTTTACCAAACCATATTTTAAAACACGGCTTAGCCTGTTCAATCAACATTGATATTCCATAAATCTTTTTATTTTTTGGAAACTGTTTAAGAAATGAAGTGTTTTTTGGGTTGTAAACAATGTCGCTTACAATTGTAGACTTACTAATAAGTTTTAGGTGTTTTTTCAATATTGGGTTTGTTGGTGTGGTATTAATTATTAAAAAAACTCCTTTAAGGTGTTTTTCAAGATCGCTATATGTTTTTGTATACTCAGTCTTGTTTAAATACTTAATTTTTTTCTTAGATCTGTTGAAAATTAAAATATCTTTAAAACCCCTCTTCTTTAAAACATAGTGAATGGCGTGTGATGCGCCTCCATAACCCAGAATAATAACTTTTCTGTTTTTAATTTTTTTTATATTTGGTATAGTTTTGTAATATCCTGTCCAATCAGTATTGGTTCCATTTATAGTTTTTTTATTTGTTACACAGTTTACAGCACCAATTTTTTTTGCATGAGCGTCTATTTTGCCAAGGTGTTTGATAATTTTTTTTTTAAATGGGATGGTTATATTTAGACCAAGTGTATCTTTTTTTTCCAAAACCTCTTTTATTTTTTTATGAAAGTTTTTTTCTGAAAGCTCTAAATATCCATAACTTGCTTTAATTTTATATTTTTTAAACCAATAGTTAAATATTGTTGGCGAAAGACTTTTAGATACCTTGTTCCCAACTACGTAAAGTTTTTTCATTTTTTTGAATATAAATAATCTAGCAAATTAAATAAAGGCAATCCCATAACATTAAAATAATCTCCTTTTATGCTCTCAATAATATTGGGCCCCAAACTCTCTATTTGATAACATCCAACAGAGCTTAGTATTTGTTTACCTGTTTTTTTTAAGTAAGTTTTAATTTCACTGTTATTAAGTTTCCTTATTTTAACATAAGTTTTTTCGTAATTTTCCCAAACTTTAGAGCCATTCAAACAAATAGTTAGGCCTGATACTATTAAATGTGTCTTTCCTGATAGAGACTTGATTTTTTTTTGGGCTTTTTCAATAGAGTTGGCTTTATCTAAAATTTTTCCATTGTGATAAATGACTGTATCACAGCCCAAAACAATCTTATTAGCATACAATTTTTTTATACTTACACTTCTTGCTTTTTCATAAGAAAGTTTTTTAGCAAAAATCTCAGGCTTTGTTTTTCTATTAATGGTTTTTTTAATATCCTCTTCGTTGCAATCTGGTTTTTTTTGTGTGAAATTTAATCCTGCATTTTTTAATATTTTGTATCTAGATTTGCTTGAACTAGCTAATATAAATTTTTGGTGCATAAGTATGTTAATAAAAATTATAGTTATAAACACTATTAAATATAATTTGAATTTAAGAAATAGTTCTTTTGTTTTAAAAATGTGTTTTCAACAACTTAATAACTTGTCTAAATATTATAGGGTGGATGTTAATATATTTATTATACAAAATTAATAACAAGTTATTAGAAATTTATTGCATTGCAAATTATTTAAAAATAATAATTTTTTTTCAATATTCTTTAAATTAACATATTTGTTAGGGTTGTTGTTCATATGTTGATAAATAAAGAATGATGTAATAATAAAGCAGTAATTAAGCCTTTTAACCTTACAACTAATAATACAATTAAATATATATTATATATTTATTATTATTTTGACATTAACTTCAATTTTGATTATTAAAATATTTCATTTCTAAATTACCCCAATAACATTATGAATTTACAAGAATTAAAAGGAAAAGAACCCCAAGAGCTTTTAAAACAGGCAGACAAGCTTGGTATAGAAAACCCTTCCTCTCTCAGAAAGCAAGATTTAATGTTTGCAATTCTAAAAACAATTGCTGAAGAGGGTGAGATTATTACTGGTTTAGGGGTTATTGAAATTATGCAAGATGGTTTCGGTTTTTTAAGGTCTTCAGAGTCAAATTATCTTCCAGGACCAGATGATATCTATATTTCTCCATCTCAAATTAAAAAATTTAGCTTAAGAACAGGTGATAGTGTTGAAGGTGAAATTAGATCTCCAAAGCAAGGAGAAAGATATTTTGCCATAACTAAAATTAACAAAATAAATGGTCAAGAAACTGATTTAGTTAAGAACAGAGTTAACTTTGAAGATTTAACACCATTGTATCCTGAAGCAAGGTTCAAACTTGAACAAGAAAAACCTATGCCGGATAATACAGAAAGAATAATTGATATTATTGCTCCTCTTGGAAAAGGACAAAGACAATTAATTGTTGCACAACCTTTCACAGGTAAAACAATAATTATGCAAAAAATTGCTAATGCTATAACTGCTAATAGTCCAGATGCTAAACTGATTGTTCTGCTAATTGATGAAAGACCAGAAGAAGTTACAGACATGCAAAGATCAGTTAAAGGTGAGGTAATTAGTTCAACCTTTGATGAACCTGCTTCACGCCACGTTCAGGTCGCTGAAATGGTAATTGAAAAAGCTAAAAGACTTGTTGAATATAAGCATGATGTTGTAATCCTTCTTGATTCAATCACCAGACTTGGAAGAGCATATAATACTGTTGTGCCTTCTAGTGGAAAGGTGTTAACAGGCGGTGTTGACGCCAATGCCCTACAAAGACCAAAAAGGTTTTTCGGAGCTGCAAGGAACGTAGAAAAAGGCGGATCACTTACAATTATTGCCACTGCTTTAATAGATACAGGAAGCAGAATGGATGAAGTTATATTTGAAGAATTTAAAGGCACTGGTAACAGTGAAATGGTCCTTGATAGAAAACTTAGCCAAAAAAGAACCTACCCAGCTTTTGATATTGGTAAGTCGGGAACAAGAAAAGAAGAATTATTGCTTGATAAAGACGAGCTTGGAAAAATCTTTATTTTAAGAAAAATACTAGCCCCAATGGGAAGTACAGAAGCCATGGAGTTCTTGTTAGATAAAATGAAAAATACAAAAACTAACAATGAATTCTTCCAAAGCATGGGAACTAAATAAATATAAATTTTTTATAATCTTTCTTATTTACTTAATATCATCTTGGGTTTAATTCCCAAAAAATGAAAGTTTCCAAAGAGACAATTTTTGCTCTTGCTACGCATAGAGGCAAATCAGGTGTAGCTGTCTTTAGAGTTTCAGGAAAAGACTCTCATAAACTAATAAAATCAATATCTTCTAAAAAAAAATTTAAAACAAACTTTGTTACATTAAATAATTTATTAGACGGAAATCGTGTTGTAGATCAAACGCTAACAACTTTTTTTAAATCACCAAAAAGCTACACAGGGGAGGATATGGTGGAAATATCTTGTCATGGAAGTATTTCTGTAATTAACAAAATAACTAAAACCCTATTAAAAAAGCAAATTAGACTTGCTGAACCTGGAGAGTTTACCAAAAGAGCTTTAATGAATGATAAACTTAGTGTTTTGGAAGCTGAAACAATTAATGATTTAGTTAATGCAGAAACAGAAAATCAAAGAAATTTAGCCATTGGTAATTTAAGTGGAAATTTAGATAAATTAATTAATGAAATATCAAATAAACAAAAAAAACTTCTAGCGGATATAGAAGCTATTATTGATTTTGCTGATGAAGACCTTCCTAAAGAAATATATAAAAACATAAGAGAACAAAATAAGAACATATATAAACAAATCGAAAATATTATCGAAAGATCAAATTTATCTAGACAAATACACAACGGTTTTAAAATAACCATTATTGGAAAGCCAAACACAGGAAAATCTTCTTTTATTAATTATATTAATAACAAGGAGGTTTCTATAGTTACTAATATACCAGGAACTACAACAGATTTAGTAAGTTCCACGCTAGATATACAGGGGGATAAATACACCTTTATTGATACAGCTGGAATAAGAAAATATAAGAATTTAATTGAAAAAATAGGCATTGAAAGATCTTTAGAGAGCGCTGAAAAGTCTGATTTAAATATAGTTTTTCTCAAAAACAATGAAAAGAAAAACTACATTAAAATCAAATCAAAAATATTTGTTAAATCAAAATATGATACAAATAAAAAGAAAATTAGTGGTGTGCATAGTATTTCATCAGTATCTGGTTATGGAATTGAACCTCTTATTAAATCTATATCTTCAAAATTAAAGAATAAACCAATTTCTGGACCAGTCTTTTCACGTGAAAGACATTTGGAAAGACTAAAGAAATCCCTTGTGTTACTAAAAAGTTTAGATTTAAAAGAAATAGATATTGCTGCTGAAAATGTTAGAAGATCAATTATGTATATTGATGGAATTAATCAAAAATTTGATATTGAGAAAATTTTAGATATAATATTTAGTGATTTTTGTATAGGTAAGTAATTTCACGTGAAAAGAGATATGGACAATAAATTTGATGTAATTGTAATTGGTGGGGGGCATGCAGGCATAGAAGCAGCATGCTCATCTGCAAGAACTGGATCAAAAACAGCTTTAATTACTCACAAAGTTAATAAAATAGGAGAAATGTCATGCAACCCTGCAATTGGAGGTCTTGGAAAAGGACATCTTGTAAAGGAAATAGATGCCTTAGATGGAATTATGGCTAAAGCTACAGACAGATCCTGTATACAATTTAGAATGTTAAACTCCAGCAGAGGTGCTGCTGTAAGAGGTCCAAGGGCACAAACAGACCGTATTTTATATAAAAAAGCCATAAATGAGCTTTTATCTGAGCAAAAAAATCTTCAAATTATTGAGGGGTCAGTGGAAGATTTAATTGTGTTAAATAATCAGATAAATGGAGTTGTTTTACGTAATAATAAAAAGATACTATCTAAATCTGTGGTTTTAACTACGGGTACTTTCTTACAAGGGTTAATAAGAATAGGCTCTGAGAAACAAGAAGCTGGCAGAGTTGGTGATAAGCCCTCAATAAAGCTTGCAAAAAGGCTTAAGGCGCTAAAGTTTTCAATAGGCAGATTGAAAACAGGAACACCCCCAAGATTACTAAAAAAAACTATAAATTTCAATGACTTAGATGAACAACACCCGGATAAAAACCCGGTTCCATTTTCTTTTATTAACAGACATATCCACATTTCTCAAATATCTTGTTTTATTACTCATACTAATAAAAACACCCATGAAATAATCGCTAAGAATCTGAACCTATCACCAATGTATTCGGGAGAAATAAAATCAATGGGCGCTAGATATTGCCCATCTATTGAAGATAAAATTCATAAATTCAAAAATAAGTCATCACATCAGATATTTCTTGAGCCAGAAGGATTAGATAGTGATTTAATATATCCAAACGGAATATCCTCTTCACTTCCAACTGAAATTCAAGAGCAATTTGTTAAAACTATTAAAGGTTTAGAGAATGTTACAATTACACAACCTGCTTATGCAATTGAATATGACTTTGTTGACCCACAAGAACTAACACACACACTTGAAACAAAAAAAATTAAAAATTTATTTTTTGCAGGTCAGATAAATGGAACAACCGGATACGAAGAAGCGGCTGCACAAGGTATAATGGCTGGGATAAATGCATCACTTAAAACAACATCTAATAAAGAATTTATAATACCTAGGTCTTCTGGATACATAGGTGTTTTGATAGACGATTTGGTCACAAAAGGAACCAAAGAGCCATATAGAATGTTCACTTCAAGGTCTGAATATAGACTTTTACTTCGGGCTGATAATGCAGATTTAAGACTTACACCTCTTGGAATTGATATAGGTTGTGTTGATATAGATAGGCAAAGAGAATTCGAAAAAAAATCCAT
>CACAAZ010000024.1 GCA_902530685.1 uncultured Alphaproteobacteria bacterium | reverse complement strand
ACATCATCATAAATAAAAATACTATCTCTTAAATTTTCATATTTTTGTCTAAAAATTTGTAAAATTCTAACATTACATCTGATAAAAAAATAAATAAGGTTAAAAAAACATTTTATTCTTAAAAAAATATTTGATAAAAAAAAATTTATTTCGATTCCATTTTTAACAAATATTGTTAGAAATTCATTTGGTAGTGGAATGATTAATTTTTTCAAGGATATATAGTAAGAGAAGAAAATATACGGACTCAGCTGAAATCTTTTTAAGATTTTTTCACCTAAAATTTGATTGTAACAATTATGTATTTGTTCCTTCGTCAAACTTTTATCTAAGAAACTAAAATGGTCTAATTTTATATCAGTTTTGGATATTTCTTCTAAAATTTTCTCTATTTTACTATTTTTAAAATCAATTTTAAATTTTTTAAAGTTTTCTTTTGTGGCAAATATTAAAGAAAATTTATATTTAACATATCCTATTGTTCTTATTATAATTTTTATCATTGAAAAATATATTTATAGTTATAAACATATAATAATTATTAATTTTATAAAAATTAAAATATAATGTTTTTTGACAAAAAAAAAGTTTATTTCATTGCAGAAATAGGTATCAATCATAATGGAGATGTAAATATAGCAAAAAAATTAATTGATGCTTCATTTGCAATTGGTTGGGATTGTGTAAAGTTTCAAAAGAGAAATCCAGATGTTTCAGTTCCAGATCATCAAAAAAATATTGTTAGAAATACACCATGGGGCTCAATGACCTATTTGGAATACAAAAAAAAAATCGAATTTAATTTAGAGCAATATCGAGAAATTGATAATTATTGTAATACAAAAAATCCAAAAATTGATTGGAGTTTATCAGTATGGGATATTGATAGTGCTAATTTTTCTAAAGAATTTGATTTGCCATTTATTAAAATTCCTTCAGCACATTTAAACAATATTCCTTTATTAGACTACCTAACAAATTTTAATAAACCAATACTACTAAGTACTGGAATGAGTACATTGGATGAAATAGATGAGTCTGTAAATTTGTTCGAAAGCAAAAAAGTTGACTATGCGTTGATGCATTGTAATAGTAGCTATCCAACACCTATAGATGAATTAAATTTATCTCTAATTCCATTTTTAAAAAATAGATATAACTGTATTGTGGGATATTCTGGCCACGAATATAATCTCGAGCCTACAATTGTTGCAATTACACTCGGAGCTCAAATAGTAGAAAGACATATTACTCTTGATCACAATATGTGGGGTACTGATCATTCATCTAGTTTAGAAATTGATGGTATGGATAAATTGTTTAATAGAGCAAAAGATATAAAAAGAATGATTGGTAAACCAGATAAAACAGTTACAAAAAGTGAAGTAGAAATTAGAAAAAAATTAAGAGGTAATTAAAATAAATATTTAAATGTATTTTTATTCCAGAAATTTGATGCATATTCATCTAAAAGATTTTTATTAAAGTCTACTGGACCAAAATAATATTTTTCAAAATTATTTGAAGCTTTTTTTCTATATTCTGTTTCATAACTGCTATTATAATAAGCATGTCTTCTACTTTTACTAAAAGTTAAATGTATTATGCCTCTATCATTACCGTAAAAACCTTTGTGTAAACCATTACCAGCATCAAATATGTAGGCATCACCTTTTTGTCCAATTAATGATTTAGTAGTATTTTTATTCTCATAACTACTTACTATTTTTTTAAATTTATCTGAATGTCTATTAAAATCTTTTTCTCTAAGATTGAGCCAAGAATTAAGATGAGTTTTCTCTATAAATTTAGTATGAGTAGATTGTTCACTTATTGATTTTATAAAAATAATAATACTTAGTTGTCTTACTGCGTGGTCAAGATGAAATAAACTTTGATCATGTATAATTTTTCTTTTTTCTTTAATATCTAATCTTAAAAATGGACAATTTCTTACAAAGAAATTTCCACCATAGTAGTTTTTTATTAGTAAATATAACTCTTTACTAAAGAGTTGTTTTAAAATTGGAGATTTAAAACTCAAACATGTTGAAGATTTTCCAAACTGATCAACATCATTAATTTTAGTAATTAAATAAAAATCATCAAATTTAAAATTTGGTTCAAATAATGAGCTTAAATTATCATAATCATTCAATTTAAATTTAAATGGTAATTTTGCATATCCATTTGAAATCAAGTTTTCATAACAAACTTGCCAATTATTATCCCGATATATCTTTTTTTTTAAATTTAAATTTGGCTTTTTAAGATTAATTTTAAATCTATCATAATAATATAAAATTTTATTATTAATTTTATTAAATTGATTATGAATCATTAAAAAAAAGTATATGTCATATTTTGTTAAAGTTCAATGAATTATATTAATTGTGTAATACCTGTGAGAGGGAACTCCTCAGAAGTAAAAAATAAAAATTTCAAAAAAATTGATGGAACTTCATTAATTGAAAGAAATATTTTTACTCTAAAAAAAAGTAAAATTGTAAGTAATATAATAGTTACATCTGAAGATTCCAGATTTGAAAGAATTTGCGATCTCCACAAAGTTCATTTTGTAAAAAGACCACAAAAATTATCTAGTAATTCTATCATGCCAGATAAAGCTGTAAGTCATGCATTAAATATTTTTTATAAAAAAAATAAAACTACTGAATTTTCTGCTTTCACACAATGCACTAGTCCTTTTTTAAATTATAATGACGTTATCAAAAGTTTTGAAAAAGTCCAAAAATATAAATTTGATTGTTTATTTACTTCATATAAATCTAATAAATTTATTTGGAGACAGTCAGAAAATAATTTAATGAAAGCTATAAACCATAATAAAAATTTTAGATTAGGAAGGCAGTATATTAAAAAATTAGAAGTAATTGAAAATGGAGCATTATATATTTTTAAAACAAAAAAATTTCTTAATTTATCTCATAGATTTTTTGGTAAAATTGGTACTTATTTAATGCCTGAAATAAGATCAATTGATATTAATTCACAGAATGATCTTAAAATTGCTAACTCGATATCCAAAAAAGTTAAGAATGAAAAATAAAATTATACTAGAAGTTGGTAAAAACCATCTTGGAAATACAAATCTTCTTTTCAAGTATCTTAAAAATTTTAATTTAAATGAAGTATATGGTTTTACACTTCAATTAAGAGAAAACAAATTTTATACTGGTAATAATAAAAGTTTAAAATTTAATAATTCAACAATGTTAAAATTCAAAAAAATATGTAAAATCAAAAATAAAAAATTTGGTCTATCTATTCAAAATAGTGAAAACTTAGAAAGTGTGGACTTTTTACAACCAGATTTTATCAAAGTCTTAAGTTATTCAACAAAAAATTTTGATTTCTGCTCCAATTTGAGAAAAAAATATAACGTTCCAATTTATTATTCTTTAGGCCTGATAAAAAAAAATAAATCTATTTCTTTCATAAATGACTTTTATAAACATGTTTCAAAAAAACATACAAAAATAATCTACACAAAAATTGATAAACTGTTGTATGATTTTAGTATTAAAGAAATTTCACTTCTTTCAAGTAAATTAAAAAATAATTTGGCTTATGGTCACCATTTTGACTCTAATTTTTTTCCTTTGTTAATGAAGATTATTAAAATAAATACCTTTTTTTTGTATATTAAGCATGACAAAGATTTGAATTATCCTGATAACATAAATGCATATAATATAAAAAGCTTAAGAGAATTTTTAAAACATTTAGCTTTGATTGATAAGGTTAATTGAAAATTTGTTTTTTTTAGTTTTTTATTAATAAATTATTATATTCTTTTTATTTAAATATATATATTGGATTTTTTAATCATATAATTTATTAGTTAATTTCAATTGGCGGAGTAGCTCAGTTGGTCAGAGCGCACGGCTCATATTCGTGATGTCGGGGGTTCAAATCCCTCCTCCGCTACCAATTAAATAATAACACTTTTTTATTGATTTATTTTTATTTTGTTGAATTTTTAAGAACTTAGTAATAGATCTAAAATTGTTTATCGCGGGGTGGAGCAGCCCGGTAGCTCGTCAGGCTCATAACCTGAAGGTCGCAGGTTCAAATCCTGCCCCCGCAACCAATTTTATGAAAAATTAATTATTATTTGAGTAGTCTTCTTATACTCATAAAAGACTCAGCATATTTTACTCCAATTTGCGAACCTCTAAAAACACATAAAGATTTGATGGTAGATTTAGAACGTGGATGTGGTTCTGAGCGCATTTCAAAATTATATGCATTTATAGATTTGATTTTAGTATCAAAATAATTTGTAATATCGATAAATGTATTAGGTTGAAAATTATGTTTAGAAATTGAAGGTGCCCATTCTGTTGATGATAAAACTTCATAACATAATATATCTTTTACATTGTGATGAGCTGATGGGCGTAGAGCTGTAAAAACCGAATCAAATGTGACTTTGTGATCAGAATTCATATCTCCAGGAAAATTAACATATACTATGTCTGGTTTAAATTTTTCAATAATTTTTATTAATTTTTTTGCTATGTCTAATATGTTTATGTCGTTCATTCTTAGGTTAGGGAGTCTCAAAAAATCAATAATTTGAAAGTTTAAGATAGATGCTGCATTTTTTGCCATCTCTTCTCTACTAAACATTTCTTTTTCCCATTTTTCTCTAATTTTATAATCTTCAAAATTAAAACGAGATGATACACCTTCAGAAATATAACAAACTCCGACTTCCTCTTCTTTAGCTCGATGATAAGCTATTGTTCCACCACATCCGAGCACCTCATCATCAGGATGTGCAGCAAAGACTAAAACTCTAGATTTTGATTGACGGCTAATCATTAAATTTCCTTACTACATAATTTCCAATTACTAGTACATCAATACCAGTTCCTCCAAAACATCTAAGTGCATCTCTTGGAGTTTCTATTATTGGCTCACCTTGTATATTAAATGATGTATTAATTAAAACTTCGTGTCCAGTTAGTTTACCAAATTCCACAAGTAAATTATGAAACCTTGGATTTGTGCTTTTTTTAACAGCCTGTGCTCTAACTGAGCCATCAATATGTACAGCTGAAGGTAGGATTTTTCTAAACTCACGTTTTATGTCATATGCTATTATCATATGATCAGCACTTTTGTTGTGTCCAAAATACTTACTGAAAGTTTCTTCAGTTATTGAGGGACAGAATGGTCTCCAATTTTCCCTGTGTTTTACATTAATATTAAGTTTATCTCGCATATCTAGAATTAAAGGATTGGCCAATATCGATCGACCACCAAGTGCTCTAGCTCCAACTTCTGAACGTCCTTGCAACCAACCTACTATTAAACCACTATTCAAATCTTCAGCTATTATAGAAGTTAGGTTTTTAGGTTTTGAGTAAAATAATTTGGCCTCATTAATAGCATCTAAAATTTCATTATCATTATATTCTGGCCCCCAATATGCGTGAGGCATAATATTAAAAATTTTATTTTTATCATCTCTCGATAAAAGACATGCTGCTCCAAGTGCCGTTCCATTGTCAGAGGATGCGGGTTGAACATACAAATTTTTTACTTTATTTAATTTACTAATTATTCCATTCATTTTACAATTCATACTTACACCACCGGCAAGACAGACATCAGACAGATTTTCTTTTTTTATTCGAAAGTTTATCATTGATGAAACTACTTGTTCTAGTCTCCACTGGACGTTAAATGCTAGATCTTTATGGTACTCTGTTATTGGTTCAAACGGAGCTCTATTGGAACCGAATTGATCTACAAGCAAATCGGTAAATTTTGAATTGAATGTTCTGTTTCCATAAAAACGAAATTTAGGATCAATAGAGTAGCTTCCATCTCTAACATCAAATTTAAGAAAATTTGATAATTTTGCCTGAATAGTTTCGTCAAATTTTCCATATGGGGCAAGACCCATTAATTTTCCTTCCTCAGAATCAGATCTAAATCCAAGAAATTCAGTAAAGGTGCCATAATATCCCCCAAGTGTATTAGGAAGATCATGAGTTCGTATTTTTTTAAACTTTTGATCATTTGCCAACCATTCGACAGTACAATTTTCTTCACCACTTCCATCAATTGTAAAAACTGCTGCTTTTTTAAAATTTGAAGCATAAAAAGCACTTGCTGCGTGACAAAGATGATGGTCAAGAAAAACTATTTTTTTGACATCGATATATTCTTTTGATTTTGCAAGGCTAAATCTTAGAGATTCTGTAATCATTTTAGGATTAAAAGAGTTCAGTAATTTATTTTCATGAAGCTGGTTATACTCATCAGTATCATTGTATTCTAAACGAATTCTTTTAAGTAACTTAGGTTGTTCATGAATATATTTTTTACTATTCCATGCAATTCCAATCGCAGTTAATTGATTAGCTTTTATTTTGGCAAAATTTAAACAAAATAAAATGGACTTTATTGGCAAATGTGAGGGCGAATTCTTTATTCTTGAAA
>CACAAZ010000023.1 GCA_902530685.1 uncultured Alphaproteobacteria bacterium | reverse complement strand
TAAAATGTAACTTTTTTATTTTTAAAATATTTTTTTATATCTTTAAAATACTCATAAGCAAACACTATAACAACATTTATTGAATGATTTAAATTTTTTTTTCTTGGTAAAATCTTAATATGCATTCCAGGAGTAAATCTATTTTGTTTTAAAGGACTATCATCGATAATATACTTTATTAAGTTTGAATTTATTTTAGATACATTGGTGATAGTAGATACTCTCGCTGGAGCACCATAACCTATTATTTTTTTACCCATTTTATTTAGATTAACTAGTTGATTTCTCAACAAAATTGAATGATTTGAAATTTCATTATTAAAAGATTTTAAAAATTTTGTATTTAAATTTTCTTTTTCTTCAGTTAGTATTTTTTTACATCTTTTGGATACCTTACATTCAAAAGAGTTTTTTATATAACATCTTAGTGCCCCACCGTGTATATTTAACTTTTCAATATCATATAATTTCATACCAACTTTTTCAAAAAGTTCATTAATCGAATTTGCAGAGTAATAGAATGGTCTATCGAAATAAAATCTTTCAAATTCTAGATTCCTTAAAAAATGGAGAAGATATTCTATTTCAATAATCAACACACCATTAGTTTCTAAAAATTTTTTTATATTTTTAGCAAACCTTTTTGGATTTTCTAAATGTGTTACAACACTTGATGCTACAATTAGATCAGGTTTTTGATGTTTTTTTAATATTTTATTTATTATAGTTTCATCAAAAAAACCAATATAGGTTTTTAACCCCCTATTGTTAGCAATTTTGCCAACATTAATTGAAGGATCTATGCCTATTGACTTTACTTTTAATTTTTTAAGTGGAGCTAGTAATATTCCATCATTAGATCCAATATCTACTACGAAATTATATTTGTTTATTTTTAAAGCTAATTCTTCAAAGTGCTGTTTTAGTTTTTTATTAACAGAGGATAGATAATAATAATCTTCAAATAATATATTCCTATCAATTATTTTTTTAATTTGAGCAGCCCTACATTTTCTACAAAACAAGACTTTTAAATTAAATTTTTTTTCATTGTTAATTTCTATTCTATTTTTAGGATATTTATTTGCTAATGGCTGTTTTCCAAGGTTAATTATTTCAATAAGTTGACTTGAATCACAAATTTTGCATTTCATATAAATATTTTTCTTATTTTAGTAAAAATTATCCAATAAATTACTGAGCAAACATCATAGTATCTAATCTTCTTTCCTTCATCATATGTTCTTCCATGATAACTAATTCCTATTTCAAAAATTTTAGATTTTTTATCTACTACATATGTTAATATTTCAGCTTGCTGACCCCAATTATGGCATTTAAGTTTTTTTACATCAATTAAACTTCTCCTAAACATGCAATAACAACAATAAATATCTGTAAATGTAGTATTATTTATCAAATTAAATAAAAGTGTTATAAATTTGTTTCCAATCATATGCCAGAAATGAAGTACTGACCTTTGTCTGCCAATAAATCTACTTCCCATTATCAAGTCATATTTAATTTTTTTATTTTCTTCTAAAAAAACCAAAATATCTTTTGGTTCATATTCTAAATCTGCATCTTGTATTAAAATATATTCATTAGAGCTATTTTTAATACCTTCTATAACTGCTTTTCCCTTTCCAGAATTTTTACTTAAGTGTACTACTTTAGTATATAGGTGCTTATTTTCATCTATAATTTTTTTTGAGTTATCAGAAGAACCATCATTAATTATAATTACTTCAGTATCACATTCTATTTTAAGAATTTTTATTTTTTCTAAAATATTTAATATTGTTCTTTCTTCATTATATACTGGTATTACAATACTAAGGCTTTGAGTTTCTTTATTCATGGATTGAAAGTAACATTCTTTATATATTCTATTAATTATATAGTGAAATGAATTCTTATCATAATTAATAGAACCTCTGTTAGATTTTCTAATAAGTACTTCTAGTAAGTTTGAGATCTTAAATGCAATATCTTATATTCATAAGATACATGTTAAAAAAAGCAAATCAAAACATACATATTTCATGATAAAATACTTTTTTTAAATGCTTTAAAATTGAAAAGATATTTATCAATTATTTTTTTAATAATATAAATTTAAAAAATATTAAAATTTGATCGCAGTTTTATTTTAATTTATATTTTAGAAATAAATTATGTGATAAATGGGTTAGTAAAATAGGAGAGATGTGAGAGTGGTTTAATCAGCACGCTTGGAAAGCTCGTCTTGTAGCGCGACTAAAATAACTTAATTCCTATAAATTCTGTATTTTTATAACGTTAATAATAAAGTGATCACAAATTGATCACACTTAGAAAGGATAAAATATGGCTACGATTAGAAAATTACGAAAACGCTGGCAAGCTATCGTTAGACGAAAGAGGATACACGTTAGTAAAACTTTCTGGAAAAAATCAGACGCACGCCTTTGGTCAGATAAAACAGAAGCTCAAATATAATTATTATATTTTTTTAAATTTTTTGTTAAATAACTATATTTTTTTGAGACTAAAAAGTTCTCTGCTTTTTTAACATATTCCTCATAAATTTTTTTTGTCATTTCATGCGTACTAACTTTTTTAATTTTCCCATCTTTAATTTTTCCTTTTTCATATGTATCAAAAGGTTTTTGGAAAATTAAGCCTTCCCCACTCAATACACCATTATTGAATTTTCCAACATTAAAGCTAATCGGTTCTTTAAAAGTTTTATTTTTAAAATTAATTTGTTGACCAAAACCTTTTAAAGAACCATTAATAAATTTACCAATTTGTACTGCAAAATAACTCGGTTTACTTTGCTTGGTTTCTATACAAATACCTTCACCAACTAAAAATTTTTTTTTATCTATTTTAAAATCACCATACCATCTACATTCATGAGATTTTTTTTTATCAATAAACATTGTGTAGCAGGATATGGAAATATTATTATAATTATTATCCCATTCTCCAATTTGCGTGGATCCATCTTCAAGTTTTAAAACACCTTTATTAAACAAACTGTTATTGAATATCCCTTCTTCTACAGCTCCATCTTTGTATTTTTTTATACCGTATCCATTTGCTATATTAAATTCTGACCACTCTCCTTTATAAACAGAACCATCAATTCCTATAGTCTTTCCAGAAACTGACTTTCCATTTTTCCAAATTCCAATATGCTTACCCTCCTCATCATAGAGAGTGCCTTTTCCGTGCATTTTATTATTTTTCCAATAACCTTTATATTCACTACCATCTGACCATCTATAATTCCCAATTCCATGTGGTAGCCCCTTTTTTTGTTGTCCAAAATACTCATCACCATTTTTAAATTTTATTTTTTTTTTCATTAATAATCAAAACCTAAATATTTATTTGTTTCATGTACAAGTGGATCATCAAATTCAAATTCTCCAAGATAATACATTTCTCCATTATCAAAATCAAATATCTCAATTTTATCTTTTCTATTATTTGGTAAAAGCATAGCCTTTCCATGCATAATTCCATCTTTAAAAATACAATAAAAAAAATCTAAATCTTCATCTATTTCATCAGGATATTGTTCAACTAATTGAATTGACTTAAAAGCTATTGTTGCCATACCATTTAATTCACCTTTGGAATAAGTACCTTCTTCTAAAATTCTTACTTCATCTATAAAATTATCTAAAGCTAAACCACTCAATCTACTTAAAAACTCATGATCTTTTAATTCAATTTTTTTTTCTAGTTTTTCTTTTATTTGAATGAAAAATTCTTTTTTCCCCTTACCATTAGGTTTGCCATTTTTAATTTCACCAAAGTAAGTCCAATTTTTGTTTACCAATTTGTTATTTTTAGTCATTAGATTCTTTTACAAATACCTTCAAATAAATAGCCTGGGGAAAATCCTCTTTTAGATCCAATATCACCCAAGACAGTATCATAAAAATGAAACCTATCTTTATTATTATCAATATAATTTAGAACAAAAAACTGTTCCATAATTATCCAAGGACCTTTAGGATCTTTACTAAAACTTGAGTCCCACATCAAATAAACTTCATCATTTCCATCCATACTTATTGCAAAATCTTTGTTAATATTATGTTGCCAAATATAAAGTTTAAAATTTTTATTATTGGAATCTTTCAAATAAACTTTTCCAGCCTTTTTAGGATTGTATACAAACCCTACTATATCTTCGACATAGCAATCATAAGAAAAAAATAATGAAGTATTATAAGGTTGAAAACTATAAGTTTTAAAACAAAACAATATAATAAAAATAAATAATGTGATGATCCTCATTTATTTATCTTATCATAAATGATCACAAATTGATCACATTTTCGATTAAATAAATACCTATTATCAATATTTATATTGTGGTAATCCATATAAAAAATTTAGGAGAGATGTGAGAGCGGTTTAATCAGCACGCTTGGAAAGCGTGTGTAGTAGCAATACTACCGAGGGTTCGAATCCCTCTCTCTCCGCCATAAATTTGAATATTTATTTAACTTTAATCAATAAAAATAAGATAGGCTCACTCATCGTTCACACTTTGAGTTAACTTTTTTTTCTATTGTGATAAATTAATTATTAATGAATTTTTCTATTCCAAAACTAATGAATGCTGTTGTATTAACCGGTCATGGTGGAATGGAGAAACTTGAATATAGATCTGATGTTGAAGTTCCTACACCAAAAGATGATGAAGTGCTTATTAACGTAAAAGCTGCAGGCATAAATAATACTGATATAAATACAAGAATTGGTTGGTATTCAAAATCTTCAGTTGAGAATAGTAATGATGGTAGTTGGTCAGGAAATCCAATAAATTTTCCTATTATACAAGGAGCAGATATTTGTGGAATTATTGTAGGGACAGGAAAATCAGTAGATAAAAAAAGAATTGGAGAACGTGTTATTGTAAGAACAATGCAAGAAGTTCCTTTTAATCATGATAGCTATTCATCTTGGACAGTAGGATCTGAGTGTAATGGAGGATTTGCACAATACACCTCAATTCGATCTTCTGAAGCTTTCACTATAATTTCAAATTGGTCAGATGTTCAACTTGGATCTATTCCTTGTGCTTATTCTACTGCTGAAGGTTTATTATATCGTTCAAAATTAAAAGATGAAATTGTTTTTATTACAGGAGGTTCTGGAGGAGTTGGATCAGCTGCTATTCAACTAGCAAAATTACGAGGATCAAAAGTAATTGCTCAGTGTTCAGAAAATAAACACAAAGATGTTTTAAGAGCAGGTGCTGATAAAGTAATTGACCGCAATTCTAATATAATTCAAGAGTTGGGGAAAAATTCAGTCGATGTTGTGATTGATTTAGTAGCAGGTGATCAATGGGGACAGCTTCTAGAAATTTTAAAACCAGAGGGACGTTATTTAACTGCAGGCGCTATAGCAGGACCATTAGTAGAATTAGATGTACGAACTTTATATTTAAAGGATTTAACTTTTTATGGATGCACAAAACAACCTAAGGAAGTATTTTCAAATTTAATTAGTTATATCGAGCAAAATAAAATTTCTCCCATGGTTGCAAACATTTACCCTTTAAAAGATATTAAAGTAGCACAAGATGATTTTTTAAGTAAAAAATATACCGGTAAACTTGTGCTTATTCCTCCAAATGTAATTTAATAATTATTTAGACACATATTGGTCACACTTACAAAATTGATAATTATAAAATTAATCTGAAATTATACTTTAATTACTAAATTTTTTTTAATTGAAACGCTTGGAAAGCGTGTGTAGTAGCAATACTACCAAGGGTTGGAATCCCTCTCTCTCCGCCATTATTTCCATTAGATTGACCTAATTTATTTTTTTGAATAAGATATTTAAATGTTAAATGAGCAAAATGTATTGTTAGAAAAATCTAAAGTTAAATATGGTAATGCTTATGGTTACCTCGGTTCTTTGGGATTTATTGTTATGGCAACAGACACAGTTATGCAGGAAAACCTAAGAACATTAGCTCCAAAAGGTGTTGCTATATCTGTGGCTCCCGTAGCTAGTCCAAATGAAATTACAGTTGAAGGTCTTCATAAACACATAGATACAATGGCTGATGCTGCTTCTTTAATTCAACCTGATGCTCCAACTGATTTAATTTGTTATGCTTGTACTTCAGGTTCAATTGTTATTGGTGAGCAAAAAATTGCACAACAAATACGATTGGGTGCTCCTAAATCTAAACCAATGACATTAGTAACAGGAGTTATTGATGCACTCCGTAGTTTAAATACAAATTCAATAGTTGTTGCCACACCTTATATTGACGAGGT
The DNA here is from genome assembly GCA_902530685.1 of uncultured Alphaproteobacteria bacterium. Taxonomy (GTDB): domain Bacteria; phylum Pseudomonadota; class Alphaproteobacteria; order HIMB59; genus CACPNW01. Next base: position 665 of record CACAAZ010000023.1, on the reverse strand, counting down.
TAACAATCTTGAATACCAATTTTTAATTAATAAAGGATTTAATGTTCTTGATATTAAAGGAATGCAAATTGATGATGGCTCTATTATGGGAAATATAACACCTAACTATATTAAAGAATTTGCGATATCACTTGATCGACCTGATGCCGATGCTATTTTCATTAGTTGCGGAGGAATAAGAACCATTGATATCCTTCAAGAAATTGAGGATGAAGTAAAAAAGCCAGTTATTAGCTCTAATCAAGCAATGATGTGGAGTTGTCTACGCAGAATTAATGTATCAACTAATCTAAAAGGATTTGGGAAATTATTTGAAATATCCAATATCTTAAATCCATCCCCAATTTAAATTTATTATAAAATAAAAATTATAACAATGAAATGAGTAAAATTTAGTTAGTAAACAATACTTATATTTTTTAAAATCTTCATTTATTTCAAATATTATATTTTTTGACACCAAAATTGATACATGCCCGCAAATATACGAGGATTATCTAGCTCAAACTTATTCCATAGATCTAAATTATATAAATCTTTGTGATTTCTATAAGTTTTACTGAATAAATTTATTAATTGTCTATTTTCAAAACCACAAAATTTTAAACTTAAATTATTTATATGTTTATTAATTTCAGGAATTGTAAATCTAGACTCTTGAACAT
>CACAAZ010000022.1 GCA_902530685.1 uncultured Alphaproteobacteria bacterium | reverse complement strand
CAAGCTACGCGTGTTTGTGGGTCACCAGATAATAAATAAGTATCAACAACCATATCTGAAATTCTGTCACAAACTTTATCTGGATGTCCTTCTGAAACAGACTCGCTAGTAAACAAATAAGATCTATTCATATTTTCTCCTTAGTATCTATAAGTGTTATCTTTAAAGGGGCCTTTTTTACTAACACCAATATACTCCGCCTGTTTATCTGTTAGTTCAGTAAGTTTAGCTCCTACTTTCTTTAAGTGAAGAGAGGCAACTTTCTCATCTAAGTGTTTTGGTAAAACATAGACTTTATTTTCATAATTTTTTGAATTCTTCCATAGTTCAATTTGAGCTAAGACTTGATTTGTGAAAGAAGCACTCATAACAAAACTTGGGTGGCCAGTTGCATTGCCCAGATTTACAAGCCTTCCCTCAGAGAGAAGAAGGATTTTTTTTCCATCTGGAAATTCAACTTCTCTGACCTGTGGTTTAATTTCATCTGATTTATAATTTTGAAGTGCTTCTGTTTGTATTTCATTATCAAAATGACCTATGTTACATACAATTGCACGATCCCTCATTTTTCTCATATGGTCTTGAGTAATTACATCTAAGTTTCCAGTTGCAGTTACAAATATATCACCATACTCACAAGCATCATCCATAGTTACGACTTCATATCCTTCCATTGCAGCTTGCAGCGCGTTTATTGGGTCAATTTCAGTAACACATACTCTTGCTCCAGCACCTCTTAAGCTAGCAGCAGATCCTTTACCTACATCACCATATCCAGCAACAACAGCAACTTTGCCTGCCATCATAACATCGGTACCTCTTCTAATGCCATCTACCAAACTTTCTTTACATCCATATAAATTGTCAAATTTTGATTTTGTTACAGAGTCGTTGACATTTATTGCTGGCACTCTGAGAGTTCCATTTTTTTCCATTTCTTTGAGTCTATGGACTCCAGTCGTAGTTTCTTCAGATAAACCCAAGATGTCTTCAAGCATTTTTGGATATTTTTCATGGATTATTTTTGTAGCATCTCCGCCATCATCAAGGATCATATTTGGTTTCCATCCATCAGGCCCTTCTAATGTTTTTTCTATACACCACCAAAACTCTTCTTCAGTCATACCTTTCCATGCAAAAACTGGAATACCTTTAGCGGCAATTGCAGAAGCAGCATGATCTTGTGTAGAAAAAATATTACAAGAACTCCATCTTACTGTTGCTCCAAGATAAACAAGTGTTTCAATTAGTACTGCTGTTTGTATGGTCATATGAAGACAACCGACTATTCTAGCGCCTGCTAAGGGTTTAGTATCTTTATATTCTTCTCTCAAAGCCATTAAACCAGGCATTTCAGTCTCTGCTATTGCTATTTCCTTGTTTCCAAAATCTGCTAAACTAATATCTTTAACTTTAAAGTCGTCGCTCATATTCCACCTTGTAGATTAAATTATGTTACTTTCTTAAAGGTAATTTAATTAGAAAACAAGCACCTCCAAAGTCTAATTTATCGCTTTTTGTTAATTCTATTGAACCACTAAATGATTTTATAATTTCTTTTGAAATTGAAAGACCTAAACCAGAATGTTTATTTTTATATTTTGCTCTATCACTGTAAAATCTATTAAAAATTTTATCTTTGTGATCGAAAGGTATACCAGGGCCTTGATCATATATTTTTAAATAGACATGTAAATTATTTATTTTTTTTGATTTTATTAAAATGGATGAATTACTTTCAGATATTGATACACTGTTTTCAATTATATTTAGCAATACTTGCAAAAACTTATCCTCATTTACAAGTATATTTAAATTTTCGTTTTTAAGGCTTAATTGCAATTTAATATTTTTTGAATTACCCAGATAATTAGTTTTAAAATCTCTTAGAAATTTATTTAAATCAATTATTTTAAAATCCTCGTTTTCAATTTCTGACATAGTTCGAGAAAAATTTGAAATATCAGAAATTAATCTATTCATCCTATCAACTTCTTTATTAAAATTTTTTATAACCTTTATTTTATTTTCATCAGAAATTTTATTTTTTAATAATAATTCACTTGAGGATTTAATAGCTGCTAGAGGGTTTTTTAACTCGTGGGCAACATCAGTCGAAAATTTTTCCAACTGTTCCATTTGCGATTTCAAGTCTTTTGACATTGTCTGTATTTGATTAGACAATATTCCAATCTCATCACCTCTTTTAGGATACTTATAATTTTTAATTTTTTTTATTTTGTCTCTTTCTAATACAGTCAAATTAGTTAAAATATTTAAAGGCTTTATAAGACCTCTTAGAAAAATGAATGATAAAAAAGATATAATAATTTCTAATATTAGAAAAAAATTCAGAAGATTAATTGAAAGTAATGCAAGTTCATCATTTGAAGAAATTAATTCATAGGTCAGTATTGTGACACCATAAACGTTATTGTTAAATAAAATAGGCGCTGCTAAAACTTTAATAATATCGTAATCCTTATTAAAATATAACTTTTCTATTAAATTTTTTTTTCTTATTGTTTCGGATACAATATTAATATTGTGAGTTTCTTTTTTAGCAATTTTTATGAATTTTTTTTTTAAAATATATGAATATGTCAAATAAAATAAAGAATAATAACTTTGTCTATATTGCTTGTAAATATTTAAATTTTTTTTTTGATTGTCTCTTAAATCAGTTTCACTTACTGCATCAGAAGGGAAAAAACTTTGAGAATCTGCTACCTTTATCCAGCTATCATTATAAACTTTGATACTAAATTTGTTATCTATATAATTTTGTATAATAAATTGTTCAGTCGTAAATTTTTCAAGCACAGGATTGGATAACTCCAGATTATCCATATTTTGATTATCCTTATCACAATTTTCTTTTTTATATAATTCTTGATCAATGTTTTTATCCAGATATCTACACCTATAATTTGTTTGATACAATGGGACCCTAATAATTGCATTGTTCTGTAAAAAATTAGTAACTTTTTTCAACTCAAGCTTAGAGGAGATATTTTCATTTTTAATTTTATCATTATTTAATATTAAGAAATAATTAAATATTAGAAGAAATATTAAACCAAAAAAAACGATAAGAAAATTAACTACTAATAATTGAATAGAAAGTTTATAATTTGAAAGTAAAAACAAGTTTTTACTAATCACGCCAAGAATAACCAGATCCATATCTGGTTCTTATTTGATCAAATGAACCATCAAAAGACTTAAATTTTTTTCTCAATCGTTTAATATGACTATCGATTGTTCTATCATCAACATATATTGTATCTCCATACATAGCATCCATTAATTGATTTCTATCTTTTACAACTCCTGGATATTTAGCAAGAGATTTAATTAAATTAAATTCTGCAACTGTAAGTTCTATTTCTTGATTTTTCCAAAAACATAGTTGTTTATCATCATCTAGAATTAAATCACCCTTTATTAAGTTTTTTTTAATTTGTGTTTCAGAGTTGTTACCTGCACGATTTGAATGTATTCTTAAAACTGTTCTTACTCTTTCATTAAGTAATTTTTGAGAAAATGGTTTTTTTATATAATCACTTGCACCCATTCTTAAACCAATAATTTCATCTTGTTCATGATCTTTTGAGGTTAAAAAAATTATAGGCAATTCTTTAAGTCTGTCTTTCTTACTGGCTCGAATTTTGGCAAGTAATTCATTTCCATCCATTTTAGGCATTTTTATATCAAATAATCCTAGGTCATAATTATCTGATTCCAGAGCTATCAAGGCCTCTTCTCCATTCAAAAATGTATCTACTGAAAAACCTTCACTTTCAAGGGAAAGGGAGACAGATGTTAGAATCGACTCTTCATCATCTACTAAAGCTATCTTTGTCATAAGGAAAATTAAACAAATTTTATGGCATATTTAAGTTCAAATATAAAATTTATTTTAAACATATAATAACTTGTGACAAAGGTTGATAAGTAAATGCAAATAAATCAATAACTTGTTTTACTTCGACTTAATTAAATTAAATATAGAATTGACATGATAAAAAAAACATTTATGTTCATGCTTTGTTCTTATTGCGATATATGGCAAATGTTGTATTGTCCTTTTTCGGCGGCACTACATATTGTGTTTTTCGACAATAATTTTTTAAAAATGGATAGAGTTTAATGTCAGACAATGTACAGGTATCAGCAGAAGTTTTAGAAGGAAAAAGTGTAAATATTTTAACATTAAGCGTTGTTCGTCGTGATGGAGCTATTACTCCTTTTAAATCAGATAAAATTTCTAATGCTATAAAAAAAGCATTTCTTGCACAAACAAAAATTAGGAATGATAAAAATAAAGAAAAAGAACAGCAAGAAGGAATACATAAAACAGTAGAATCCCTTACCCATAAGGTAGTTTCAGCTCTCACAAGAAGAATAGCTGATGGTGATATGATTCATATAGAGGATATACAAGACCAAGTTGAGTTGGCTCTCATGAGAGATGAGTATCATAAAGTAGCAAGGGCGTATGTGCTGTATAGAGAACAAAGGGCTGCTTCAAGATATCATACAAAAAAACTTAAGGAACAGGTCGGTGAAAAAGCCTCCTCAATGATGGTAACAAAAAGAGATGGAAGTAAAGAACCAATATCCTTAGACAAAATTACAAATAGGGTTTCTGTTTTATCTACAGGTTTAAATATTGATCCAATAGTTGTTGTTCAAAAGGCTGTTCCTGGTTTGTATAGTGATATTAGTTCTGTTGAAATTGATACTTATCTTGCTGAAACAGCTGCAGCTTTAACCGTAGAACATCCTGATTACTCTTATCTTGCAGCAAGAATAAAAGTTAATTCTTTACATAAAGAAACACCAGGGTTTATAATAGCCACTAAAAACTTATATGAAGACGGTTTATTACAACAAGAATATTATAAAAAAGTTGTAGATAACGCCGACGCTATAGAATCAATTATTGATTATGATAAAGATTATACTTTTGATTACTTTGCTCTTACAACCTTAATAAGGGCATATCTTTTAAAATTTGATAATAAAACTATTGAAAGACCTCAGGATCTGTGGATGAGGGTAACACTAACTGTTACTGGAAATGAGTTCAATTTAGATAGGATTAAAGAAACCTATAAAAGTTTGTCGAGTGGCACGTATACGCATGCTACACCAACATTGTTTAATAGTGGACTAAAAATGCAGCAGCTATCTTCTTGTTTTTTGATAGGTATGGAAGATGACTCTATTGAGGGTATTTTTAATACTATTAAAGATTGTGCATTAATTTCAAAAACAGCAGGTGGTATTGGCATGCATGCTCACAATATTAGAGCAAGTGGTAGCAGAATAAAATCAACTAATGGTAAATCAAATGGATTAATTCCATTTCTTAAAATATTTAATGAAACTGCTAAATCTGTTGATCAAGGTGGTGGAAAAAGAAAGGGTTCATTTGCAGTCTATTTAGAACCTTGGCACGCTGATATTGAAAAATTTTTAGAATTAAGAAAAAATACTGGTGCGGAAGAATTTAGAGCTAGGGATTTATTTTATGCTCTATGGATACCAGATTTATTTATGAAAAGAGTAGAAAATGATGAGGAATGGACTCTAATGAGTGAACATGAATGCCCAGGTCTTTCAGACTTATATGGTGATGAGTTTGAAAAACTGTACACAAAATATGAAAGTGAAATTAAGCATTTAGAGAAAATCAAGGCCAGAGATTTGATGTCAAAGATCATTGAGGCACAAATAGAAACTGGGCAACCTTATATGCTCTATAAAGACTCTATTAATAATAAATCTAACCAAAAAAATATCGGCATCATTAAATCATCAAACCTCTGTGCCGAAATAGTTGAATACTCCGATAAGAATGAAACATCGGTATGTAATTTAGCATCAATCGCGTTACCGAAGTTTGTAAAAAAATCAGATAAGAAATTAATATATGATTATGATGCTCTTTATAAAACAGCGAAGTTAGCTACAAGAAATTTAGATGAAGTAATTGATATAAATTTTTATCCAACTGATAAAACTGAAAGATCAAACAATAAACACAGGCCAATAGGTTTAGGGATACAAGGACTTGCAGACGTCTATTTTAAGCTGGGAATAGCTTATGAGTCGGAAGAGGCAAAAGAAATAAACAAGTTAATTTTTGAAACAATTTATTTTGGCGCTTTAGAGGCGTCATGCGAATTAGCGAAAGAAAAAGGCGCATACGAAACTTTTAAAAACTCTCCAATCTCAGAAGGTAAATTTCAATTTGATCTTTGGAATGTTAACCCTTCATCAAAATGGGATTGGGATGCACTTAGAGGTAAAATAAAAAAACATGGTGTGAGAAATTCATTAACTACAGCTTGCATGCCAACTGCGTCAACTGGCATTATACTTGGTAATACCGAAACATTCCAAATACAAACTTCTAATATATATAAAAGGCAAACACTTTCTGGTGAGTTCTTACTTGTAAATAGATACTTAGTAAACGAACTATCTGAGCGAGGTCTGTGGAATAAAGAAATGAGAGATAAAATAATATTAGAAAACGGATCTGTTGAAAATATCAATGAAATTCCAACTGAACTTAAAGAAATTTATAAAACAGTATGGGAAGTTTCTCAAAAAACTGTTATCGATATGTCGGCCGACAGAGCGCCATTTATCGACCAAACACAATCCATGAACCTGTGGCTTTCCACGCCTACATTTGGAAAAGTTAATTCAATGCATATGTACGCTTGGAAAAAAGGCCTTAAAACCGGAATGTACTATTTAAGAAGTAGATCTGCAGTCGATGCTGTAAAGGTTACAGTATCTTCTGAAAAAGCAGCTAAGGATGCTTACGTAAGTACCACTATAAAGCAAAGTAACGAACCTGAAGATTGCGAAACTTGTAGTGCATAAAAAAGGAGTAATAAAATGATATCAAAAGGCGTTAAATCAATTTTTCCAATAAAAAATCAAGAAATTTGGGATAGATATAAACAACATATCCAAGCCTTTTGGACAACAGAAGAGGTATCACTACAGGATGATTTAAGAGATCTTGAAACTTTGAATGATGGTGAAAAGCATTTTATAAAACACGTACTTGCTTACTTTGCTAATTCTGAAGCAATGATAAATGAAAACTTAGCAAGCAGGTTCTATAA
>CACAAZ010000021.1 GCA_902530685.1 uncultured Alphaproteobacteria bacterium | reverse complement strand
TTTCATAATTAGATATTTATGATAATTCGTAATTGGACCACTCTTTTATTTGTAATTTCGATCATATCAATATCATCAGCATTGATTGCAGAACATTTTTTTAGTCTTCAGCCGTGTGAACTATGTTTGAAGCAAAGACACCCATATTATTTAATTTTAATATGTTTAGTTTTCGTATTTTTGTTAAAAAGTTTAAGTAAAATTTGGCTTTATCTAGTAATTCAATTTGCATCAGTTTACGGTCTTTTCTATTCTATATGGCATGTTGGAGTTGAAAATAAAATTCTTAAAGGACCAACAGGTTGCTCAACAATGCTAACAAGTAGTGAAAGTGTTTCAGACCTTAAAGCACAGATATTATCTAAGCAGGTGATCAGTTGCGATGAAGTAATTTGGAGTTTTTTTGGAATTTCTGCTGCTTCAATTAATACACTTGTTTTACTAGTTATTTTTATTTTTAATGCTATTTATATTTTAAGAAACAATGGTTTTAAAAAAGAAAAAAGCATCTAGAAGAAACTCTTCAGCAAGTAAAACAACTCATAGAGAAGTTTTAGAGGAAATTATAAGGGTCGACCACGCTGGTGAATTTGGAGCTACTAAAATTTATGATGGTCAAATTGCAATATTTGGAAAAAACTCCAAGCTAGGAAAAATAATCCAACATATGGCTGATCAAGAGCAAGAACATATAGATAAGTTCAACGAGTTAATATTAGAACATCGTGTTAGACCAACTGCTTTACTGCCATTATGGAATTTTGCAGGTTTCGCACTTGGAGCTTCTACTGCATTATTGGGCGAAAAAGCTGCGATGGCTTGTACAGTTGCTGTAGAAAAAGTTATTGGTGAACATTATCAAGAGCAGTTAGATCTTTTAGGTGATGATCAAAAAGATTTAAAAAAAATAATTTCTAAATTCCGAGATGATGAACTAGAGCATCATGATATTGGAATAGAACATGATGCTGAAAGTGCACCAGGTTATAAAATTATGTCAAAAGTAATCGAACTTGGTTGTAAAACGGCAATTGCAATCTCAAAAAAAATTTAGTTTTCTAATTCTGTATCCCAATACAAGTAGTCTCTCCAAGTTTCATGTAAAAAATTAGGAGGGAAATTTCTTCCATTATTTTGTAGTTGAATTGATGATGGTCGTAAAGGTTTTTTAAAAAGTTTCATATCTGTATTTTGAATAAGCTTTCGTCCTTTTTTTAAATTACAGGACGTGCATGCAGATACTACATTCTCCCATGTAGTTTTTCCATTTAGGCATTTAGGCACTAAGTGATCAAAAGTTAATTCGTTTGCTGGAAAACGGTTAGTGCAATATTGGCAAGTAAAGTTGTCTCTCAAAAAAACATTAAATCGAGTAAATGCTGGTCTTCTTTGAGGTGTAACATAATCCTTTAAGGCAATAACACTTGGTAACTTGAGAGTAAGATTTGGAGAATGAACATCATGCTCATAATTTTCTATAACTGAGACTCTTTCAAGAAAAACCGCTTTAATTGTATCTTGCCATGAACATAAAGAAAGTGGATAATATGATAGTGGGCGAAAATCAGCATTTAGAACCAAAGCTGGATTTTCTGCGGTGCTCATTTTAGTTTTTACTTACCCATGTCATATTATTTAGATAGTAATATAATATTAAGATTCGATTACTTTAAATATTTTTTTTAATAAAATTTTGTAATAAAGTTATTGTTTCTTGCGACATAGTATGCTCATCATTTGGTAGAAGGTGAGACTCTAATTTGAAATTGTATTTTTTAAGAATTTCAACTGATTGATTGAAATTTGAAATTGGCAATACATTATCTAGTCCACCATGTGATATAAATATTGGTGTTTCTAAAAATGAATTATTAGTAACAAATTCTCTTGAAATTATTCTTGAAGAAATAATTGCTATGCCAGCAATTTTTTTATACAAAGATTGACCCAATTCAAAGGCCATTATTCCTCCTTGGGAAAAACCCATAACAAAACAATCACTCATCTCTATATTTAAATCATTTCTAATCAGAGATATTGTGTTAGCAATTTTTTTAACATTTTCATCTATAGAATTTCTAATATTTTCAAATTCTTTTGGGCCAACATCAGAAATATAAACACCGTTCAAGTATAAATCAAACCATTGGTAACCCATTGGATTTCCAGGCATAATACTTGGTGCATTTAAAGCAACATAGTGCATTCCCCATTCATCTTGGTCTAGAGGTTCTGCTAAATGAATAAAATTAGCAGCATTGTCACCATAACCATGAAGCATTATCATTAATTTTTTAGGTTTATCGTGCTTTGATATTGATGGGCCTAATAATATATTATCCATACTGATCTTATGTATGAATTCTTGCTTCATGCAAGAAAAGTTTTATATTGATGAAAATATGGGAACAATGCAGATAGTTCTAGTTTTATTTATGGCTGCAACTCTAGCGGTGGTAGTTATTGGTGTCATTGCAATGGCAATAAATGGTAAACTTAATAAAAATCATAGTAATAAACTAATGCGTTTAAGAGTACTTTTTCAAGCTATTGCTATATTTGTTTTTGTAATTATTGTCTGGCTTGCAAGAAATTAATGTTTAGAGTCTAGATAAATCATTAATTTTTTAGTATATACACTCATATTATGGGTATCCATTTTAATCACAAATCAAGAGCGGGAGACCGCAAAATGCAAAAAGAGCTTAAGCTAAAAATGAAAGCTGAGGAACGTAAGAAAAAGCGTGAAGAGCAAGAAAAGCTTAAAATGGAAGAAGAAATGCGTAAGCTTGAAGAACTTACAAGACCTGATAAAGAAGAAAATTAGTAATAGCAGAAATATTAATTATTAAAAATTTTTAAAATTTACTAACTGGGTAAAGGATAATGTTCAGCTATAAATTTCTTTAGAATTTCTAATGTTTGATCTGCTTCTTCTAAGAGCATCATATGACCACAATCTTCAATAATCTTTACTTCCGAGCCCTTAATATAATCAGCAAGAATTTTTCCATCTTTTAAACGGCACATTCTGTCTTGTGCGCCTAATATAGAAAGAGTTGGTAAATCTAATTTTTTAGCAACCTCAGGTCCGTTTTTATAATTATCACATGCTCTAAAATCGACGCCTAGAGTATCTTTAATTTCTTTATTTTGAACAATCATAGAACCAACATTTAGGTGGTATAAACCTGGAACAGGATGACCTCCAAAATGTCCTGCAGGACCATGAGCAAAATCCATCATAAGATCAACTGCCTTAGGATTACTCTCTTCAGCTAGCTTTAATAATTCTGGGTTCATCGGAATTGCAGACGCACCACCCATAAGAGTTAACGTTTTAATTTTTTCTGGGTGTTGAGCAACACATTCCATTGTTACAAGACATCCTTGAGAATGTCCAACTAGTGAAGCTTCTTTACATCCAACTGCACCAATAACATCACCAACCCAGTTTCCCATTTCTTCAATAGTTTTTAAACTTTCACCAGAAGATAATCCGTGACCTGGTAAATCAACTGCTAAAACACTATATCCACGAAATGCAAAGTAACGTGTTTGTAAAACCCAAACCATATGACTTAGTCCACTACCGTGAACAAAAATAATAAGAGGTTTATTTTTATCAAAAGGTCTGCCTCCAGTGGAGGCAAACGTATCGATACCACGAACTTTAAACTTCATTTATTTGTTTGCAACTAAACGAGGTTTTTTTGCAGCTCTAAATCCATCTTCGAAATCGTTTACGATATCTTCAAAGTCTTCTAGGCCAACAGACAATCTAATCATATCATGAGATAGTCCAGCAAATTTTAAAGTTGCCTCATCCATTTGTGAGTGCGTTGCAGATGCTGGATGTATAACTAGTGTTCTCGCATCACCTACATTTGCTAAATGAGATGCAAGTTTAACATTGTTAATAAATGCAGCTCCAGCCTCCTTGCCACCTTTAATTCCAAAGGCGATCATTGACCCCGTACCCTTAGGTAGAATTTTTTCTGCTAGTTCCTTGTCTGGATGTCCTGGTGCACTAGCATGAGAAACCCAAGCAACGCTTTCATGATTTGATAAATACTCAACCATTTTCAAAGCATTAGAACAATGTTTTTCCATTCGAAGAGAAAGGGTTTCTAAACCATGTAAAATATTCCATGCATTTTGTGGTGCTAAACACGGCCCCATATCTCTCATACCCTCAGCTCTTGCCATCATTGTAAAAGCTGTTGGGCCAAATTCTTCTGCAAATGATAATCCATGATAACCCTCGTAAGGTTCTGTCATAGAAGGAAATTTATCATTTTGCATCCAATCAAAAGTTCCACCTTCAACTAATATTCCTGCCATAGAAGAACCATTACCACTCATCCATTTAGTTAGTGAATGTACAACAAGGTCAGCTCCGTGTTCAAAAGGTCTGCACAAATAAGGAGTTTGATAAGTACTATCAATAATTAGTGGGATACCAGCTTCTTTTGCTATGTTTGAAACTTCAGGCATGTTCATCAATTCATTACCAGGGTTACCAACAAGCTCACCAAAAATACCTTTAGTATTTGGTTGAATTGCTTTTTTAAAACCTTCTGTATCTCTTGGTTTTACAAAAGTTGTTTTAATGCCAAACTTAGGAAGCGTTAATCTAAATAAATTTACAGTTCCACCGTAAAGCTGAGAAGAAACAACCATGTGATCACCAGCGTTACAAAGGGTCATAATAGTTAGAAATATTGCACTCATTCCAGATGCAGTTGCAAGAGCAGCTGTTCCTCCTTCAAGTGCACAAACTCTTTCTTCTAGAACTTGTACTGTTGGGTTGGACATACGACTATAAATATGACCGCCTCTTTCTAAATTAAAAAGTGCTGCCGCATGATCAACATCATCAAACATATATGAAGTTGTTTGATAAATTGGTACTTGTCTTGAGCCAGCGTTTTTACTTGGTTGATAACCAGCATGTAGACTTAGTGTGTCAAATTTATAAGTTTTTGGATCCATTTATAACTCCTTTGCTTTTGTTCTTAATTCAAACTTTTGTATCTTCCCAGTTGATGTTTTTGGTAATTCACCAAAGATTACATGCTTTGGTCTTTTAAATCCAGCCATATTTTCTTTACAAAACTGAATTATTTCGTCTTCTGTGGCATTTTTTCCAGGGGCTAGTTCTACGAAAGCACATGGTGTTTCACCCCACTTCTCATCTGGCTTGGCAACTACTGCAACTAAGGAAACGGCTGGATGTTTTGCAACAACATTTTCCACTTCCACAGATGAAATATTTTCTCCACCAGAAATTATGATGTCTTTCGATCTATCTTTTATTTGAATATATCCATCAGGATAGACAACGGCTAAATCACCAGAGTGAAACCATCCCTTTTTCATGGATGTTTCAGTCGCCTCTTTATTTTTATAATAACCTTTCATTACTACATTACCTCGAATTAAGATCTCTCCCATGGTTTCTCCATCCATTGGAACTTTTTCATAGGTCTCTGGATCTGCAACACATACTTCTTCAGTATTTGGGTAACGAACACCTTGTCTTGCTTTAATATCAGCTTTTGCAGATTTTGATTGTGATTCCCATTCTTCATTCCAAGCGCACTGAAGAATATGACCGTATGTTTCAGTTAATCCATATACATGCATAACTTCAAAACCTAAGTTATCCATCTTTTCAAGAATTGCACTCGTTGGTGGAGCACCAGCAGTTAATACATATACTTTATGATTTATTTCTTTTTTATCTTTTTCATCAGCATTAGCAATTAAACTTAAAACTATAGGTGCGCCTCCAAAATGAGTTACTTTGTATTTATCTATTAAATTATAAATATCTTTTGCAACAATGTACCTGCAGCAAATAATTTTTGCATGTATTAAAGCGGCTGTCCAAGGGTAACCCCATCCGTTACAGTGGAACATTGGAACAGTATAAAGAAATGTTAATTTATTAGGCATGTTCCATGCCGTAACACTTCCTGTAGACATTAAATATGATCCACGGTGGTGATACACAACACCTTTTGGTTTACCTGTTGTGCCTGATGTATAGCTTAGTGAGATTGCTTGCCATTCATCTTCAGGTAAAGACCAATTATAATTGTCATCACCCGTTTGTAAAAATTCTTCATATGTCATTTCTCCAATTTGTTCACCCTCACCATCTTTAAAAACTGCCTGATCATCATGAATGTCAATAATGGAAATATTCTTCCCATATATTTTTAAAGCTTTTTTCATTGTAGGTGAAAATTGAGTATCAGTTATAAGAAGTTTTGCGTCACTATGATCTAGAATATACGCAATTGTTTCTGCATCAAGTCTGGTATTGATCGTATTAATAACGCCACCAGTCATTGGAATAGAATAATGTGCTTCGAATAATTCTGGGGTATTTGCCGCTATGATTGAAACGGTACTTCCTTTTGTAATTCCTTTTTTTGCTAATGCACTAGCAAACTTGGTACATCGATTATAGGTTTCAAGCCAAGTGTAACTTCTTTTTCCATAAACTAAAGAGTCATAGTTTGGATAAATATCTTTCACGCGAGTTATAAAACTTAATGGTGATAGTGGAACAAAATTGGCTGAATTTTTATCTAAGTTTGTATCAAAATTACTCATCTGTTTCGTAAAAGGATCAAATACTACAAGAAATTAATTTAATTTACTAATGGTTTTCCAGTTTCAAGTGTATGTTTTATTCGCTCTTGAGTTTTAGGCATCTGGATAAGTCTCATGAAAGCTTCTAATTCAAGATTATAAAGATCATCTTCACTTAATTCATTATCAATATTTGTATTTCCACCACTAAGTACAAAAGCAATTTGCTTACCTACTTCTAATCCGTGGTCTAAAATTTTATTTTCATTATATAGTGCTTCAAGTTTTTCAAACATTTTATCTCTAACAGCACTACCGCCTAAATTGAATTTAGGTTGAGATGGTTTTTCATACCCTCCCTCAATATTATTTAATAAATCGATAGCCGTTGATAATTGTCTGTCTCTATTTATTACCACCTTATCCTTTTCTAAAAAGAATTGATTTGGCAGCGCTTCATTTGGTGAGGCAGCAGTAATAGCATAACCAATAAGATCAAAAACTTTCATAGACGCATGTTCAGAATTTTCCTTACCTTCTGAAGTTTGTAACCAGCGCCACAGCATTTCCTTACAACCCCCACCAGCAGGAATGAGTCCAACTAAAGATTCAACTAGTCCAAGAACAACATTTGTATGAGCAACATTATAATCACAATGCAATACCACTTCAAAACCACCGCCAATAGCAAGTCCTGAGGGCGCAGCAATAAAAGGCTTATCTGCATATTTTATTGTTTTACACGTCTGTTGGAAATCAATTATAAATTTTTCAATTTTAGACCATTCATTATTTTTAGCAAATTCCATTACATAATTTAAATTTACACCAGCAGAAAATTGCATTGCATCATTAATCACAATTGTGCTTTTATTATTTTGCGCAGCTTCTTTTAAAGCTAACATAGAGTCAGTATCTAAAGCGTTTGCCTTAGTAGTAAATTCAACAACCTGATATGATGAAGCATTTTTAACATTAGCAGAAGGGTTCTCAAAAGTTTTTTGTAAATTTAACGATCTTAAATTATCAATACTTGAATCTAAATATCCAGGTCTTTTATTAAATTCAAAAATTCCCTTTAGATCTTTAAAGAAGTTAATATCAGTATTTTGATCAATAAAATTTTTTGTATCAATATTTGAAAGCATTTCAAAAGGGCCAACAGTCCAATTAAAACCTAATCTTAGTGCATCATCTATGTCTATATATTTTGATGATACATCAGGGATTAAATATGCAGCATACCTAATTACTTTTGTCAGAATTGATTTTGCATATTCACCGTATTTGTCTTTTCTTTGAATGAGTTTATTTATGTCAATTTTATCTCCCATACCTAAATTAATTTTCTGACTTGGGTGATACTCGCCAGTTTCTAAATTAATAGCTTCAAGAATTTTTTTACCATCAGTTTTATTCATTCTATAAAAACCACCCTTACCTTTTCTTCCTGTATACCCAGTTTCAATAAGTTTTGTGACCAATGGAATTTCTTGCGCAACCTCATGGAAAGGATCTTCTTTTGGGAGTTCTTTGATAAAACTTTTTAAAACATCAGCCATCAAATCGATACCAATTAAATCGTATAGCCCAAAAATTCCAGTCTTCGGGATACCCATTGGTCTTCCAAAT
>CACAAZ010000020.1 GCA_902530685.1 uncultured Alphaproteobacteria bacterium | reverse complement strand
CCCAAGTCTAGAAAACTTTTGAGGATCTTTCAAAAATTCAACTACTTCCTCTAATTCTTGCTTAGCTTCATCAATTCCAGCAACGTCATCAAAGGTAACTTTGCCGACTGCTTCGTTTAAAAGTTTGGCTTTTGATTTACCAAAACCCATTGCTTTTCCACCACCAGACTGCATCTGACGCATAAAAAAAATCCATACACCAATTAAAAGCAACATTGGAAACCATGAGAGCAAAACACTTAATAATGGATGCATAGCTCTATTAGCTGGCTCAGCCGTAATCTTAACACCAAATTCATTTAACTTTTCGACTAGATTTGGATAATTAGGAGCATAAGTATTAAATGATCTTCCATCATTTAAGAAACCCGAAACATTATTTCCGCTGATATTTACCTCAGAAACAGTTCCACTTTCAGTTGCAGCAATAAAATCAGAAAATGATATTTTAGAGCTATTTTTTGACGTGCTAGTTCCTTGGAATAAGTTAAATAATACTATGAGGAGCAGGCCTATAATAATCCAGAGAATTACATTTTTACTTATATTTTTCATTATACATATAAATAGGAATTTATTAAGAAAACACAATAGTTTAATAAAAATTAGTCCATTTTTTTTGAAAAAATAAGACAATTATTAACCTTTTTGACTAATAAGCTTTTAAGGTTAAAGGTTCTGAAATTATCACTATTCAGTTTGGAAATAAGAATATGTACTTTTTCTGATTTGATAAATAGGCTTTTGCTAAAAAAATAATTAAAAATTCTTTTTATAATAGTGGTTAGAATTAAATAATGAATTTCTTTAAATTTATCATAATCTATTTTTATAAATTCTTTATTTGCCATAAGAACACTATTAACCAATATTTCAGAAATCATCTGATTAAATAATTTTGAATTTTTTTGAATTTTAGCAAAATCTAAATAAATTTTTCTTCTTTTATTTTCATTAATGTCTTTTAGAAATTTTCTTATAACTGGTCGGGTATAATTAAGATTTATATTTGATGGATCCTCAATAAAATCATATTTATTTTTTTTATTAAAATTAATAATATCTTTTTTTGAATATTCTAGTAATGGCCGTATAATACAGACTTGATTTATCAAAGAAATTTTTTTCATTGATATCAAACCCTCAAAATTACTTCCGGATATTTTTCTATTTAAAAAAGTTTCAATATTATCATCCTTCGTGTGACCAACAAAAAGATGAAGAATATTATTTTTTTTACAATAATCAGTAATTAAATTATACCTATTTAAACGTGCCTCTTTCATGCTTTTATTTAATATATTAATTTTTTTTATTGATAAAATTTTAGTATCAATATTTTTCTTTTTTAAATATTTTGAAACCATTAAAGCTTCATTTGAGGATCCATATCTTAGGTTATGATCGACGATTAAAGAGATTAAATGGCCATTTACGTATTGAGTCCATTCTTTAATTAAAAACAAAAGTGCTATGCTGTCAGGGCCTCCTGATACTGATACGGCGACACTTGGATTTTTTTCAAATTTGAAATTTTTCTCAATGTTTTTAATGAAACTTTTTTTGTCTAATGTCATTGATTGTCTTCAAGACAACCATAGTTTTGCAGTTCTTGATTTGCTTTTGTAATTATCTTACTTTTTGGAAAATCTATAATAAGCTTTTCTAATGTTTTACAAGAATCGGAGGTTTTTTCTACTAGAAATAGAGATTGTGAAAGTTTAAAAAGCATATCAGGAGCTTTGATACTTTGAGGAAATTTTTGATAACCCTCTGCAAGAACAAGGGCGGCATCCCTATATTGTTGATTAAGAATATATAATTCTCCAAGCCAATAATGTGCGGATCCTGATAATTGGTTTTCTGGATAAGTCTCTATAAAACTAATGAATAACTCTCTGGCTTGTTCGTAATTTTTACTTCTTATATTATCAAGTGCAGATTGGAATTGTTCTTCTGGTGTAAATTTTATTTTTGTTTCTTCTTTATTAGAAGTTATTAAATTCTGATTATCTGTGTTGATATTTGTATCTTCTGCAGGATTTATTTTTAAAGATCCAAGTGTGTTTTCCATACTGGAGTCTGAATCTAAATTATCTTTATCTAAATTATTAACTGAATTAGTTTGTAATATTTTAATTTCTAATAAATTTATAATATTTTCAAAGTTATTGAGTTTTAATACTAAATCTTCAATTTCAAAATAAACATCCTCAAGATTAGCGGTAATTTTTTTTAAATCTTTTTCTATGTCATATATTCTCATATCGATTGCAGAAAGATTGGTTGCTAAATTGCCATCATTTTCTGATATTGTATTGTTATTTCCATTATTGGAAAAAACAATTTGAGATAAATCTGATACCTCTCTTTGTAATCTTTCTATCTGTTGCTGAATTGTTAAAAGATTCTCATTTGAGTACACAGATGAAGAAAATATTAAAAAACAAAAAAAGATTCTAAACATAGAATTTTATTAATTTTAAAAAAAGATTAAAATAAGGCGCTATTATGAATAGCGCCAAAGTATTAAGGGATTTAATTAATTTACTATTGTTACAGATCTTCTGTTTTGTGCCCACGCACCATCATTTGATCCAACTACAGCAGGTCTTTCTTTACCATAGCTTATAGTAGATACTCGATCTGGATTGATGCCAAGGCCAATTAAATAATTCTTAACAGCCTGAGCTCTTTTTTCTCCAAGAGCTAGGTTATATTCTCGTGTACCTCTTTCATCACAATGACCTTCAATTGTAACGGATACATTACTGTTTTGTTTTAACCATGCGACTTGATCTTGCAATAATTCAAGTGCATCAGAATCTAAATCTGAACTATCATATCCAAAGAAAACTCTATCACCCACATTAACAATTAAATCCTCTTGAGATCCAGCCACAATACCGCTACCTGCGGTCTCTGTTATTTGTCCATCGTCTGTAACTGTACTATCTGAATTAGTTGCACCAGAACCGCTGGCGTCTGCAGAGTCTTTTGGTTTAGTTGCACAAGCGGCAACAAATAAAACTATAATTGCTGAAATAAAAAACTTATAAAACATATTGAATCGCTCCCTTAATACTTTGCTAACTAAATATAATTTCTTGATGTTTCTTATCATTTTTATAGATTTTTCCTATATATTTTTAATAATTATTAATATTAATGCATCAGAGGCGACCAAGCTGGGTCTGAACCTCCAATTGGAGTTATTACTTTTCTCTCATTAAAACCAGTTAAATCAATAGAATAGAGACTGGATTCACCACCAGATCCATCTTCGGCCGTTCTTTCTTCTTTAAAATACATAAGAAACCTTCCATTCGGAGCCCATGTTGGACCCTCAACATGAAAAGATTTAGCTATCATTCTTTCATTAGAGCCATCAGTTTCCATAACTCCTATGTAAAATTGGCCTCCCTCTTGTTTTGTAAAAGCTATCATATCACCACGTGGAGACCATACAGGGGTATAATAACTACCTTTTTCTCTGCTTATTCTCTTTACATCTCTATTTTTTAAGTCAGTTACGTAAAGATGTCTCCTACCACTTCTGTCAGAATTAAATACAATTTCTTTGCCACTAGGTGAAAAACTTGCAGAAACATCTATTGCTGAGTTATTTGTTATTCTCTTAGAAATCCTTGTTTTAAGATCTAAAATATATATCTCTGAATTTCCTATATTTGGGTCGGTGTATGACATTATAATTTTTGAACCATCAGGTGAGAAACGTGGAGCAAACGTCATACCCGGGAATTCTCCAACTATTTCTTGTTTACCAGTTTCTATATCAAATATATAGACCCTAGGTTTATCACGTTTAACGTAAGACATATAAGTAATTTTTTGAGAATTGGGGGAAAAACGTGGAGTAAGTACCAAATAAGATCCATCAGTTAAAAATCTATGATTGGCTTGATCTTGATCCATAATTGCCAATCTTTTTTGTTTATTATCTTTTGGACCTGTTTCAGCAACATAAACAATTCTTGTATCAAAAAACCCACCCTCTCCTGTTATATTTTTAAAAATTGAGTCTGAAATTATATGTGCAACTCTTCTCCAATTCTTTTCAGTAGTCTCATACTTTTTACCTACTATTTGCTTTTGCTGAAAAACGTCAAATAATCTAAATTCAACAGAAATTTTGTTATTATTAGATGAAATTTTTCCAGAAACTAAATGTTGAGCTTTGATTAACTTCCAGTCCTCAAATCTAGGTTTATTAGATAGTGACTCACTATCTTGAATAAATGATCTCTTGTCAATTGGTAGAAAAAGTCCTGATCTCTCCAAGTTATCAGAAATTAAACCTGATATATTTTTACCTACTTTAGTTAACTGCGTATCTTTAGAGTATAACTCTGTAACAGCAATTGGAGTCGGTTTTACAGTGCCCTGAGTTAAAGTAACTTCAAGAGAATAAAGTTTTAAACTAAAAGATAAAACTATTGTAAAATAAGCAAATATTTTCATTAATACCCTTTCATAATACTATAATCAAAAGTAATTGTAAGATCTTTCCATAAATTATATTTATCTTTAGGAAGTTTCAATGGAGTACACTCTGGATTTAAAAGTGTTCTCATTGCGCTATCAGTAATTGGTCCATAAAATGGATTAGTTTTAGCTATATTTGTGTCAACAATGCGGACACTATTTGATGAAACCTTCATATTTTGTAAAACTTTTGCTGAAATCTTTACAACCATCCCTGGTTCTATAACAGCGCCCGCCGGAGCATTCCAGCAAGATGATAATTGCTGTCTCAATAAATCTATTTCTGAAATTGATAAAACTGCACTTTTATTACTTTCATCAGTACTTTTATTTTCAAGATCATCAACTTCTTTTATAGTTTCATTTTCTACTATATTTGTTTTCTCATTTCTTAAATCTTTTAACATAGATGCTATGCTAAATTCTTTTTCAGGCTTTGGCTTAGGTTTAGAAATAGATTTTTCTTTTTCTAATTTAGGTTTATCCTTTATATTAGTTTCTAAGTCCAAATCTGACTTTGTATTTTCATTATTAATAATTTTTGGTTCTGGTTTTGGTTTTAGCTTAGGTTTGATTTTATCAGTTTTAATTGTTTCTACTTTTTTCTTAACATCTAAAATTTCCTTTTCTTTGATAACTACTTTTTTTGTTTCCTTAACTTCTAAATTTGGAGTTTGTTTCATTTCCAAAACTGGTTGATTTGGATTAGTTTTTTCTTCAATTTCAGTTTTATTTATTTCAACATTTTTTTTTACTTCTAATTGATCTGATGAATTAAATTTTTTTTGCTTAGTAATAGTTTCCTTATTTTTATTTTCTGGTTTTTCAGTATCAGATTTTTTCAAATTGGTATTTTCGTCAACATTAAGTATTTCAATAGGTATTACGTTTGGAACATAGATTTCTTTTGTAGAAAAAAAATTTGGTAAGCCAACCATAAACAAAAGGATAATTAAATGTATTAGTGTTGAAAAAATAATTCCTGATGTTTTAGGATTTAAATTTTCAAAAAAGTTTATAATTTTTAAACTATTATAGCTTATACGATCCATCTATTGCTCAAGATTTTGAGTAATTAATGCAACTTTAATATATCCTGCTGAATTTATTATGGACATAATTTCCATAATCCTTCCATAAGCTACCACTCTATCACCTCGTATATAAATTCTTGCTTCTTTGTTTTGTTCAGTAATAGCGTTTAGTCGAGGAATTAAATTTTCTACTTCAACCTTTGATTCTCCAATGTAGACTTCTCCGTCTAACTTAACAGTTATCTCAATTGGATCTTTAATATCAGTTAATGCAGTAGCTTTAACCTTTGGTAAATCAACTTTAATTCCAACCGTTAGAAGAGGTGCGGTAACCATAAAAACAATTAGTAAAACAAGCATAACATCTACAAAAGGTGTAACGTTAATTTCACTCATTTGAGTGTACCTTTGCTTTTTTCGTTTGTTTAAATTATTTGAAGTAATCAATTTATTTTTTCTCTAATTGTCTAAAAAAAATTGTTGAGAATTCATCCATAAATGTTTCCAAGGATATAAAATATTTTGATAAATCGTTTGAAATTTTATTGTAAGCAACTACAGCAGGTATAGCCACAAAAAGACCTAATGCTGTTGCAAAAAGGGCCTCAGCAATTCCTGGGGCAACTACTGCTAAATTTGTATTTTGAGCTATTGCAATAGATTTAAAACTATTCATTATACCCCAAACTGTTCCAAATAACCCAATAAAAGGTGCAGTTGATCCAGCAGTTGCAAGAAATGTTAAATTTCTTTCAACATTTTCACTTTCTTTATTGAAAACAACTGTCATTGATCTCATCATTCTATCTTTTAAAGAATTAATATCAGATGTATCATTTTCAAACTGAGCTTTACTTTTTTTCCACTCTAAAATTGCAGCACAAAATAATTTCGATTTTGGATCTGTTTGATTAAAGTTTAAAGTTTCATATAAATCTTCAAATGAATTTCCAGACCAAAAAATATCTTCAAATTCTTTTTCAAGTTTTTTTAATTGTCTAATTCTTAAAATTTTTGAAATAATTACATTCCAAGAATAAAGAGAGGCTAAGATTAATATTATAATTACAGATTTGACAACAATGTCAGCCTGCATGAATAAAGCAAGCATTGAAAAATCTGGTGCTTCTGTCGATAAATTTGTACTATTAATATCTGCCATAATTATTATTTTTTAATTTTTTCAAGATCGCTACTATGAACCATAACCCAAAACCCTGGTCTATTTTTTTCACATAATGCTATTACTGGTGTTTTACCCTCCTCTTTCGCAAGTTTTGCAGTATCATCCCATAAACTAATTGCTGTATGTTTTGCTCTTAGTTTACATTCTATAAATAATTCTTCATGGATTACATCAGCTCTTGTCACCTTACCATTACCGCCACTCAAAGGTGTCCTTTTCCCATTAAAATAGTTTGCAACATCTCTTTCTCTTTTTTTCCAGGCTTTATCAGGCATATATTCCTTTCATTAGGCTGTGAGTTTAGATAGAACACTATCATCAACTTCAAAATTAGATGATACAACTTGAACGTCGTCATTGTCTTCTAAAACTTCAAATAATTTAAATAGTTTGTCCGCTGTTTCTTTTCCAATATTTATATTATTTTTACTTTTCCAAATTAAATTTGCCGAGTTAGTCTGACCATACTGTTTAATTAATTTATCATTAAGTTCATGCAAATGGTTTTGATCACAGTATATTGAATATTCTGTTTCATTAATTTCATAATCTTCACTATTATTTTCAATAAGAAATTCTAAGAGTTGATCTTCTTTTACTAAGTTTTTATCAAGAGTGATATTTCCAAATCTATCAAAACCGAAACTAACACTTCCTGTTTCACCCAAATTACCTCCATATTTACTAAAAGAGGACCTAATCTCAGCAGCTGTTCTATTTTTATTATTTGTAAGTGCCTCAACTATTATTGCAATACCTTCAGGGCCATATCCTTCATATCTTACTTCTTCATAATTGCTATCAGGATCATTTCCTTGACCTTTTTTTATTGCTCTCTCAATATTATCTTTTGGCATATTGAGTGACTTGGCCGACGAAATTGCAGATCTTAATCTAATATTACTCTCAATATCTTCGCCTCCTACTTTGACAGCAACAGAAATTTCTCTTCCAAGTCTTGAGAAAACTTTTGCTCTTTTTTTATCTTGAGCACCTTTACGATGCATAATATTTTTAAATTTCGAGTGCCCTGCCATTACGAGTAGATTTATAAATATTTAATCCGATGTTAGTAAAGATATAAAATATTAGATAAATGTGTCTAATATATGTAAATTATGTCTCTTGAATTGGGGTGATATTTTTGGCTAATCCAGTATTAGTATCAATCTCTATTAAAGCCCCGCATACTGTTATGTTTTCAGTAGCAGGTGTAAATCTGCCTTCTGCTCTATAGCCCTTAACAAATCCATGGATTGGATTATTTATATCGAAACCAATTATTGAATTGTAATCACCTGACATTCCAACATCTGTTTGATAAGCTGTACCTTTAGGTAAAATAATACTGTCTGCTGTTGGCACATGAGTATGTGTGCCTAAAACTGCTGAAACTTTTCCATCAACATAATATCCAAATGCCTTTTTTTCAGAAGTTGCTTCACCATGCATATCAATTATTATGCCGTCACACGTGCTACCTAATTTTTCTTTTTTAAGAAATTCAATTATACTTTTAAAGGGGTCATCTAATGATAAATTCATAAATAATCTAAGAATTACTTGTACTACGATAATTTTTTTTCCATTTAAAAGTTCGAGCTTATAATACCCTTTTCCAGGAACACCGTCAGGGTAATTCAAAGCTCTTATTATTTTTGGATTTTCTTCAATATAAGATAGCATATCTCTTTGATCCCACGCATGGTTCCCAAGTGTAAGTAGATCTAATCCGCAGGAAAATAATTCTTCTGCATCCTTTTTAGAAAGTCCATAACCAGAAGTGGCATTCTCACTATTTGCAATAATCATGTCTGTATTGTATTTAGATTTAAGTGTTGGGATAATTTCTTTAATTTTTTTTCGTGACGACTTACCGACAATATCACCTATAAAAAGAATTTTCATTGAAAACTATATAAATTTTTTTCAGTAATAACATAATCAACTTTAAAATCAAATTTGTCTATGGGTATGTAATCTAACTTTTGTTCTTCATATGCATAGGCTACAGAGATAAATCTATGATTAATTTGCTTTAAATAAGCAAAAGTCCTGTCATAATAACCTCCGCCATAACCTAATCTATTTC
Organism: uncultured Alphaproteobacteria bacterium; assembly: GCA_902530685.1. Taxonomy (GTDB): domain Bacteria; phylum Pseudomonadota; class Alphaproteobacteria; order HIMB59; genus CACPNW01. The sequence goes on along the minus strand of CACAAZ010000020.1, from coordinate 223 downwards.
CCTTATTATCAAAAGCTAAACAAGGTACAAAAATTAATTCAGGATTTAAAATATTATTTTTATGTTGGGGCTCTGATATATTCATATATCCTTTTACAAAATTCTCTTCACTCTTAAATTGCTTAAAGATTAAATGACTATTTTTTTTCTCAATTACAGGAAGACATAAAATTTTATTTTTAATAAAGATAAGATTGTTAAGCTCTCTTGTATTTATCTCAGA
>CACAAZ010000019.1 GCA_902530685.1 uncultured Alphaproteobacteria bacterium | reverse complement strand
ATAATATTAGAGATGATATTCTAATTTTGGGTAAAGGTGCTCACACACCTGACTGTAACCCTGAATCTATTTCAAAACAGTTAACTATTTCTCTTGAAAGAATGAAAACAGATTATGTGGATATTTATATTATGCATCGAGATAATAATGATTATCCAGTTGATGAGTTTATGGATATTTTGAATGAAGAAAAAGAAAAAGGAAGAATAAAAATATTTGGAGGTTCTAATTGGACTATTGAAAGATTCAAAAAGGGAAATGAATGGGCACAAAAAAACAATAAACAAGAAATGTCTATATTAAATAACAATTTAGCTCTTGCCAAAATGATTAATCCACTTTGGAATGGATGTTTATCATCAAATGACAATGAAATATTAGATTATCTAAAGACTACTCAAAAATCCCATATGTCATGGTCAAGCCAAGCAAGAGGTTATTTTTTAGATGATAACATTACAAAAGAAATAGAAAAAAAAATTACCGAGGCTGAGTCATCCTGGAGAAAACCAGGTGAAAATTCTAGTGGACCTATAAGTTGTTATGATAGCGATGATAATAGGGAGAGAAAAAAAAGAGCTATTGAATTAGCAGAAAAAAAAGGATGCTCTGCAAATAATATTGCAGCAAGTTGGACTTTAAGCCAATCTTTTCCATCTTTTGCTTTAATAGGCCCTAGATCAATTAGTGAGTTGGATACCACTCTTCCTTGTTTAGATATAGAATTAAATAAAGAAGAGATAAACTGGTTAAATTTAAATTAATGGAGAAAATTTAAAATGGAAAAAAAAGAAATATCAATGCAACTCTATACTACAAGACACTTTCAACCCTATGATAGTATACTAAAATTTTTATCAGATTCAGGTATCGTTAATATTGAACTTTTTGGTTTAGAATCAATGAATATAGATGAATTTAAATCAATGATGGATCAATCAAATATTACATCTAAGTCTACTCATGTAAGTTATGAATCTTTAAAAGATCCAAGTGATATCATAAATCGGGCAAATAAAATGAATATTAAACATGTTATTGTACCTGCTCCTCCAGCAAGAAAAGATGCTGAGTTTAAAAATACATTTAATATGAATGAGGAGGAATGGATGGAATTTGGAAAAAAATTATCTTCTTATGTAAATGTTTTTGAAGATTCCGGATTAACACTTGGTTATCACAATCATTCTTATGAATTCAAACCACTACCAAGTGGAAAGCTACCTATAGAGTGTATGATGGATCATAATGAAAACTTGAAATTTGAAATTGATTTAGGCTGGACCATTGCAGGTGGTGCTGACCCTATTCCTTGGATAAATAAATATTCAAAAAAAATTATTGGATGTCACTTAAAAGATTTCTACGATCAAAGTAAAAATTTATTAGAACATGAAGAACAATCTGCAGTTGGAGATGGATTTATTGATTGGGAAAAACTAATTACTGAAATTAAGAAAACACCTTGTGAAGTATTTATTTTGGAACATGATGATCCAAAAGATTATAAAGAATACACAACTAAATCATTAGAAAATTTAAAAAATATATAATGAATATTGGTATTATAGGCTGTGGAAATATTTCGGAGACTTATTTTGAATGTCAAAAAATATTTAGCAATTTTAAAATAGTTGCTTGCGCTGATATTAAAAAAAAAGCCGCAACAAATGCTGCTTCTAAATATAACGTTAAAGCCTTATCAGTTGAGGAAATTTTAGAAAATAATGAAATTGATTTAATTATTAATTTAACAATACCATCAGCTCATAAAGAAATTATAATAAAATCTCTTCTTAATGGAAAACATTGTTTTAGTGAAAAGCCCTTAGCAATTAATTTTCAAGAGGGTTTAGAAATACAAAAATTAGCAAATGAAAAGGGTTTATATGTTGGTTGTGCTCCAGATACATTTCTAGGAGCTGCAGGGCAAAAAGCTAGAAAATTAATTGAAGATAATAAGATAGGTAAAATTGTTCTTGGCACTTTTAATATAATGTCTCATGGGATGGAACATTGGCACCCCAACCCAGATTTTTTCTTTAAACCTGGAGCCGGACCTATTTTTGATCTTGGCGTTTATTACATTACTCAATTAGTAAACTTAATTGGACCAGTAAAGCAAATAAATGCAATTAGTGGCACTGTTACAAATGAAAGAACAATAACTAGTCAACCAAGATATGGTGATAAAATTAAAGTCGAAACGCCAACAACTCTGATGGGCTCTTTAGAGTTTCAAAACAAAGCAAAAGTTCAGTTTTTTTGCACTTGGGACGTCTGGAAAAATAATCACTCTACAATTGAACTCTATGGACTTGATGGCTCAATGATAGTTCCTGATCCAAATTTTTTTAGTGGTGATTTATTAATTTCCAAAAAAGATAGTGATTGGGAAATTATAAATAATGATAGTATGTTGTTAGGTATTCCTAATAAAACAGATGGGGATGGTGATAAAAAAGCAAATTATAGGGGAATAGGTCTCTCAGAAATGATTGACTCTATATCAAATAATCGTAAAGCAAGATGTTCTCTTGAATTATCTCTTCATGTTCTCGAGATTATGGATGGAATTATAAAATCCGCTGAAGAAAATAAATCTTATCAACTATCTACTACTCCAAATCAACCTGAAATATTGACTGAAGAAGAAATAAAGAATCTAAAATCATAATTACAAATAAAAATTTTATACGATGTTATTCAGTAATTTTTTGATAACTTATTTGATTTTGATCAAATAAAACTTCATTAAATTTTGAAAGATCATTATCAACTTTTTTTAACATTGAGTTAAACTCTGATCTTTTTGTTACTACTAATGAAATATCAGCAACAATTAAATCAATAACAAAAAACCTATCTTTTGATTTTTTTACTCTCCATGTTACAACAACTGAACCAGTATCTGAAAAGATCTCCATATCAATTAGAGTAACTTGATTTTTTTGATCATATTTTGATTTTGTTAATTCATAGGTTTGATCTGAATATCCCTGCATCATAGAAGCTATATTTAAAGCTAAATGTCTTTTAAAATTATCGATGTAGACTTTTTTTGTACTTTTATCTGATTTTTTCCAAGCTTCTCCTGCAACAAATTTAGCAATGCCAGTTCCAGCAAAATTATTATTTATTGTTTTTTCAATAAGAAGAAATCTGTTTTCATTAGAGAGATTTTGATTTTTGTACGCTTCAAGAATAATGTCTATTTCTCTTTTAAGCCATTCTGAAGTTTCATCAGAATATAAATTTTTTGAAATTAAAATTATAAAAAAAACTATAATTAAATTACACTTCATTATTCAAATTCAATACTAATTAGAGGTAGAGGTGTTAGTTCTGAGTCATCCACATTATTTATTGCCGCCTTACGGTTTTGATAATAAGAACTTCTTACAGCTGCATAATAATCTACCGAATTATCTCTTAACGCATTAACTTCATCAATGATTTGTGATCTTGTATCAACTGCATTAACTGCTGTTCTCATTGGCACTAACCACGCTTCTCCTTCACTCACTGCATATGCATTAATCGGATCAGTCATCATTGTTAAAACCATTCCTGAAGTATCTCTAAGATTTGATGGACCAAATAATGGAAGAACAATGTAAAAACCATCTCCAACACCCCAAGTCGCAAGAGTTTGTCCATAATCCTCCTCTTTTTCTTCAAGCCCCATGTTTTCAGCTACATCAAATAATCCAAACACTCCAACAGTACTATTAACAATAAACCTTCCTGATGATTGGATAGCATTTTCACCCTGACCTTGTAATAATTGATTAACAATAACTAATGGGGCTCTTAAATTGCTCAAAAAATTACTTATTCCACTTTGAAGTGGAGAAGGTAATTTTTTGTAGCCTTTTGCAATTGGTTCTAAAACAATTCTATCAGCTACATTGTTAAAACTAAATATAGCTCTATTTACTGGTTCAAAGGGATCATATATTTCATCTTCTATCGTAGTTGTTTCAAAATCCTCAGAATCAGTATTTACTTGATCAGCCTCACTAGCAACTAGTTTATAGGATAGTAAACTGAAAAATAGAAAAAATAGAATTATAATTTTTTTACTCATAGACTAATCACTAATATTTAAACTATTATTTAATATAGTTTATAAATTACATTATATATATCTCTATTATAGCAAAAAAATGACAGAAAATTCGCAAAATTATCTTGATTTATTGAATAAAGAGCAAAGAAGTGCTGTTCAACAAACCAATGGATCTCTTCTTGTTTTAGCGGGAGCTGGTAGTGGAAAAACCAGAGTATTAACCTTCAGAATCTTAAATATATTAATTAAAAAACTTGCTACTCCTAGACAAATTTTAGCAGTCACTTTCACAAATAAAGCAGCAAGCGAAATGAAATCACGAATCGGAGATGCGTTAAATTTCCCCATTGATAATATGTGGGTTGGAACATTCCACTCTTTATCATTAAGAATACTAAGACAACACTATGAGGAAGTAGGATTAAGAAAAAATTTTTTAATTATCGATGTAGATGATCAGTTAAAATTAATAAAAAATATTTGTGAGGTAGAAAAAATAGATACAAAAGAAACTTCACCTAAATATTATTTATCTGCAATAGATAATTTAAAAAATAAAGGAATCAGTCCTAATGAAATGAGTGAAAATAAATATCGAAAAAATGATAAAGAAATTCGAAAGATATATACCATTTACCAGTCTGAACTTCTTCGATTAAATAGTGTTGATTTTGGTGATTTAATTTTATTTTGTATTAAAATTTTTCAAAAAAATATTAATATATTAATAAAATATCAAAATATTTTTAAATATATTCATGTAGATGAATACCAAGATATTAACCCTATACAACAACAGTGGATTCAGTTTTTATATAAAGGAAATAAAAATATATGTTGTGTGGGTGATGATGACCAATCAATATACTCTTGGAGAGGAGCAGATGTAACAAATCTATTGAATTTTGAAAAAAACTTTGAGAATGTAAAAATAATAAGATTAGAACAAAATTATCGATCGACAAGAAATATATTAAGTTGTGCATCAACTCTTATTTCAAAAAATAAAGGAAGATATGGAAAAGAGTTATGGAGTAAAAATCAGATTGGTGAAAAAATTACAATTAATGGATTTTGGGAAACAAAAGAAGAATCTATTTTTGTAACAGATAAAATAGAAAATATAATAAAAGAGAAAAAAAATTTGAGTGAGATATCAATTTTGTTTCGTGTCGCTGCACACACTAGATCATTTGAAGAAAGATTAATTAATCTTGGTCTTCCTTATAAAATAATTGGAGGATTACGGTTTTATGAAAGAAAAGAAATTAAAGATATTATTGCATATTTAAGATTAACAAATAATTTATCTGACGATTTAGCTTTTGAAAGAATAATCAACGTACCTAAAAGAGGAATAGGAAAATCCACAGTTAGTAAAATTAGTAGCTATGCAAGAATGAATAATATTTCTTTATTTGAATCTGCACAACAGTTAACATTCAAGGGTAATTCAAAGGCAAAAGGAGAATTATACAATTTTACTGACAATATTTTAAAATGGCAAAAGGTTAAGAAGAAATTTGATCATATTGAATTAGCTAAAGTAATAATAGAAGACTCTGGTTATTTAGATTACTTAAAAAAAGAGGAGGAGAGCTCAAATAAACCTGACAGCCTATCAAGAATAGACAATTTAAATGAATTTATAGAAAGCTTAAAAGAATTTGAAAATATAGAAGGTTTTTTGGAACATGTATCTTTGGTTATGGAAAACATATCAAATACTTCTGAAGAAACACTAACTCTTATGACAATGCATGCTGCTAAAGGATTAGAGTTTGATTATGTTTTTCTAGCTGGTTGGGAGGAGGGAGTTTTTCCAAGTCAAAGATCAATTGAGGAGTCAGGTAATCAAGGATTAGAAGAAGAAAGAAGATTGGCCTACGTCGCATTAACACGAGCAAGAAAAAAAATTTATATTACCTACGTAAATCAAAATAGATATTCTTTTGCATCACATGATTATAATTTACCTTCAAGATTTATAAGTGAACTTCCAGAAGATAAAGTAGAGATTAACGATTCCAAATATATTCAAGATAATAATTTTTTAGATAATTTTTTAGAAAATGAATCATTCAGTGAAGAAATTATAACACCTGGAAGAAGAAGATTATTAGAAAATTCAAAAAAAAATAATATTGATTGGGATTTTAATCAAGATTTTGAATTTGAAGATAATATATCTAAAGGGAAAAATGTTTATCATCAAAAATTTGGTAATGGAAAAATTATCAAATTAGATGGTGACAAAGCTTTGATTGATTTTGAGAACTTTTCTTCAAAAAAGGTGTATTTAAAGTTCTTGAAAATCATAGATTAATTTTTTCTAGAAAAGCTTTTTCGTTTAAGATCTTTATTCCTAATTTAGTTGCTTTATCTATTTTTGAACCTGCTTTTTCTCCAGCTATTAGAAAATCTGTTTTTTTATTAATGCTAGACAATATTTTTGCTCCTTTAGTTTTTGCTAAGTACTTAGCTTCATCTCTTGAAAGTTCAGATAAAGTACCAGTAAAAACTAAATGCTTATTTGAAAAATAATTATCAAATGATTTATTCTCTATATATGAAATAGATAAGTGATTTTTTAAATTTTTAATAGTTTTTTTATTTATATCTTTAGAAAAAAAATCCATTATGGCAGATATTGCTTTTGGCCCTAAACCGTCAATATTTTCTAACAAGCTTATATTATTTGAAGATGAAATAAGTATATCTAACTCCTTAAATTCGTTTGCTAAAATTTCAGCATTAACTTCACCAATAAATCTAATGCCAAGTGAATAAATAAATTTATCTAATGAAATTTTTTTAGAATTATTAATCGAATTAATTAAATTAGAAAAAGATAATTCACCCCAGCCTTCTAATTTAATTATTTCTGTTTTAAACTTTTCAAGATTAAATATATCTTCTATTTTATTTATATATTTTAAACTAAATAATTGTTTAACTTGTTTCTCACCAAATCCATCAATATTCAAACTTTTCTTACTGACAAAATGAATTATTCTTCCTATTTTCTGTGAACTACAACCATATGTGTTTGAACATCTTAATATTGCTTCGTCTTTTTCTTTTAAAACATTACTCTTACAGATTGGGCAGTTCCTTGGAGGTTTAATATTAGAATTTAATTTACTATTTTTTTTTACTAATCTAGTAACATAAGGTATAACATCTCCTGCTCTTTCAATTTCCACACTGTCTAAAACATTTATTTTTTTTTTATTAATTTCATCAAAATTATGTAACGATGCATTTGAAACTATAACCCCACCTATATTTACTGGTTTTAACCTTGCAACTGGTGTGATGGCACCTGTTCTTCCAACTTGAAAATCAATCGAGTTAATACTCGTAATAGCTTTTTCAGCTGAAAATTTTAATGCTATAGCCCATCTAGGATTTTTGCCAACGTAACCTAATCTTGTTTGTAAATCTAAATTATTAATTTTGATAACCAAACCATCAATATCATAATTTAAATCTCCTCTAATTTTATTCACTTTATCATATTGCTTCATTATTTCTTCAATAGAAGAACATAAAATTGATAATTTATTATTAGGTATATTCCACATTTTCAAAGCTGTATAATATTCGTCAATAGTCTTAAATGGTTTAGAATTAATTCCAATTCCATGTGCAATAAATTTTAAAGGTCTTTTGTGACTAACAGCTGTATCTAGCTGTCTTAAACTTCCAGCAGCTGCATTTCTTGGATTAGCAAACCTATCTTTGAAGTTTAAATTCTGATTTATTTTATTAAAATCATCTTTATTAATAAAAACTTCACCTCTAATTTCTATATTGTCTGGATATTTTTTTGTTAATTCTTTTGGAATTTCCTTTATATTTTTTATGTTCTCTGTAACATTTTCTCCGATAAATCCATCTCCACGAGTTGCGGCCGAAAATAATTTACCATTCTTGTATAGGAGGTTCAAAGACAGTCCATCAATTTTTGGTTCACAAAAAAAATTAAACATTTTCTCATCTGAATAGTTCAAAAATTTTTTACATCTTTTGATAAATTCTTGTACATCATTTTTATTAAATGCATTACTTAGTGAATACATTTGAGATTGATGTGTAATTTTCTGAAATTTACTTTTTAACTTGCTCCCAACTAGTTTATTTGGACTGTTTGATAATATAAAATATGGGTATTTGTTTTCTAAAAAATTATTTTCTTTAACAAGTTCATCATACTCTGCATCAGTTATTTTTGGATTATCTAAATTGTAATAATGATGATTATGCAATTTTATAATTTTTGATAATTCTTTAATTCTTTTTTTTACAATACTATCTTTATTTTTTTTATTCATTAATTAAAAATATTGCTAATTTTTTTGATAAAAGACTCTTCAATTTCATTCTCATTAATTAGATTATAGCTATATCTATACCATTTTGAATTTGGATAATTATGTCCTAATACAGCAGCAGTTTGAAAAGCTTCCTCAGTCATTCCTATTGCGTAATATGACTCTACCATTCTATGCAGAGCTTCAGGAGTAAATTTCGTTTCATCATATTCTTCAATAACAGTCTTGAATCTATTTAAAGCTGCAATATATTTTTTTTCTTTAAGATAAAATCTTCCTATTTCCATGTGCTTGGCAGCTTTATTTGTTTTAACTAAGATAATTTTTTGTGCACTATCCTTTGAATATTTGCTATCTGGAAATCTTATTATAACTTGGTTAAATGCTTCAAGTGATAATTCATTGTATCTACCATCTAATTCATGATGAGCAATTTGCTCATAATTACTCATTGCTACCATATAATAAATGTAGTCCAAATTTTTATGAGACGGGTATTTATTTATAATTTTCCTGAACTGTAATATGGCCTCATCATAATTCATCAGAGCATATTTTATAAAGCCAATCATTATTTCAGATTGAATTGCCTCATTAGAAAGTGGGAATAACTTTACAATTTTTTTAAATTCTTGATCTGCAAATACAAAATTTTCATTATTAAAATAAGTCATTGCATCTACGTACATTTCTTCTGGACTTATAAAATCATTTTCTAGTTCGCTTAATTGGTTATTTTTTTTAGATGAACAGCAAATTAAAAAAACTATAATTGAAAAGGTAGTGAAAAAATGTTTTATCATCTTTATATATATATATAGATCTATCTAGAAATTTGAATGAAATTAATAAAAAAATTTAAATCACCAAATTTTAATCTTAGGAAAAGTAAAAAAATTTTATTTATCATCATTCATTACACAGCTCTTAAAAATTACAAATATGCTATTTCACATCTTTGTAATCCAAAAAAAAAGGTTAGCTCTCATTTTTTGATTACGCAATCTGGAAATATTTTCAAGCTAGTTGATGAAAAAAAAAGAGCTTGGCATGCCGGACTTTCGTATTGGAATAAGTTCAAAGATATTAACTCATTGTCCATTGGTATAGAATTAGATTATAGTTTTAATAAAGAAAATAACACTTTTTCTGAAAATATGATTAATTCTCTTACATTTCTTTTAAAAAAATTAAAAAAAAAATATAATATAAAAAATCACAATATACTTGGTCATTCAGATATTTCACCTTTTAGAAAAATTGATCCTGGAATAAATTTTCCTTGGCAAAAAATAGATGATACTCATTTGTATTTTAAATCAGACAAAAATCTTAAAAAAATAAAACTGTGGTTTAAAAAAAATAATATAAAATCTTCTCAAGAAATTGCGTTGTTCATACTTTCCTTTATTGGCTATGATACAACCAAAGTAAAACAAAATAATCAATTATTAAGAAAACTTATTTTTGCGTATCAATCACACTATCTTCAATCAAACTGCAATGGTAAATTAGACAGTAAAACTTTAGATTTTTTAATTTATCATTTATATAATAATTTATTGACCATCTATTAAAAATATCTACAATGTTGTAGTGATGGTGCGATGATCGCTTGAGAAATCAAGAGGAAAGTCCGGGCTCCACTGGAAAAAAAACCAGGTAACGCCTGGCAAGTGTAAGCTTAGGGAAAGTGCAACAGAAAATATACCGCCTTTAAAAGGTAAGGGTGAAATGGTGAGGTAAGAGCTTACCGCTTTTTTGGTAACAAAAAAGGCTTTGCAAACCCTTTTTGGAGCAAGGTCAAATAGGAATAACAATCAGTTCCAGCTGAGTTATTCGGGTAGACTGCTTGAAACAAATGGCAACATTTGTTCTAGATTAATGATCATCAATTTTTTATAAATTACAGAACCCGGCTTATGCACCATCTATATTTATTGAGAACATATTAAGAACATTTATTAATAATTCACATACCCATTGACGCCCATATAATCCCATGATAACCCATTTATAATGGATTTATTTATATCTAAATATTTTAATAAAATAGATAAAAAAGGAAGAGTTTCTCTTCCATCTAGTTTTAGAAATGTTCTCCCTAAAGCTAACAGAAATGAAATTATTTTATACAAATCCATCAAATCTCGCTCTATTGAAGGTTGCGGGGTTGGACGATTAAAAGAAATCGCAAAAAGAATTAACAATCTAGATTTTTTTTCGGAAGATTATGATGATTTCTCAACATCTATATTTTCTGAAATAGTAACAACAAGTATTGATAAAGAAGGAAGGTTTTTAATACCTGAGGAACTAAAATTATATGCAGGTATAAAAACAGAGGCAGCTTTTTTTGGTCAAGGACATTTTTTCCAGATATGGGAAACTAAACAAGGTCTAAAAAATACTGAAGATTCAAGAAGACGTCTTTTAAAAGAAAAAAAATCATTACGAATTATGTTAACACAACAAAAATAATATGGAAAATTTACATAAGTCAGTTATGATTAATGAAATAATATCCTTTCTACCTTTAAAAAAATCAATAAATGTAATAGATGCAACTTTTGGTGGTGGCGGTTATTCAAAAGCTATTCTTGAAAAATTTAATGTAAATCAGTTATTAGCAATAGATAGAGATCCGATTTCAAAAATATTTGCAAAAGAAATAGAATCCCGATTTTCTAATTTTACTCTTATAAATGATAAATTTAGTAAAATTGAAAAAATAGTACATAACTCAAAGTTGAAAGATAAAAAATTTGACATAATTCTTTTCGATATAGGTACAAGTTCAAATCAAATAGATAATGCACAAAGAGGTTTTTCATTCAACAAATCTGGACCACTTGATATGCGAATGGGTTCTTCAGATAAAAATGCTTATGATATAATTAATAAGTATGAAGAAAATAATTTAGCTAATATTATTTATCAATATGGAGAAGAACGTTATTCAAGAGTTATTGCAAAAGAAATAGTAAAAAACAGAAAAATAAAATTTATAAACAACACGATAGAATTATCAAATATTATTAAAAAATGTTTGCCAAAAAAGAATCAAATGAAAAATAAGATTCATCCGGCTACAAAAACTTTTCAGGCAATTAGAATTTATGTGAATGATGAGTTAAGTGAACTAAAAACGAGTCTAGAAAAAACTTTAAAAATTTTAAATAAAAATGGTTTAATTTTAGTAGTTTCTTTCCAAAGTCTAGAAGATAGAATTGTGAAAGATTTTTTTAACCACAATAGTGGTAAACGATGGCGTTCCTCCCGCCACTACCCGGAGTTACCTGATAAACTGGCAACTCAACTTAAAATAATCACCAAAAAACCAATATTGCCATCAGCTTCTGAGATTTTAGAAAATCCCAGATCTAGATCAGCAAAACTTCGGGTAGCTCAAAAAATCTAATAATGAAGTATACTAAATCAATTATATTATTTTTAATTTTTAATTTAATACTTGTTTTTTTAATGATTTTTATTGCCAACAATACAAGGGAAATTGAAAAAAATAATCATATTCTGAAAGTGAAAATATCTAAAATTACAGAAACTTTAAAAATTAATAAAATTGAATTAGCTACTCATCAAAATAGTTCATATTTAAAAACACTATATGATTTGTATTTTTACAAAATTCAAAAAAATAATGTTCCTCATATTGTAAAAATAAAAGAAGTTTCAAATCAAGATAAAAATGTAAAACTTGTTAGTTCTAATAATTAATTAATGTTTAGTAAACTAAAATTATTTGATAGTGACTCTTTAAAATTACTTCATAGAAGAGTTTTTTTTTCAATTACAATTTTTATCTTTGTCTTTTTTATTTCTATTTATAGAATTTCGTCAATAATGCTCTTTCCTGATTTGAATGATGATACCACTAATTATATAAAAAAAGATATCAGGGGCAGTATTTATGATAGGAATGGAAATATTATTGCTACCTCAATTGAAAGTATCTCTATATCAATAAATCCAAATAAGATAACAAATAAAAAAGACCTTGCTAAAAAATTGGGATTAATTCTTGATTTAGATATAAAAAAAATAGAAAAAAAATTATTATCAACAAGTAAATTTGTTTGGATAAAAAGAAATATATCTCCAATTGAATATCAAGAAATTATTAATCTTGGTGAAATAAATATTAAAGCTCATAAGGAATTTAAAAGAATATATCCTTATAAAAATACTTTATCACATATTCTTGGCTATGTAGATATTGATCAAATTGGACAGAGTGGAATAGAGAGGTATTTTGAGAATGATCTCTCAAAATCACAAGATATAATTATTAGTATTGACACTAATTTACAGCAGTTGGTTAGAGAAAATCTTATAAAAACAATATATAATTATAAAGCTGAATCCGGTTTAGCTATAGTTTTAGATATTACTAGTGGACAAATCTTATCGTCTGTAAGTTTGCCTGATTATAATCCTGAGGACAAATCGTCATTTAATAATGATAATTTAATAAATAGAGTTTTTCAGTCCAATTATGAAATGGGATCGACATTCAAACCAATAACTGCAACTATTGGATTTGATTTAGATATTTTAGACCCTCAAATGACATTTGATGTTACAAAAAAATATTTAAATATTAGTGATCATGATAAATACAAAGATAACGGTATTTATGATGTTGAAAAAATAATTGTTGAGTCCTCAAATATTGGTACTGCCCAGATTGCTACTCTGATTGGAAAAAAAAATCAAAAAGAATTTTTTAAAAAAATAGGTTTCAATAAAAAAATAAATATAGAAAATAAAGAAAGTTCAGCTCCGTTAGGAAACAAAAATAATTGGGGTAAGTTAGAAACAGCAACTATAGGTTTTGGTCATGGATTTGCAATTACACCTCTTCATTTAGTTAAAGCCTATGCATCATTAGCAAATAATGGTAATGAGGTTTTTCCTACACTTCAATTAAACAAACAATTTAAACAAAAACAAATTTTTAATAATAAAGAATCATCTAAATTCTTTATAAATTTATTAAATTCTGTTGTTCTCAAAACTGAATACACTGGTCCTAGAGTAAAAGTAGATGGTTATTCTGTAGGAGGTAAAACGGGAACATCGGAATTACTAAATCCAAATGGTGGATATTACAAAGACAGAAACTTAACGTCCTTTATTGGTATATTCCCAACAAATAATCCAAAATATGTAATTTATACTGCTATTGAATATCCAAAAAAGGAAACAGGCACTAAACAAAGAATGACAGGAGCAAGAGTAAATGCACCCTTAGTAAAAGATATTATTATTGATATTATAAGACTTTTTAATATTTCAAAAGATAAAAATGATGAACTTCTAAAAGTAGACACAAAATTTTTATATACAAAATTAAATGCTACTGTCTAATTTATCAAAAGTTATAAGTGTAAATAAAACGTACAACTTTTATAAAAATAAATATTTCTCTGCAATTACCTCCAATTCAAAATTTACTAATAACAAAACATTGTTTGTTTATGATAAAAATACAAATATAAAAAAGATTTATTTAGATGAAGTACTTAAAAATAAAACACCAGCTATAATTTCGAATAAATACATTAATAACATAAAAGTTCCTCAATTTGTTGTATCTAATATTAATCTTGAGACCTACTCTTTATTACATAAGCTTCATACTAATCTTCCCTTTAAAACACTAGCAGTTACAGGTACAAATGGAAAGACATCAGTAGTTTGGTATATTTCAAAAATTCTTAATTCACTAAAATATAACAATACAATAGTTGGTACTTTAGGTCATTTTATAAACGGAAAAAAAATAAATGACATAAATTTAACAACTCCTGCCTATGAGGAATTATTTAAATATGGATCCTCAAACAAAAAAGAAAAAAATATTTATATTTTTGAAGCTTCAAGTCATGCTTTAGAACAAAATAGGTTAAGAAATTATCCTATAAATATTGCAGCTATTACAAATATTACGAAAGATCATCTTGATTATCATAAAACATTCTCAAATTATAAAAAATCAAAAATTAAACTTTTTACTAACCATTTAGAAAATAGTGGATTTGCTATAATTAATTCAAGATTAAAAATATCATCAGAATTAAAAAAAAAATTGATAAAAAAAAATGTCAAATTAAAATATTTTGGAAATAAAGGTATAAAATTAATAAAAATTGATGATTTTATATATTTGAATACTAATAATAAAAAATATAAACTAGAAAATCTAAAACTTAAAACAAATATAGAATTAGAAAATTTAGAATGCGCTATTTCTTGCTGTTTAGCTCTTAATATTAATCAAAACAAAATTATAAAAGTATTATCAAAAGTTACTAATCCCTCAGGTCGTTTAGAAACAATTGAATATAAGAAAAAAAAATCAAAAATTATTATTGATTATGCACATACACCAGATGCATTAAAAAAAATACTACTTGCTTATAAAATCAAAAAAATGAAACCAGCAATCTTATTTGGTTGCGGGGGTGATAGAGATAAAAGTAAGCGGAAATCAATGGCATTAATTGCAAATAAATATGCTGGTAAAATTTATATAACGGATGATAATCCGAGAAATGAAAATCCATCTAAAATAAGAAAAAATATTTTAAAATATTGTCCTAGAGCCATTGAAGTATCTAATAGAAGAAAAGCAATTAAAGTAGCTATTAAAGAATTAAAAATGAATGAAATTTTAATAGTAGCAGGTAAAGGTCATGAAAAATTTCAAATTTTAAAAAATAAAACAATTAAGTTTGACGATTTTACAGTTGTGAAACAATTATTAAATTAATGAGCGAATTAAATAAATTAGAAAAATACATAATATCTAAAAAAGATAAAATACAAATATCAAGTAAAGATATTAAAGTTGGTGATATATTTTTAGCTTT
>CACAAZ010000018.1 GCA_902530685.1 uncultured Alphaproteobacteria bacterium | reverse complement strand
AGAAACTTTGAGTTTACCTTTTTTACTATGATATTTATTTTCAAGACGAGAATTATTTTCCATTTCTTTAAAATATGGAAGAATTGTATCCCAGTTCCAATCAGCACTGTCATTATTTACTCTTAAAATATCATGCCACTCATTATAATCTTCTGCTCTACCTCTCATATAAACTTGAGCATTTATAGAAGTGCCGCCACCAAGTACATTTCCTTGAGGAACTATATTTATTCTTTCACCTAAATGTTTTTGAGGATTGGTTTTATAGTAAGTGGCATATTTAGAATCATTAATTAGTTTAAAAAAACCAGCAGGAGCGTCCAACAAAAAATTATGGTGAGAATAACCAGCTTCTATTAAGGTTACAGAACTTTTTGATTCTAAAAGCTTGTGTGCTAAGGCACAACCAGATGCTCCTCCACCAACTATAATATAGTCTGAATATTTATGCATTAGCTATCGTGAAGTATAGCCACCATCAATAACAAGCACTTCTCCAGTTACATAACTTGATGCAGGACTACATAAAAAAAGTGCTGCTGCTCCAATTTCTTCTGTTTCAGCCATTCTATTTAGAGGTGTCATTTTATCCCATGTTGGATACCAGTGTTCAGTCTCTTTTGAAAGTTTTGTCATTTCTGTTCTAAAGTAGCCAGGAGCAATTGCATTAACTCTGATATTTTGATCTGCAAAATCACTTGCTAAACTTTTTGTCATCATATGCACTGCTGCTTTAGATGCATTGTAAGCAACTTGTGGTTGTGGAATATTAGAAACAAGACCTGATATAGATCCAATATTTAAAATTACTCCACCTCCTTGTTTTTTCATTGGTGTTAAAACCGAACGACACATTCTGAAAACTGAGTCGACGTTAATATTCATTATTTTATCAAGAAGTTCATCAGTAAATGCTTCCATTTCTCCATGTTGTGCAACTCCTGCATTATTTACAAGTATATCAATTACTCCATGTTTATCTAAAGTATAATCAATTATTTTTTGAGGTACGTTTCTGTCTGTAATATCACTTTCAACAAAAGAAACATCATGACCAGCTTTTTTTAAACTATCTAAACCACCAAATTTATCTGTTCTACTAGTTACGACTAATTTTGCTCCAGCTTCCCCTAATGCATGTGCTATGGCAAGACCAATACCCCTAGTTCCACCTGTGACAATTGCTACCTTACCAGTTATTTTGAATCGTTCTAAAACCATATAACCCCCAGTAATTTATTATTAATAATTAATACCACCAAAAATTCCCTTAAAACAACAACTTATTACTATAATTGATTTAAATTTCATAATTATGAAATAATATTCAAAAATTTGCATAAAGAGGTTGATAAAAAATATAATCCAAGTACTAATTTATTATAAACATTAGTTTATGTTATTTATTCAATAAGGAGGAATAATGAAAAAATTATTTATTGCACTAGTTGCATCTATTTTTTCCTTCTCAGCTATGGCTGGTGGTCATGCTGAATGGTGGAAAAAAGCAGGTGCACCCTATGCAGGTACTGTTCTTCAAGGTGTAGCAGAAAATACACCTCCAGGACAATTTGCTGGAGAAGTTTTAGCAAAAGATTTCGAAGCATTGACTGGAATTAAAGTTCAGCTAGAAAATACTTCATGGGACTCAATGTATGACAAAGCAATTAAAGATATGGAAGCAAATTCTGGTATCTATGACTTTGTTTATATTGAACAAGATATTGTTTATGATTACTTAAACAGAGATTTTCTGGTTAACATTACTGAAGGTCTAGCTAATAATCCTGATCTTCAAGCTCCTGGTGTAAGTCTTGATGACTTCACTACATTCATCGATTATTTCAAAGATGGATCAGGTGATGTATTTGGTGTTCCAATGGAGGCATTCATTAAAGTATATCTTTATAGAAAAGATTTATTTGAAGCTGCAGATGCAAAGGCTTCTTTCAGAGCACAATATGGTTATGGATTATCACCAGCAACTTCATTTGAACAATACAGAGATAATGCAGAATTCTTCACACATTATTGTGCTGATAATGGAATGGAATGTTGGGGAACAACAGTTCAAGGACATACTGGTCACCCAGCATCTACATATGAATTCTTAGAGTCAATTGGACCATCTTTCGGTTTATATAACTGGGGTGTTAATATGGACAGCTATCAATCATGTGTTGAAAATGGTGGTCAGTTAAATGGAGGAAGAGCAAAAGCTGCTCTTAACTTCTGGACTCAATTACTACCTTTTGCTCCACCTGAAGCTCTTCAAAGTACTTGGAGTGAAGTTGGTGCATCTTTTGCGGCTGGTAGAGCAGCACAAGGTTGGGTATATGGTGAAAACGCTGCATGGATTGCAACTGATGCTGAAAAATCAGCTGTTGTAGGAAACGTAGGAGTTATGTTACCTCCAACTGCACCTGGTGTTATGACACAAGCTGCTTCTGGTAATGGTTACATTGGTTATTTTGATGGAGGTGCTTACGGTATTCCTCATTCATCAAAAAACAAAGAAGCAACTATGCTTTGGTTACAGTATGTAGCTCAAAATGAGGTTCAAGCTGATTGGGCAATTGCTGGTGGACGTATTACGCATAAATCTACTTATGCTGATCCAAAAGTAATGGCTGTTGATGAACAAGCTGATGGTTACTTTACTTTAATGAGAGATACTGGCTTCTTATATGCTGGTGCACCTCCATTCCCATTCCACGGAGCGGGAAGAGCTGCTATTGATCCTTTCATTTATAAAGCTCTAGCTGGAGAAATGACTCCTGAAGAAGCTTTAGATGGAGCTTGTGTAGCTCTTGATAAAGTAATGGGCGACCTTGGTTACCAAGGTTAGTTAGATCATCAAAGGGAGGCATAAATTGCCTCCCTCTTTTTTATGTTTTCTAATAATAGAACTGGTTGGTTACTATTATCACCAACTATTTTCATATTAATTTTAGTTGGTCTAGTTCCATTCTTTTATGTTTTATATGTTGGTTTTTTTAAATGGAATCCTCTGGCAGTTGACCCATCAATGCAATTTGAAGGGTTTGGATACAATTATAGACAGCTTATATTTGATGAAGTTTTTTTAAGTTCCATTTGGCGATCTATAAGATTTGCAGTTGTTACTTTATTCTTTGAATTAAGTTTAGGATTTTTATTAGCACTATCTTTACTTAGTTCTTTTCCCTTAAAATCTTTTTTTAGAGGAGTACACACTTTACCTTTAGTCATTGCTCCAATTGTTGTTGGTTCAATTTTTAAACTATTTACAGTTCAAGGGTTAGGTCCTCTACCTCATTTTTTAAAAGATTTTTTTGGTTATACCCTGAATTATGGGTTAAATGCTGATCAAGCTTTTTGGATGATTGTTATAATGGATATTTGGCATTGGACTCCATTTGTGACTTTAACATTGCTTGCCGGTTTAAGTGCCTTACCTCAAGATCCCTATGAGTCTGCTAAAATCGATGGGGCAAATAATTTTCAAATATTTATCTATATAACAATTCCGATGATGGTCCCTGTTTTGATCGTAGTTATTTTTATTCGTTTAATGGACTCTCTTAAAATTGTTGATGAAGTATGGATGCTTACAGGAGGTGGCCCAGGTTATGCGACAAGGTTTACAGGCATACATATTTGGAAAGAAGTTTTTGAAAAGAGATTTTATGGCTTTGGATCAGCTATGTCGATTTTATATTTATATATTACAATTGTTATCTGTTGGCTTCTTTATAGTGTTATGGTTTCAAGGGGTAAAAGTGAAGATTAGAAAAATAATTGGTAAGATATTTACTACTATTCTTTGGTCTATTTTAACGATAATAACTTTATTTCCTATTTATTGGATGGTCTTAGTTTCAACTAGAACACCAGTTGAGTTATTTGGCAAACCAAACTTAAGTCCTACATTTTTTCAAAAAATACATTGGAAAAATTTTACTAAGCCTTTTATTGATGGAATTTATTCTGACTATCTTTTTAATTCAATCATCGTAGCTACCTCAAATGCAGCTTTAGTAACAATATTAGCATTAATGGCAACTTATGCCCTTTCTAGATTCAAATTACCTGGATCGGAAAGTATATTTTTTTGGACTATGACAAATAGAATGGCTCCACCTGCTGCATTTATGTTGCCCTTATTTTTATTATTTTCAACAGTGTTTAAATTTGGTGACTTTACTCTATTTGATACAAAAATAGGTTTAATTTTATTATACTGTGTATTTAACCTTCCTTTTGCCATATGGCTTTTAAAAGGAATCATTGATGGAATTCCAAAAGAATTAGATGAAGCTATGATTGTAGACGGTGCTAATTTATTTACAGTTTTTTGGAAATTAATCATTCCTCTTGCTGCACCTGGAATTGCAGTAACATCACTTCTGAGTTTTTTATTTGCTTGGAATGAATATTTATTAGCTTCAACATTAACCAGTGTTTATGCTAGAACAATTCCTACAGGCCTTTCAGAATTTGTTACAACTACAGGAACAAATTGGGGAACTATGGCAGCTGTTGCATTAGTTTCAATGATACCTGCTTTAATCTTTTTATTTTTAGTACAAAGGTATATTGTAGCTGGATTAACATTTGGAGCAGTTAAAGGTTAAAATGAAAAAAAGAGGTTTTATTCCTATCGATACTAATTGGTTTGATAGACTCTTCATTGGAGTTATTAGTTTTGTTGCATTGCAATTATTTTGGATGCGCTTTTTAGAAAATATTCTATCAATTAATTTTGCTATGGGAATAGGTGTAGCTTGGATAATATTTGTTATTTGGAAAGGATAAAAAATGAAAGCTTTAGTACTAGAAAAACAATTAGAATTAAACTTACGTGACATTGATCTTCCAACTGAAGTTGGTCCTGACGATGTTAAAATTAAAATGCATACTGTTGGAATTTGTGGATCAGATATTCATTATTATGAACACGGCAAAATTGGACAATGGCACGTTAATGCGCCAATGGTTTTAGGACACGAAGGATCAGGCACAGTAATTGCAGTAGGAGAAAATGAAAAAATTTTAAAAGAAGGAGATAGAGTTTGTATTGAGCCTCAAGTTGTTAGTAAAAAATCAAAAGAGTATAAATTGGGAATGTATAATTATGATCAAAAGGTAAAGTTCTGGGCAACTCCTCCAATTCATGGCTGTCTTACTCCAGAAGTAGTTTTTCCAGGTGATATGGTATTCAAGATTCCTGATAACTTATCTTATGCTGAAGGAGCAATGGTTGAACCATTAGCAGTTGGTATGCAAGGTGTCACAAAAGCAAAAATTAAGCCCGGTCAAATTGGATTGGTGATGGGTTGTGGGCCTATTGGCTTAGTAACTGGTTTAGCTGCTTTAGCTGGAGGTTGCTCAAAAGTATATATTGCAGACATTCTCTCAGAAAAATTAAAAATGTGTGAACATTATCCTGACTTAATTCCTATTGATTTGTCAAAAGAAAATTTATCAGAGAGAATTATGAATGATACTAATGGTTGGGGTGTTGATCGTTTTTTTGAGTGTAGTGGAGCAGTTAAAGCGTATGAAGCTATATTTTCTTGTTGTTCACCAGGAGCACATGTTGTGTTGATTGGAAATAATGCTGAACCTGTTCCAATGAATTGGGCAATTTTATTTGCTAAAGGATTAGAATATCAGACTGTCCATAGATATTCGCATCAGTATGAACCATCTATAAGATTGTTGGGAAGTGGTAAAATTGATGTAAAACCAATGATTACTCATACGTTTAAATTTGAAGAAAGTGTCGCTGCATTTGAAAGGGCAGCTGAACATAGACCAACAGATGTAAAGCTTCAAATTAAAGTTGATGAAGACAGGTGAATTAATTGTTCCTTCTTTTAAACAAGAAGAATGTAAGTTAGGAATTGTTCATTTAGGTGTAGGTAATTTTCATAGAGCACATCAAGCTCTCTATATAAATGATTATTTAAATAAATCTGGTGATCTAAATTGGGGAATATGTGGAATTAATTTACGAAAAGAAGAGAGAGAGAATTTTAATTTTCTTAATAAAAGAGGGGGTAAATATATTTTAAAAACTATTTCTACTATTGGTGAAGAGGAATTTTTAGAGATACACTCAATTAAGAAATTAATTGATTGGAGTGCTCAAAAAGAAAAAGCCGAAAATATTTTGTGTGACCCAAATATAGAAATTATTACTATGACAGTAACCGAAAGTGGTTATTACATTTCAGAAAATAATGAATTAAATGTAAATCTAAAAATTGTAGAAGACAATATAAATAAAAAAGAAAATACTATAATTTTTTCTTATTTATTATCTGGATTAAAAAAAAGAATGAATACAATTAATAAAGAAATTACACTTCTTTGTTGTGATAATATTCGAGAAAATGGTATTATGCTTGAGAAAACATTTAAAGCATATGTAGAAAGTTCTAATGAGTTAGATCTTTTGCAATGGATTGAAAAAAAAGTGAGTTTTCCTTCTTGCGTTGTAGATAGAATAACCCCTAGAGCTCCAAAATATTTAAAAAAAGAAATTAAAAATAAATTTTCAATTGATGAAGATTGTAGTGTAATGGCAGAACCTTTTATACAATGGGTTATTGAAGATAATTTTATTGGAGTAAGGCCAAAACTAGAAGATGTTGGTGTAAAATTTGTTAAAAATGTTTTTCCCTATGAAGAAGCTAAGATTAGAATATTAAACGGTGGTCATGTAGCATTAAGTTACATTGGTGCTCTAAAAGGTCATACTACATACGATCAAGCAATTAGTGATAAACAGTTACAACAGTATTTTTTTGAATTAGAAAGAAAAGAGATTGTTCCAGCATTAGGAAAAGATATTCCATTTGAGCTTGAAGAATATATGATGACAATTTTTGAAAGGTTTAAAAATAAATATATTGGTGATAAATTAGAGAGGATTGCAATGGATGGAGTTGGTAAGTTTCCAATATTTATTTTGCCAACAATTAATGAGTGTTTTAAATTAAATATTATCCCAGAAAACGCAATTGAATCAATTGCTACTTGGTATGTATTTATGTGTAAAATAAATTCAAATAATTTAGATTTTAATTATTATGAACCAAGTTGGGAGTGGATAAAAAAGTATTTATCTGAAGAAAAAATAAATGATTTTATTAATTGTAAAGAATTATGGGGGAACACACCAAAACAATATACTGAATTTTCAAGTATTTTAAAAAATAAAATAAAATTTTATAAAAATCTTTATCTATGAATAAAACTTTTGACTTTATTATTGTGGGAGGAGGAACTGCTGGAACAGTAACTGCTGAAAAACTGGTAAGAAATGGCCATACAGTTCTTATTGTTGAAGAAGGAAAAAAAAATAATAATCCATTTTTATCAATGCCAGCTGGTTGGATCCCCATGTTAGATGGAAGTCCATATTTAAAATTTTATAAATCGACTCCCCAACCTCAACTTGGAAATCGTCAACACGACATTGCTCAAGCTAAGGTTTTTGGTGGAGGATCTAGTGTCAATGGAATGGTTTATATGAGAGGCAAACCTTTAGATTATGATAGGTGGGTTGAAGAAACTGGAGACGTTAGGTGGGGATGGGACTCTATTATTAAAAATTATATTACATTAGAAAATAATCAAAGATTAGGTAATCCATCTCACGGTACAAATGGGGCTATAAAAGTTTCAGATCCTGGTTATGTTGCAAAGGGATCAGACTTATATATTAAATCAATGCAAGCTTTAGGATTGCCGTACAATCGTGACTTTAATGATGGTGATCAATATGGTGTTGGTCTAATGCAATACACAATAGGTGATGGTAAAAGATGTGATACTATTTCTGCATTAATTAATCCAATTCTTAATAATAAATATCTTAAAATAAAATTAAATACTCTTGTCTCTAAAGTAATTATTGAAAATCAAAAAGCAATTGGTGTAGAAACAATATCTAAGGGCAAAAGTGAAAATTTTTTTGGGAAAGAAATTATTCTCACTGCAGGGGCTCTTATAACACCAAAGATATTAATGCACTCAGGTATTGGTGATGAAGTTCAATTAAAAAAATTTGATATAAAAGTGAATGAAAATCTTCCAGGTGTAGGAAAAAATCTTCAAGATCATCATGAAGTACCATTTATTGCACGAGCTAAACCAGGTTATGGATATTTTAAACAAAACAAAGGTTTAAGAATGATAAGAAATGGTCTACAATATTTGATTTTCAGATCAGGTCCAGTTACATCTAATGGTGTAGATTGTTGTTCATTTCTCAATCCAGAAAATTTACATGACAATAAAAATCCGAAAATTAAATTATATTGTGTACAAATTATGTATACCGATAGAGATACTAAAAACATAAAGCCTGATCATGGAGTCACATTAACTTCTTGTATAATGAATCCTAAATCTAGAGGAGAAGTTACAATTAATTCATCTAATCCACTTGATCTGCCAAATATTAATCCAAATTTTCTCAGCCATAAAGATGATATTAATAGTTTGCTAGATAGTGTTAAATTATCAAGAAAAGTAATAAACACAAAACCACTTTCAGATATAATTATTGAGGAAGTTCTTCCAGGAAAAAATATTACAGACGATAATTCACTAATTGAATATTGTAAAAAAATGATAAAAACAAACTGGCATCCAGTTGGAACATGTAAAATGGGGAAGGAAGATGATAGATTGTCAGTTCTAAATTCAAATTTACAAGTAAAAGGTATAGATAATTTAAGAGTTTTTGATGTTTCTATGATGCCTAATATAATTGCGGCAAATACAAACGCACCGGCTATGGCTATAGCAGATAAAGCTACAGATATTATGTTAGAAGACTAGAGGCTATTTTCTTATTTGTAGAATATAACTCTTTCCAGATCTTATATCTTTTTAATAGAATATTTATTTTGTCCATATTTGGTTCAAAATCTTTGCTTATCTCAATTTCCTTGATGATTGAGTTATTATCAATATTTTTATCTACATACATAGCTAATCTTGCCACACCAAGAGCAGCACCAAATTCACTTTGATTGCATACACTGAGTTTTTTTTTTAATAAAGATGATAATAGTTTAATCCAAAATTCACTCTTAGAACCTCCTCCTACCATAAATATCTTTTCAAAATTATTGTTAACTTTAGAAATAGAATTTATACCATCAAGAATACCAAAACTTATACCTTCAATAACAGCATACTGCATATTTGTTGCATCCGTTGTCGTTTTTATAGAGTGAAAAGATCCTCTTATATGTGGATCATTATGCGGAGTTCTTTCACCAGATAGATAGGGTAAAAAAAATGATGAATTTTCTAATAGATTATTATCTAAAAAATAATTTTCAATATTTTGCAGTGTATCTTTAATTGAAGAATTAGTTATTGAGCAAATCCAATCTAAACAATTACTAGCACTTAACATTACGGACATCAAATGCCACTTATTTGGCAAACAATGACAGAATGAATGAACAGCATCACCAGTATTACTTAAGAAATTTTGTGTTGGAGTAAAAAATACACCAGAGGTTCCTAATGAAATAAAAGATTGATTTTGTTCTATTATTCCCATTCCAGCGGCTGCAGCAGCATTATCACCTGCTCCACCAACAACTATAACATTATTATTAAATTGAAACTTATCTTTTAATATTTTTTTTAAAATACCTGCTTCCTGATTACCTTCAACAAGTTGTGGCATATTTTTTTCTTCCAAAAATGAACAAGACAGTAATTCATTAGACCATTTTCTATTTTTTATATCTAACCATAAAGTGCCTGAAGCATCTGACATTTCTGAAAAAAATTCACCAGTAAGATAAAATCGTAAATAATCTTTTGGTAGAAGAACTTTAGAAATTTTATTAAAATTTTCTAATTCATTATTTTTTACCCAATTAATTTTTGGAGCAGTAAACCCTGGCATAGCAATATTGCCTGAAATCGATCGAACATCAAATTTTTGATTTTCAAACTCATAGCATTCTTTATGTGATCTAGTATCATTCCATAAAATACAAGGTCTAATAACATTACCATTACTATCAATTAATGTTGAGCCGTGCATATGACCTGAAATACCCATCGAAATGGTTTCGGAAAATTCTTTTGGTTTCTTTGCTTTTAATGCTTCCAGACATTCTAAAGTAGCATCAATCCACTCTTGAGGATTTTGTTCATTATATCCATCTTTTGGACTTTGAACAGTTAAGCTAGAATTGGATGTGGCTAATATATTTTGTTTATGATCGATTAAAATCATTTTGACAGAAGAAGTTCCTAAATCAATTCCAATAAACATTTTTTTATTTTATTAAAAAAAAATTTTATTACAATTAATTTATTTAAGCTGATTTTGATCGTATATTTAGAACATAAATACCTGATAGAGTTATTATAATTGCTCCGATAACAGTTGGGAGATCTGGTAAATCATTATAAAAAATATATCCTAAAATTATAGCCCACAAAATAAGAGTATAATGAAAAGGCTGAACAACACTTGCTTTGGCAAAACTAAGGGCAATAATCTGAAAATAAATACCTAAGGAGAAAAAAATTCCTATACCTAAAAATAATAAATATGAATATGATTGCATCGGTTGCCAAAAAAATGGCATCATAAAAGACATTAATATTATGCCAACAACAGAAGTATAAAAAAGTGATGTTTCAGATGAATCATACTCAGATACTTTACGTGTTACTATTTGATACAAACTTAAAAAGAATGCAGCTGCCAATGGAATCAAAGATTTTGGATCAAAAATAGATAGTCCTGGTCTCATAATTATAAGTACACCAATAAAACCTATAAAAATTGCAATCCATGTTTTTAAATTTACCTTCTCTCTTAATATTATTGCAGATAAAGCTACAACAATAACAGGTGTTAGTGAACCAATGCTATGTGCATCAGCTAATGATAAATATCTAAAAGATAAAACAAAACAACCTGATTCGATAATTGATAAGACACTCCTGGTAATTTGAAGTTTTGGGCTATTTGTTTTAAAAAAGTTATGATTATTTTTTCTATATGACTCAGTAATCGATAAAAAAAGTGTAAAAAAATATTTTAAAAATAATATTTGAAAAATAGAATGATAATTAACAGCAGTTTTTTGTATTGTATCTAGTAAGCTAAAAGAGAAATAGGCAAGAATTGCAAAAATTATACCTATTGTTGTTAATGAGAGTTTCAAGCTTATTTTAAGTTTTTGAATATGTTATTATAAAAATCTTGTTTTAAGATTCTTTCACCATCTATAATTTGCATCATTAATACTGCAGATATTCTATTTAGAGGGTCTACCATGAAGTAAGTTGAGGCATAACCAGACCATCCAAATTCACCTATCGCACCATATGGATTGTGTTTTGTTTTGTTCATTAAAACTCTAAATCCTAAACCCCAACCATATCCTTCAAGATCATTAATATATTTTCTGTCTTTGATAGTGTTTATTGAGCTAATTTCTAAAGGAAATAAACTGGAATCTAAACTATTAACTCTCATCTGGTTTAATGTTTCGCTCTTTATCAATTCTTTACCCTTAAAATTTTTTCCATCAAATAACATGTTTGAAAATTGAAGATAATCTTCGGCAGTAGAAAATAAACCATGACCACCTCTAGAATAAGTTTTATTATTAGCAGGATACCAATAATTAACTAATTTTCTTGCCGCTGGGTTTAAGTTCTTGAGAATTTGAGTATCTCTAGAAAATTCAAATGTATTTGCTAAATTTATATTATCTTCTTTATTAATATAAAAATTTGTATTTTTCATTTCAAGTAATGAGAAGATATTTTCACTTAAAATATTTATAAGTTTCTCTTTTGTTATTGTCTCTATAATTCTGGCTAATATATCAATAGACACAGAATAGTGCCATTCAGTACCGGGTTCAAATAATAAAGGCAATTGTAGAATATTATAAACTTCTTCTTCTAACGAAGTTTCACCTGAATGAAATATCTTTCTTTTTTCATACTCTTCTGCAATAATATTGTTACTTGTATTATAGGTAAAACCTGCCGTGTGTAGTAGAAGATGTCTTATTGTTGGAATCTTATTTGATAAGTATGTATCATTTATATTCTTTGAATTTTTATTTAATATATTTATTTTTTTTATACCGGGTAAGTACTTATCTATTGTATCATCAAGAGATAAAAATTTTTTTTCAACAAGTTGCATCGCTGCAAGTGAAACAATAGGTTTTGTCATTGACCATATACGGTAATATAAATTTTTTGGTAGCTTTATTTTTTTTTCTAAATCCTTAAAACCAATAGCTTCTTTATATATTTTGCCATTATAATTTATTATATATTCAGCTCCATTACAAATTCCATTCTCAATATGCTTATAAAAAATTTCTTTAATTTCATTCATTGTACCAAAGAGTTAGATTAGGGATTTTATTTTTTCAACCAAAGTAAAGTTTATTTCCCTTGGGCCTTTATCATTCCTATTATTATGTCTTCTTTGTCCAGGTAAACGAACACCTTCTAATAATGTCATTTGCTCAAAAAATTTTTCTGCATGTTCATTCCAATTCTTTCCTGCTATTAATTCAGGAGATAATGCCATTATAAATTCACCACCTCTTGCTGGCCCACCATCATTATTATCTTCTTCTTTTGCTTCAAAACTAAATAAATCTCCAACAAGACCTGCTGCTAACAGTTCTATCATCATTGCAATTGCTGAACCCTTGTAATCACCAAATGTTAAAAGAACTCCACCATTAGCTATTTGAGCTGGATCATCAGTCTTTTCTCCATCTTTATTTAAACCAGTTCCAAATGGTACTTTATGACCATCACGCGCTGCAACTTGTACTTCACCCATTGCCATCGTTGAAGTTGCCATATCATAAACAACAGGGGTATTATTTTTTCTAGGCCAAGCAAATGATATTGGATTAGTTCCAAATAGTGGTTTTTTTGCACCAGCTGGAGCTACACTTGGTTTATATGCAGTACAAGCAATACCAATTAAATTATTTTCTGCTAATTCTTCTGTCTCATGCCATAACGCAGCAAAGTGATGGGTATTAGTTATTGTTAAAACCCCTACGCCGTGCTTACTTGTTGTTTTTATTAATTCTGGTAAACCAACTTTAATTGAAACTGGAGCGAAACCATAATCACCCTCTACACGAATTGCATTTTGGGTAAGATAGTTGTTCGATGGTCGAGAAGTTCCATTTACTTTCTTACTTTTCAGAGATGCTACATAACCAGGAATGCGAAATAATCCGTGAGATACACTTCCATCTCTTTCAGCATGTGTGACCGTAGTGGCTACAGAGTCAGCATTGTAATGATCACATCCATGTTTTGATAAGGCTTTATAAGCTAAATCATATATGTTTTCTAATTCAAGAGACGTTGTATTCATTTACTTTTATCAAATAATTAATATTATTGAACAATGGATAGAGGATTATTAGACAATTTGAAAGAGATTTTGAAAGAAAGAATATCATTTTCAGAAAGTGTAAGAAATAATCATGCTAAAGGAGAAGATGCTTACGACCCTGTGCTACCAAGAGCTGTTTTGTTCCCAAAAAATAATGATGAGCTTTCTAAAATATTAAAAATTTGTAATGAATTTAAAGTACCTGTAACTGCTTATGGTACTGGCACATCTTTGGAAGGGCATGTCGTTGGAAATAATGAAGGTTTTACAATTTCAATGGAAAATTTTAACAACATTATTTCTATTAATGAGGCAGATTTTGATTGTCGTGTACAAGCTAATGTTTCTCGTGAACAACTTAATGAAACTTTAAAAGACAAAGGTGTTTTTTTTCCAATTGATCCAGGTGCAAATGCTGCATTAGGTGGTATGGCAGCTTGCTCAGCTTCGGGGACTATGGCAGTAAGATATGGGACAATGAAAACAGCTGTACTAGGCCTTACAGTTGTTCTTGCAAATGGTGATATAATTAAAACAGGTACGCGAGCAAAAAAAACTTCTGCTGGTTACAATCTTACTAACCTATTTGTTGGTTCAGAGGGCACACTTGGTATTATAACCGAAGTGCACTTAAGACTATCTCCAATTCCTGAGAGTATAATGAGTGCTGTCTGTCAATTTCCAGATCTTGACTCTGCTGTTGTAACAGCTCAAGAAATAATTCAATATGGGGTTCCAATCGCAAGAGTTGAACTATTAAATAAAGATCAAATGGATATAAGTATTAAATATTCAAAATTAGAAAATTTAGAAAGTTTACCAACTCTATTTTATGAATTTCATGGTAGTGAAATTTCAAATAAAGAATCAATAGACGTTGTGGAAGAGATATCTAAAAATAACAATGGTAGTGAATTTAAATGGGCATCTAACACAGAAGAAAGAAACAAGATATGGAAAGCAAGACATAATGTTTATTATTCAGTTAAAGCACAGGGAGATGATGTGAGAGTGTATGCCACAGATGTTTGTGTTCCTATTTCAAACATTGTTGAATGTATTATGTTTGCAGAAAATGAACTTCAGGGTACCGGATTGAAAGCTCCAATGGTTGGTCATGTAGGAGATGGAAATTTTCATGTAACTATTGTCTATGATCCAAATAAAGAGAATGAATATAAATACATAAGAGAATTTAGTAATAAATTAATTGATAAAGCACTAGAAATGGATGGAACTATTACTGGCGAGCATGGAATCGGCCTTCAAAAAAAAGAGTATCTACTGAAACAGCATCCAGATAATGTTCCTCTGATGAAATTGATTAAAAAAAGTTTTGATCCAAATAATATTATGAATCCTGGCAAAATTTTTGATTAGAAATTATACTTGCTCGACTTTCTCACTTTTAATTGATCTATAGACCGCGTCTAATACTTTGACTGTTTTCAGACCAATATCGGAGTTTGCATGATTAATAAAATTTTTATTTAAACAAATATCAACAAACGTATTTATAGGAGACTCTGTACTATAAGCCATAGTTCCGTGACCTTCTTTAATCTGATCCTCAATATCATTACCATCATTGAGTCTAATTAATAATCTTTCTCTCTTTATTTCCATATCTAAATAAAGTGTTCCTTTAGTTCCGTGAACATTTATATAAAAAGTACCACCAAAATCTTTTGGAACATATGCACATCCAGAAAATGATCCAGTTGCACCATTAGAAAATTTTACAGAAATTGCATCTGTATAATCAACATTTGTTGGGGAAGGAACTGAAAAACAAAAAGCTTTTTCAGCTGTTAATTGAGTTATTTTAAAAACTCCTCCAAACATATGTGATAATTGACCCCATCCATAACCTCCCCCTTTACTAGGATCAGACCAAGTTGACGCTAAAGGTTGGAAAGTATGATCATTAGACTCACTTAAAGGTATTCCCTGAAATAAATCTACTAAAGAGGATGAAAAAGCAGCATCTATATGTTTTATTTCGCCAATGACTCCATCCTGTATATATTTCTCAGCCTTTGGCATAAAGTGTGTAAAATTAAATCCATTTGGAACTAAAATTTCCTTTTTTACTTCTTTTGCTAAATTATAAAGTTTTTCTGCATCTGAGGAATTTGTTGTCATTGGTTTTTCAATTAAAACGTGACAACCCTTTTCTAGAGAAGCTTTTGCATTTTCGTAATGTGCAAAATGAGGTGATGCAATTACAACACCATCTAAAGGACTAAGACTTAACATTTCATGAAAATCTGTTGAAGCATGTTGAAAATTAAATTTGTCTTTTACAAAATTCAATTGATCTTCTTCTAATTTACAAACACTTACAAGCTCAACATCTTCCCTTTTTTTTAAATTTGGAATATGATATTCAGTTGCCCACCAGCCTGCACCAATAACTCCTATTCTAGCTTTATTCATTTTAATCTAAATGCATTTGAATAGGTAATAAATATGGAAAATTAGTTTTTGGATCAACTTCTGCTTTTAAAATATCAGACATATACTCGCCCCACTTTTTATTAACTTCACTTTTTACAATATGATCAATTGATTTTTTTAAATCATCAGTCTCAAAGTAACCAAACAAGGTTAATCCATGACGAAAAATATTATAATTTCTCAGTCCAGCATCACTGAGCATTTGAACCATCTCTGGCCAAATTTCATCATGTCTTTTTTTATACTCATCTTCATAACCAGGTCTTACCTCTAAAACCCATGCATAATTACTCATATTATTTTTCCTTTCTAGTAAGTAGCTCTTCCTCCACTAAGATCAAACACTGCTCCAGTTGTATAGGAATTCTCCTCAGAAACCAACCATGAAACCATAGAGGCTAGTTCATCAACTTTGATAAATCTTCCACGAGGTATTTTTGATAACATATAATCAATATGTTCCTGACTGATTTGATCAAATATTCTTGTTTTTGCAGCAGCTGGTGTTACACAATTTACGGCTATATTTTTATCTGCTAATTCTTTACCCAATGATTTTGTAAGAGCAATCACCCCTGCTTTAGCAGCACTGTATGGCATAGCATTTGGATTACCTTCTTTGCCAGCAATAGAGGCAATATTTACTATTCTTCCATAATTGGCCTTAATCATGTGAGGCACTATAGATTTGCAACAATAAAACAAACCCGTTAAATCAATATCAATAACATTCTGCCATTGATCAATTGGATACTCCCAAGTTTTAAAACTTGGTCCAGCAATTCCTGCATTATTAATAAGAATATCAATTTTATTATTTTTATCTAAAGTGGCAATGGTTGATTTTTGAACACTATCATAAGATGTAATATCAACAAGTTCATAGTTTACATTTTCAGGCAAAGTTAAACTTTTTAAAAGTTCTTCATCTTTATCCCAGATAACAACTTTAGCTCCAGATTTAGAAAATCTCTCAACCATTGAATAACCAAAACCTTGCGCCCCTCCGGTTATAATGGCAACTTTATCTTTTAAATCAATTTGATTCATTGTTATCTCCTTACTTTTGTGATTTGGAATAAATGTAATTGGTTAAAATAATTGCAATTATTAGCATAGCACCTAGTATGGTTAATTGTGATTCAATTTTTATTCTTGCAACATTTAAACCTGCTCTTAAAATTACAACAATCCAGAAAGCAACAAAGGTACCAAAAATATTTCCTCTACCACCAAAAATATATGTTCCACCTAACATAACCATAAGAACTATTTCTAATTCTGCACCAGTTGCCATATTGAATCTTGCAACTGCCAGTCTAGAAGTAGTTAAAACTCCAGCAATACCACAAACTAAACCAGATAAAGTAAAAAGTAATAGCTTAATACGATCAACTTTAATTCCAGAATATTTTGCTGTTTGTGGATTTGTACCTATCAAATAAAGTTGCTTACCGTAAATGGTTGAGCTCAAGAAAAAACCAACGACAATTGCAAAAACTGTAAATATTATAACTGGGATCGGAACTATACCAATGTAACGATAATCTATTCCAATAAACCAAGAAGGATAACCACCTAAAGAAAAATCACTTGCTAGAGATTGAGCTATTCCACGATATAAAGTTAATGTGCCTATTGTAAGTATTATTGAAGGTATTTGCAATTGTGTCACGAGTATTCCATTAAATAAACCACATAGTGTTCCAGAAAAGAGAGCTATAACCATAGAAATTGGCATACCAAGACCCGCATTATATGCGGTACCAAAGATAACTGCAGTTAGAGCAATCATTGAGGCAATAGATAAATCTATTTCACCAGAAATTATTATTAATGTTAGTATTATTGCTATTAATCCATATTCTACATAAGGTGTAGCAGAGTCCATTATAAATGCTAAATCAGCAAAGAAGGGGGATAGTTGTATTGATGAAATAATTGAAATAATCAACAATATCACAGCTACCCATTCAGGTCTTATAATCCAATATCTTAATGTTGGATTTTCATTTAAATAAATTGAAATTGTTTTAAGCATTAATACCACCACTTAATTTTTTCATTCTGTAAATTATTAATTGATCTAGTGCTAAAGCTACAACAATAATTAAACCATAAATCGCTTTTTGAAATTCTCCAGGTATATTTAAGACAGGTAGTGCAACATTTATAATACCTAATAAAAGTATTCCTAAAAATGTTCCTAATACACTTCCAGAACCTCCAGTGATACTTGTTCCTCCAATAATTACACCCGCAATAACGATAAATTCAATTCCAACACCTGTTACTCCAGGATTTACATATCCAAATCTTGATGCATAAAATAACCCTGCAACTCCTGCTAACATTCCACAAATACCAAAACAAAACAGAGTAACTTTAGTTACATTAATTCCCTTAAGATGAGCTGCAACAGGATTACTACCAGTTGCATAAATCTCACGGCCTAAAACTGAATGACGCATTACCAAATGAGTAATTACTACAATTATTGCACTAAAAATTAAAATACCTGGAATTGAAAACAGGGAAGAAGTTTGAGAAAATGAAACTATATGTTCTGGAATATCATTTCTATCAATCTGTCTTCCTCCACTAACAATAAAGACTAAACCTCTGTATAAGCTTAATGTTCCTAATGTTACTATTATTGAATGCACATTAAACCTTGTAACTATAAAACCATTAATTAATCCCATCACTAAACCAACAAAAGCAGTGATGATTAGAGATAACCAAAGCGATAAACCAGGAAATTGAATATATAATAAACCAATAACAATTGCTGAAAATGCCAATATAGATCCAATAGATATATCTACATGTCGACAAATGATAACCATCATTTGACCCATAGCCATGACTAAAATTAGAGGTATTGCTAAAAACACGGCTCTCCAACTATCCAATGTCATGAATCTTGGATCTATTATTGCGGCAACAATGACAAAAACAACAATTATAGAAAAAATTCCAAGCTCTCTAATTCTTAAAAATTTATCAAATAATGTCATTCTTAATTTATTGCATAGCTCATAATTTTTTCTTGAGTAGCTTCCTTATTGTTTAGTATTTTTGTAATTTTTCCCTCTCGCATAACAATTATGCGATGTGACAAAGACAGTATTTCAGGTAATTCTGATGATATTAAAATAATTGCAGTACCGTCTTCAGCTAATTTATTAATAATTTCATACATTTCTGATTTAACTCCTACATCAACACCTCTCGTAGGCTCATCTAGAATTAATACTTT
>CACAAZ010000017.1 GCA_902530685.1 uncultured Alphaproteobacteria bacterium | reverse complement strand
TGTCAACTTTTAAGTTTTTAAGTTGGTTAGTTGTTGAAATTGAAACTGAAGACGGACATGTTGGTCTTGGAAACGCAGCATTATCACCAATACCATGTAAGGCTGTAGTTGATAATTATTTAAAGCCCGCAATAATTGGTGAAAGTATTTGGGATTATGAACACATTTGGCAAAAGATGTATCGACAAACTTTAGCTTGGGGAAGAAAAGGTGTGGGTATGACTGCAATAAGTGCTGTTGATATAGCTATATGGGATGCGCTTGGTAAAGCAGCAAAAAAACCTGTTTACAATCTTTTAGGTGGTAAAACAAAAGCTAAGCTACCTTGTTATGCAAGTAAATTGTATAGCCAGCCTCTAGATACATTAGAAAAAGAGGCGCAAAAATATTTAGATCAAGGTTTTAAAGCTATGAAACTAAGGTTTGGATGGGGCCCTAAAGATGGCGCAGAAGGAATGAGTAAAAATGTTGAGTTAATTAAAACAGTAAGATCAGTAGTTGGTGATAATGTTGATTTGATGGCTGACGTTTATATGGGATGGACATTTGAATATGCAAAAAGAATGATGAGGTTAATTGATAATGAAAATTTAAGGTGGTTAGAAGAACCAGTAATAGCAGATGACATAGATGGATATGCTGATCTACGGTCAACCTGTAGAACGCCTATATCAGGAGGTGAACATGAATATACTCTTTATGGCTTTAGACAACTTTTAGAAAAGAAAGCTGTTGATGTAGTACAGTTTGACACAAATAGAGTAGGAGGGATTACACAAGCAAACAAAATTTGTGCTTTAGCGGAAGCGTTTCAGATACCTGTTATTCCCCATGCAGGGCAAGTACATAATTTTCATGTCTCGATGAGCAGTATTAATGCTCCAATTGTAGAGTATTTTCCATTTTGGCCAGTAGAAATAGGAAATGAATTATTTTGGTATATTTTTGATGGAGAGCCTCAGGCTAAAAACGGTTTTA
This sequence comes from uncultured Alphaproteobacteria bacterium, assembly GCA_902530685.1. GTDB lineage: Bacteria > Pseudomonadota > Alphaproteobacteria > HIMB59 > CACPNW01. The sequence continues at coordinate 22,166 of CACAAZ010000017.1, read as the reverse complement.
TTGAGTTAGATGAAAATAAATACGGATTGGGAATAGAATTATCAAAAAAATATTTAGATAACTTTGAAATTTCAGAATAAATTTATTTGATATTTGTATTAGTGACTGTGTCTTTTTACTTCTGAACCACGCTTACCAACTAAAAAATCTAAATCAGCACCGGTATCGGCTTGAGTAACATGATCAATATACATTTTTTGATAACCACTTTTTATCTCTGGTAAGATAGGTTTGTAGTTTTCAAGTCTACTTTTAATCACAGAATCATCAAGCAGCACGTTCATTATTCCTTTTTCAACATCAATTTCAATCATATCATTATTTTGAATTGCAGCTAAAGGTCCTTTGATAGCAGCTTCAGGTGCAGTATGGAGAATCACAGTGCCATAAGCTGTTCCACTCATTCTGGCATCTGAAATCCTAATCATGTCCTTAATTCCTTTTTTAAGTAATTTTTGTGGCAATCTCATATTTCCTACTTCTGCCATACCTGGATATCCTTTTGGTCCACAATTCTTCAGTACCAATATTGAATTTTGATCAACATCTAAATTCGGATCATCAATTTTTTCATGAAATTCTTCTACACTTTCAAATACTACTGCTTTTCCTTTGTGTTTCATGAGTTCAGGTGTAGCGGCAGAAGGTTTTATTATTGCACCATCAGGTGCAATATTACCTCTCAAAATTTTTATTCCTCCATCATCTACTAATGGTTTTTCAAAGTTTTTAATTACATCATCGTTCCAACATTTAGCATTTTTGTTATTTTCAAATATAGTTTTTCCATTTGCAGTAAGTGAATCATTATTAAGTAAATTTTTTTCTATTAATCTTTTAATCACAACGGGAACACCACCTGCGTAATAAAAATCTTCCATTAAATATTTTCCTGAAGGTTGTAGATTAACCAATGTTGGTATATCCTTACCGCATTTTTCCCAATCACTTAATTTTAAATCAATTTCTAATCTTCCTGCAATTGCTGCTAGGTGTATTACAGCATTTGTAGATCCACCTATTGCACCGTTTACTTTAATTGCATTTTCAAATGATTTCTTGTTAACAATTTTGGACATTATTAAGTTTTCTTTTACCATATCAACAATTCTTTTCCCTGACATGTACGCAAGGGAGTATCTTCTTGCATCAACAGCTGGAATTGCAGCATTGTTAGGCAGTGACATACCAAGTGCCTCAACCATACTTCCCATTGTAGATGCGGTACCCATGGTCATACAATTTCCTTTGGAACGACTCATAGAAATCTCTGCTTCAATGAAGTCATCTTCTGTAATTTTTCCTGCACTTAAATCTGCATCTAGACGCCATACACCTGTTCCAGAACCAATTGTTTCTCCTCTATGATGCCCATTAAGCATTGGACCGCCTGATACACCTATTGTAGGCAAATCAACACTTGCAGCACCCATGAGAAGTGATGGTGTTGTTTTATCACAACCCATAAGTAAGACTACCCCATCTATAGGATTTCCTCTTATAGCTTCTTCTACATCCATGCTAGCAAGATTTCTGAACAACATCGCTGTTGGTCTTAAATTTGACTCACTTGCTGAAAAAACAGGAAACTCCAATGGAAAACCGCCAGCCTCATAAACTCCCTTTTTAACTGACTCAGCTATTTCTCGAAAGTGTCCATTACAAGGAGTTAACTCAGACCAAGTATTACATATACCTATGACTGGTCTACCATCAAACAAATGATTTGGATGTCCTTGATTTCTCATCCATCCTCTATGCACAAAAGTATCCCTTTTATGATCTTTAGAGTTATACCAATCTGAGGATCTAAATTTATTTTTTTTTGCCATCAGAAATATCCTAAAGATTTTGCAATATTTTTTGATTTCTTAATTCCAAAATCAGTTGGTTTAAGAAAAGGTTTACGATCAAAAACATTTTTTACTCCCATTCTAAATGCACATACTCTCTTACCGTAACATACTAAAGAGTCAATTGATTGCATAATAAAAACTATATTTGGAAGCATATTCCTATATTCATTTTCAGCATTAATTAATTTTTTTTGTTTAAAAAATTGAAATATTTTTACAAACTTATCAGCTCCGTCTAAGCAAGGAACTATGCCTTTACAGCCAATTATTAAATTATCAACAATCTCTTGACCTCCTCGACCATTAAACACCGTAAGATCTTTTGGAAGTTCCATTAATTCCTTTTGCATTAAATAAGATGAAGCTTCACCTTTTATTGCTCTAAAATTGTTAAAAAGTTTGTATAATTTATTTATTTGATTTGTTGTCAATCCTACACCTATATATTCCTTAGCATTTTGGATACCCGTCAAAGTTCCTGAAGTTGTTGGAATTATTTTTTTAAAAAAATTATAACAATCTTTATCTGTAGTATTTTTTTTTATCATTGGTTGGAGTATTAACCAATCTATATTATTTGATTTTGAAATTTCAATTAATTTTATATATTCATTATAATTTTTTGATTGTATTGTTATTGCTTTTGGTTTCTTTGCTGGAGTATGATCTGATAATAATTCTATAATTTTTATTTTTTCCTTAAATGATAATTTATTAACTTCAGTAGCTAAACCAAGTGCAGCTATACCATTACAACTTTGTTCAAAAATTAATTTAATTTGATCTTCCATTAATTTAAAGTCAATGGAATTATTTTTATTAAAAAAAGTGTAAAGTATTGGAAAGATTCCTTCTATTTTATTTATTTTGATCACCAATCAACTACTGTTCCATCTCCTAAATAAGCATCAGTTGTAGGAATTATTTCTTGTTTAAATGGATATTTTTCTGCTTCCTTTTCATTAACTTCAATACCTAGACCAGGAGTTATTGGAACTTTCCAATGATCTTTTTCTCTTTCAACTGATGTTGACGATATTACATCATCATACCAAGGAACAGATTTATCCATAACTTCTTGAATTATATGATTTGTGGTTGAACTAGCAAAATGTAAGGCAGCAGCACCTGCTATTGGTCCATTTGGATTATGTGGAGCCACTCCTATATTTGCAACTGATGCAGCAGCAGCGATATTTTTCGCTTCCAACAAACCGCCGCAGTGGTTTAAATCTGGCTGAATTATATCGACAATGCGATTTGAAATGATTTCTTCAAATTCCTGATGTCCAATTAATCTCTCTCCTGTTGCAAGAGGGCAATTTATTGAATTTTTAATTTGTAATAAAGTTTTATTATCTCCAGGCAAAATTGGTTCTTCAATAAAATAGGGATTATAAGGCTGTAACTCTTTAATATATTGAATAGCAGATTTACCTGATGCACATCTACCATGAAAATCAACCATAATATCAATTTCATCACCTACTACTTGACGTAATGATGACATTAATTGATTTACCTTATCTAGATTTTTTAGAGAATTTGTATGGTGTGTAAAAGGAATAAACACAACCTTAAATGCTTTATAACCTTTTTCTAAAAGTGCAGAAGCATGTTCATTTAATTTATTTTTCTCCATTGTATCTTTATAAACTGCATTCATATCACCCATTCCTAAATGAGTATAAATTTTGATTTTATTTCGAACTTTACCTCCAAGTAATTGCCAAACAGGTGTACTTAAACTTTTACCAAGAATATCCCAAAGTGCATGTTCTATACCACTTACAGCAGACATTCCAATAACACCTAGTTTCCAAAATCCATGCTTTGTCATAATTTGAAAGTTTTGTTTTATATCTCTTGGATCCTTACCAATTAATAAAGGCTTTATGTCTTCAATTGCACCAACTACTGCTCTTGTTTTCCATTCTACTGTAGCCTCACCCCAACCATATAAATCTTTATCTGTAATAACTTTTACAAATACCCAATTACGCATCTCTGCATTCACAACAGTGGTTTTAATATCAATAATTTTCATAATTAAAAAATTTTTTCTTTATTTACAAATATTTCTACATCAACATTATATTGATCTAAAGCACTTTGATTAATTTTTATTCCATGACCAACTTCTTCAGGGATGCTTATAAAACCATTTTGATCCATAGAAATATGATTTTCAGTTAAATCCCACGCTAATGATTTTAGCTGCTGAGGAAACTCGGAAAATTTACTTTTGTTTGAACTTGCATATGGTTGTAATGAAGAAGAAAGTTGTAGATGTGAAGTAAATGTATGGTTAACATATTGAACATTATGACTTTCTGCAAAGTCACAGATTTCTTTTCCAGCAAGTATACCACCAGCTATTCCTGCATCAATTTGAATAAATTTAACTTTACCAAATCTAATCATATTTTTAGCAGACTCAATTGAGTGGCATGACTCTCCTCCTGCAAGAGGTAGATTAGTTTTTTTATAAAGCTCACTGTATTCATAAAATGCATCTGAAAAAAAAGGTTCTTCTAACCAGGTAATTTTAGCTTTTTGAAAGATGTCTAATCTTTTTTCAGCATCTTCTATGTTCGTCCCCCAAATCGCACCAACATCAATCATTAATTCTAATTCATTACCAATTGCATCTCGTGCTGCCACAAGGTGTTCTTGATCATTTTTTAAATCTAAACCAAAATTTTCCCAGCCAAGCTTAATTGCCTTAAAATTATTTTGTTTTAAATCTTTTGTTATCTCAAAAGTATCTTGAGGCGTTTTTCCAAACAATACTGAAGCATAAGCAATTTTTGGATTATTTTTTTTCATACCCAATAGAGAATAAATTGGACAATTTTCTTTTTTTGCTAACAAATCCAAAAGGGCCACCTCTATACCTGAAAAAGTATGTGGTGTTTGAGCAATCATTAAAGATCTATGCTTAACTGTATGAATTATTTTTTTAATATCTTCCAGATTATTTAAATTCTTACCTAAAATTGAATCACGGATTGGATTTGCAGCTGAATGTGATTTAGGACATATAAAATTTGCTATTGAAGTTAACGGTGAGGCTTCACATTCACCCCAGCCTTCTAATCCTCCTCCTTCAACTTTCACAATTAATGCATCTTGACTTCCATCTGCTTCATCCAATATCTCAGGCATCGATAAATAAAAAAGTTGAATATTTTCAATTTTCACAATTATCCAGCACCTGTATCATCATTTTCATGCATTCTAAGTGTGATGCCTCCATCAACTACAATATTTGCACCAATCATGTAGTTGCATTCATCGGACGACATAAACATAATGACATTGGCAATTTCTTCTGTAGTTCCCATTCTCTTGATAGGTTGATGATTTTCAGCTTCTTTTCTTGCTTCTTGTGGATTAGGTTTAGTTTGAAAAAATCTTTCTACTATTGGTGTATCAATATACCCAGGTGAAATAGAATTAATTTTAATTCCTTTTGATGCATAATCTACTGCCAATGCTTTTGTTAATCCTATTACTCCGTGTTTGGCAACAGGGTATGGAAAACAATTAGGAATTATTTGGATGCCGTGAACTGAAGCTACATTTACAATGCAACCTTTGTTTTTTTTTAGCATATGTGGAAGTACTGCCTTACATCCAAACCAAACTCCATCAAGATCAACCGAAAAAGCTCTTTTCCATTCACTATCTGGCATATTTAATGGTTCTCCAAATACATTTATTCCTGCGTTATTTATTAGAATATCTGGTGATCCGAGTTCTTTTAATGTCGTGTTGACCATTTCATTAACAGTTTTAAAACTCGCTACGTTAGTTTCAATAAATAATGCTGAACCATTTGACTTATTGATTGTATCTGAAACTCTTTTACCATTTTTTGGATCAATGTCTGCTACTACTACTTTGGCTCCTTCTTCAGCAAATTTAATTGCTGTTGTTTCCCCTATACCTGATCCAGCACCAGTAACTATAACAACCTTATTTTTGAATCTCATATTATTATTTGTTTACTTTACTAATTAATTAGCAAATTTAAAGTCAGGTTTTCCCTGGATATTAGTTTGAATAGCAAATAAATTACCTGAGTGTGGTGATTTTCCTAATTCTTCTTCGCTCATACCATATCTTGCTGTTGTAATATATAAAGTCTTAAGATCCTTTCCGCCAAATGTGCAGCTAGTCACATTTGGAACTGGCAATTCAATAATTCTATCAACATTTCCATCTGGATCAAAACGAACTACACATGATCCACCCCATCTACAATTCCATAAATATCCCTCTGAATCTACAGTCGATCCATCAGGGTAACCTCTATCAAACTTCGCAAATTCCTTTTTGTTTAAGATTTTATTATTTTTAAAATCATAATCATAAGAATTGATTACACCTGTTAATGTATCACAGAAATAAAATTTATCATTGTCTGGACTCCATGCAAAAGTGTTAGATATACCTATATTTTTTTCATGGTTTTGAATTTTAAATTCTTTATCAATACAATAAAGTGATCCAGAATTTTTTATAATATCAATATCACTTCCATCAGGAGCAATATTGTTTTGCATTGTTCCAATCCAAAAATTACCAAGAAAATCTGCTGCACCATCATTACACCTATTTTCTGGTTTATCTGGCTCTATTTTTATGATTGGTTCAAATTTCTTTTCAGCTAAATTATAGTTATTTAATCCATAATGTGATGCTATTAGAAGATCTCTTTCTGATCTCTCCGCCATAGCAGTTATCATTTCAGGCATTGCATAAATGTTATATTCCCTAGTATCGAATGAATAACTGTGTAGTTTTGATGGCATTGGAATATCTAACCAAAATAAAGTATTTGTTGAATTAGACCAAAGAGCTCCTTCTCCCAAGATGTTGTGGCACTCTTGAAAGATTTCTACTTTATTCACGCAGGAACTGATAATGGAATTTGATAATTTGGATTTTTAGCTTGTTTAAATAGTGCAGGTAAAATTTCTTTATAAGCTCCCCATAAACCTTTTCTTATTGGGGGCATTTGATCTTTAATCATTTCATGCAGTTTTGGTAAGTTATACGATGGCACTTGAGGAAACATATGATGTTCAATGTGATACTCCATTTGCCAATATAAAAAGCTAAAAATAGGATTTAATTTTACTGTTCGTGTAGTATATCTATGATCCTTAACATTTTCTTGCAAACCAGCATGTTGTGTTAATCCGAATAGTGATATTAATGTTTTCCCATAAAAATTTGGAAGAACAATAAATAATAAAGGTAACCAAGATTGAAAATAAATTGAACCAACAATTGTTGCTATCCAAATAAAAACATGACTTCTAGCTGACCATCTGCATTTGGAACGTTCACTTTCTGGAATACATACACGCATAACTTCGGTTGTTACTCCAAAAGCGTGCTTTAAAGTTTCCCAATGAAGAGATTTTGTAAAAAAAATAAATCCAGAGAAAGGTAAGTACCATGAGAAGAACATAATTAAATCAGTTGGTTTTTGAACATGGATTTCAAAATCAAGTGGATCAGTAAAGATTGTGTGTGAATGGTGGTGATGGTGTGAATATCGCCATCTTATTGGTTCAAAATTATCCATAAAGCTTGCTATGAAATAGAAAAAATCATTCCAAAATCTGCTTTTAAAAGCTGTCCTATGACCTGTCTCATGCCATAAAGCATCTGCACAACCCCAAATATTTCCATATATTATAAAGAAAAGAATACACCACCATGTACCCCAGGTAGCATAAGCTAAGTAACCAAAAAAGAATAAGGCTGAAAAATAAATAATCATGTGTTTGAAACCTTGCCAATCTGACTTCTTGCAAAGCTTTTTAAACTCTTTCTTATCTATTTGACAACGGTACCAATTATTTAAGTCTATATCCATATGAAATTATCTTACTAACATTAAAAAAATATCCTTAAAAAATCAACTTATTTATATGTGACCTTTTTTAATATTTATCAGCTAATTTTAAAAATTCTTCGTATTCTTTATCTTCTATCCCAACAGTAATTTTTGGGTCATTAAATGTTTGATTGACAGTATCAGAATGAAATTCTTTAAATGCTGAAAGTCTCTCGTTTTGGAGTTTATCAAATTCAGCTCTAAAATTTCTATATATTCTAGCATGTCTAGGGACATGACCCTGCGTATATCCCAATACATCATTTGCAAACAAATATTGTCCGTCACAATCAGAACCGCTACCCATTGAGAGAGTAATAATGTCAACTTTTTGAGTTATTATTTCTGCGACTTTTGGAGGCACAACCTCTAGCTCGACCCCAATTGCTCCTGCCTCTTGTAATTCAATTGTATGTTTTAAAACACCCTCAGCTTCATCAGCTGTTTTTCCTATTGCTCTAAAACCTCCAATCCAAGTAGCTTTTCCTGGAACTAATCCCACATGACTATTAATTGGAATATTTTCATCTCTTAAAGCTCTAATTATCTTATAACTCCAATTACCTCCATAAATTACATCAGCTCCAATTTCCAAATATTTATGCGAAACCTTCATTGCATCATATTCTGAAGCTATGTTAGTTGCTGTACCTGATTGCATAAAACATGATGGGGCTGCATCTCTAATTCTTTTAAGTTCATCAAAACTGTTATAAATTCCATATTGAGGAGCATCATGAGAAGTACATATCATATCTATACCAGCATCCTCCGCGGCTCTTGCTTCTTCGACATTATGAACAAAAAGAACACTGAGTTGTCTTTTACCCTTACATTTTAAATAGTCGTAAACTGTTAGTTTTTTTCTAGACATAACTCTATCTTTTATCAGATTATATTAATTCTAAATTGATTAATATTCAAGTTACCAATTATATTAAAGTTATTATAATTTACGTTTGTAATATTTAATTTTTTACATATAAATTGTATGTATTAATAATTTAATTGGGGGAATAATGAAAAAATTATTAGCTTTTATTGCTGTATGTTTTGCATTTAATGCTGGCTCAGCAATTGCAAAAAATGATTACTCTTGTGACAAAAAGTTTATATTCTTTCCAGGTGGACCAGAAGGTGGGCCATTTGGAACTATCGTTTACAATGGTGCTGTAGCTGCTGCTGAGCATACTGGTTGTGATGTTGATTATTATTGGTCACAATGGAATTCTGAAATTATGATTAAACAGTTTAAAGAAGCTGTTGCTTTAGAACCAGATGGAATTGCAATTTATGGTTTTCCTGGTGATGAAGCTATGAGACCTATAATTAAAGAAGCTAGAGAAAAAGGAATTGTTATTACAACTATGAATACTCCACTCCCTGATCTTGAATCTGAATACAAAACTGCTGGTTTTGGATATGCTGGTGCAGATCTATTCACTGCGGGATATAATTTAGGTAAAAAAGCAGTCGAAGTTTGTGGTCTACAAGCTGGTGATAAAGCATTTATTTGGGGTCTTGCTAGTATGCCAAATAGAGGTGAAAGAACCAAAGGAGCAATAGCTGGTGTCGAAGACATGGGTGTTGAAGTTGTTTATCAGGAAATTCCAGATAACGTAAACTCAGACGCATCGCAAGGTACACCAATGTACGTATCAACTTACAGTGCTAATCCTGATATTAAAATGGCAATAACTGATCACGGTGGGTTGACAGCAAGTTTACCTACCTACATGAAAGCAGCTGGCCATGGTACTGAAGAAGTTTGTGGTGCTGGATTTGATTTATCCGCTCCAATCGTTGATGGAATTAATTCTGGATATATTGATGTTGTAATTGATCAACAGCCTTTTATTCAAGGATATATTCCAATTGTTCAACTTTTCTTAAGTACAAAATACGGAATGGCTGGACTTGCTATGGATACTGGGGCTGCATTTGTAACAGCAGATAATGTTGAAGCAATTGCCCCACTAGCGGCAGTTCAAATAAGATAAACCAATTAATTCAAGCCTGCCTTAGGCAGGCTTGTATAGTTTTATGTCTGAACAACTTTTAAAATTAGAAAATATTTATAAAGACTTTGGCAATGTAAAAGTCTTAAAGGATATAAATATTACAATTAATAAGGGAGAAGTTGTTGCGTTAATCGGTGATAATGGAGCAGGAAAATCAACACTTATAAAAGTTATTACTGGAGTTCATACTCCAAACTCTGGAAAGATTTTTTTTAAAGAAAATAAAGTTGAAATAAAATCTGTTTCTCAATCTAGAAAAATGGGTATTGAAGCTGTGTATCAAGAAAGAGCATTGTGTGATCAACAAGAACTCTATAGAAATATTTTTGCTGGAAGGGAAATAACTAATTCATTTGGATTTTTAAAAATAAAAGAGCAAAGAAAAGAAGCAGAAAGAATTTTAAGAGATTACATTGGTTTTACTTCGAAGGCCATCACTGTTGACTCTCAAGTAATGGGTTTATCAGGTGGTGAAAAACAAGGGGTTGCATTTGGTAGATCTCTATATTTTAATTCAGATTTAATTGTTTTAGATGAACCAACCATGGGTTTATCTATTCAAGAAACTGAAAAGGTCTTAAATTTTGTAAAAGGATTAAAAAATGAGAATAAATCAGCTATTTTTATAGATCATAATATTATCCATGTTTATGGAGCAGCTGATAGATTTATAATTTTAGATAGAGGTGAAGTTGTTGGTGAATTTTTAAAAGATCAAATTTCAAGAGAAGAGTTGGTTCAAAAAATGATACAATTACATGAATCTGGGAAAATTAAAGTTGATATATAATGAGTAGTATTCTTAATAGTTATTTTGTAAAAACACATCGATTAGAGATAAGTATAACTATAATAGCTATAGTACTTTTTCTAATATATTTTTTTGGTGCAACTCACGTCTTTACCAGATTTCCAATTTATAGGGCATTCATGCAGTCAATGCCATTCTTTGGAATAATTGCTATTTCAGCAACTTTTGTTGTAACCCTGGGTGAAATTGATTTATCATTTCCATCTATTGTTGGAATCACCTCTTTAACTTTTGGTATGCTTTTAACTTCTACAGATGGAAATTTTTTTATATCATTTGCTCTAGCAACTGCTCTTGGAATGTTTGCTGGATTAATTAATGGTCTATTAGTAACTAAAATTGGCATACCTTCTATTGTAGCTACTATTGGAACACTCTTTTTCTGGAGAGGCTTAGTAAATGTAATTTCTCAAGGAAGTGGAATAGCAATCGTTGATGAGGCCGACGGAACATGGCATCATATGATATTTGTAGATAAGTTATTTAATCTAATACCAGCTCAATTTATTTGGTTTGTAGTATTGACTGGATTAATGCAATGGGTTTATCGATATCACAAGTTTGGTAACCACATCCATTTTGTTGGAGATAATAAAGCTAGCGCTCAAATGATGGGAATTGATGTTGATCGAGTTAAAATTATAGCTTTTGTACAACTTGGTTTCTTTTCAGCACTTGCTGGGATCTTCACAATGTACGAGATGCTTTATTTCTGGCCTACACAGGGTTCAGGATTAATGCTAACCACACTAGCTGCAGTTTTTGTTGGGGGTACCTCAGTTTTTGGAGGAAAAGGTACAGTTTATGGAACATTCATTGGAGTATTAATAATAGGCTCTCTTGAATCAGGGATAGTTGCTTTGGGTTTGTCAGGATTTTATGTACAATTTATTAATGGCTTGATGATTACCATTGCCGTAACAATTTACGCTCTAATTCAAAAAAGAAAAAATTAAAATGCATAAAGCCATTTGGCTGGATACAATTAATCAAGAAAAAATAATTCAATATAAAAAACTCACAGGAGGAGTTTCATCTGAGGTATATCATGTAAGAACAAATAAAAATAATTATTGTATTAAAAGATCACTCAAAAGACTTTTAGTTAAAAAAAAATGGATTGCTAATACTAATCGAATTAAGTTTGAATATTTATGGCTAAAACATTGTCAAAGTATTTTAAAAAGAAATATTCCCAATACGTATGAATTTAATGATAAAAAAAAATACATTGTAATGGAGTATTTAAAAACTTCTCAGTATAAAACACTAAAACAACTATATTTTAAAAGAATAATAAATATAAATACTATAAAATTAATTAGTAAACATCTTTATACAATTCACTCTAATAGCAGCAATTATAAAACAAAGAAAACATTTGAAGGTAATTATAAAAATTTTTATGATTTAAGATTAGACCCTTACTTTAATGAAGTAGGAAGAGTTTATCCTAAATATAAAGGGTATATAAAAAAAATAAATGAAGATTATATAAAAAATTCAAGCACATTAGTTCATGGAGATTTTAGTCCAAAGAATATACTAGTTGATAAAAATAAAATAATATATTTAGATGCAGAATGTTGTAATTTTGGAGATCCTGTTTTTGACTTAGTTTTTTTCACAAATCACTTATTAATAAAAAGTATTTTTTTTAAAGATAAATCACAAGAATTTATCAAATTATATCTTTCCTTCTACAAAGAATATTTAAGTAATTTGAGTACAAAAAATTTTAATTCATATATTGATAGAATTATTAAAATGACACCTATAATGCTGCTTTCAAGAGTAGATGGCAAGTCTCCAGTTGAATATATTAGTCAAGAAAATATTAAAAATATTATTAGAAAAAAATCATTCTTATTATTAGATGGTAAAATTAATAGTTTAAATGATATTATAAAAGTAATTAATGCAAGATAGTTCTATAATTGAAAAAGTTTTATGCAGAAGAGTATTTGATTCAAGAGGAAATCCTACAATAGAAGTAGAAGTAATTACAAAAAGTGGTGCTTCTGGTCGAGCAATTTGTCCATCAGGAGCTTCTACCGGGAATTATGAAGCTTTAGAAATTAGAGACAATGATGATAGATACAACGGTAGAGACATTAAAAGAGGATTGGATTTAATTAAGTATAAGATCAGTAAATTAATAGTAGGTGTATCTTGTGAAGATCAATCTAAATTTGATAAAATACTCAAGGATTTTGATAACTCAGATCAGAAAAGAATAATTGGAGGTAATGTTAGCACGTCTCTTTCAATTGCAAATTATCTTTGTGCTTCTAATTTAAATAACACACCAGCTTTTGACTTTCATGCTAAATCAAAAAACCTAAAGATACCTAAGCCTGAAATCCAAATATTTGGAGGCGGTGCACATTCTGGCAATCAAAATAGTTTTCAAGATTTTCTTATTTATCCAATAGATAATTTTAATTATGAAGAATTTTTGCATATTGTTCATCAAATATTAAATCATACAAAAGATACTTTAATTAAAAGTAACAATTTTTTTGGGTATTGTGATGAAGGAGGCTTTTTTCCAAATAATATAAATCAATTTGATATATGTGAAATTATTAATGAAAGTATTTTGAAAAATAAATTAATTCCTGGAAAAGACTTAGGTATTTCAATTGATGTAGCAGCATCTAATTTATATAATGAAGATACTTACAATTTATATAATAAATTTATTAATAAAATTGAATTAAGCAATATCTTTGAAAAATTAATAAATGATTTTAATGTGAGTTTATTAGAAGATCCATTTCATGATGATGATTTTGAATCATTTTCCTTATTTAAGGTTAAACACCATGGATCAGTGCAAATAATTGGTGATGATTTAACTTGCTCTAGTTTAAAGCTTTTAAATAAAGCTATTAAAAAAAATTGCATTGACGGCATTATTATTAAGATTAATCAATGTGGTACAATTTCTGAAGCCTTAGAAACAATTGAATTGGCTAAAAAACATAATATTAAAACAATTCTTTCAGCGAGATCTGGAGATACAGAAGATGTTTTTTTGAGTCACTTTGCTGTAGCATGGAATGTTGATATGATTAAGGTTGGATCTCTTTCAAGAAGTGAGAGAACATCTAAATGGAACGAGCTAATTAGAATTGAAGAGAAATTAAAATAATTCTTATATTTTTTAAATTTTTTATAAAATGGTTTTATAATTCGCTTTCACATAAACTTATTTTTAAAGTTTAAATATTATGTAATGAATTTAATTTCTGAATTTATTTGATAGATCAAATTCTTTTTAGTACGTATTCTGCTGAGCTAACTTTGTATTGACCCTCAATTTCAATAAATTTATTAGTAATTACATTGTTCTCAATTATCATAGCAAACCTTCGACATCTAAAACCCATAAAATTTTTTGTCTTATCAGAAATTAAATCAAAATATTTTGTAATCTCTGCATTACCATCAGCAATTCCATTAATCTTTTCTCCATCTGTATAACTCACTAACCAAGATTTCATAACATGCTCATCATTTACGGAAAGACAATAAATGTCATCAATTTTTTTATTTATAAATGAATTATATAATCTTATATATTCTGGAAGATGTTTCTCAGAACAAGTTGGTGTAAATGCTCCTGGAACACCAAATAGGATAATTTTTTTATTTTTAAATTCGTCTTTTAAGGAAGATACGGATGACACACCTTTTTTAATAATAGGTATTTTAAAGTCATTAATAATCATATTTTCATTTAACTATGTTATATGTTTCAAATATTTGTTTTTCGGTCAATATTTCATTCATTATTATACCTTCTGGAAATTTTGACGAGTAAAATGCATTAAAGGGTATACCGAATTTATTATATTTTTTTAAAAATTTTGTTATTTTTTCATTTGGTTGTGTCCAATCAGCTTTTATTAATGTCACTTCTTGTTTATCAAAAAATTCTGAAACTGTTTCTGAATTTAAAACATTAATTTTATTAAACTGACAGGTAATACACCAGTCAGCAGTTATATCTAGAAAAACAACTTCATTATTTAATATTATTTCAGGAATACTTTTGGAGTTAAAATCTAACCAGTTATTGTTTTTATAATTTTCTTCATTAATTTTTTGAAAAGAATTTATATATGGTGTTAGAAAGAATATAATTATTAAAGAAATAACTAACGGAATTTGGTAAATTCTAAATTTTAAAATTGCTGATATTAAGATTAATAGAACAGTAAATGTAACTATAAATAAATAATTAAAATAATTATTTAATATACTTAAAAGCCAAACTATTGTTATTAATAATAAAATAGATAGAAAATATTTAAAATAAATCATCCATTTTCCAGATCGAGGTAAGAAGGAAATTAAGCCTGGAAAAAAAGCTACAACCAAATATGGTAAGCTCATTCCTATACCCATAAAACAGAATATTAAAAATAAATATGATGTTGATTGAGTAAATGCAGCTGTGACAGCTGTTCCTAAATAAGGTGCAGAACATGGAGTAGCAAGTAGTGTAGCAAAAAAACCATTAAAAAAATTCTTTGTATAAAAATTATTTCCTGAATTTAAAATATTAGATGAATGTAAAAAACTTGGTAAATTTATTTGAAAGAGACCAAGTGTATTCAAGAAGAACATTGATATAACCATTAAAATGAACATTAAAAAGTATGGTTCTTGGAATTGCATACCCCAAGAAATTGAAATATTGATTTGTTTAAGAAAAGCAAAAAATACACCAAGTACAAGAAAAGAAGTAATAATACCCAGTACAGTTATAAAAAAACTACTTTTTATCTTTTTATCTTCAGTAGTAATTACAGATAATAATTTTAATGATAATACAGGAAATACGCATGGCATAAGATTCAAAATAAATCCGCCTAATAGTGAAATTAAGAGTAAATATATAAGACTATTGTTTATAGAAATATTTTTATCTACATTTTCAATTTCTACTTTTTGTTCAACTTTAAAACTGTGATTATTATCATAAAAAAATATTTCTATTGGAAATTTTTTTTCATTAAATTGATCGGCACTGTAGTATAAAGAAGTGTTAAGTTTTTGAAAATCAAGGGAATAATTATTTATTGGTTCTACAACAGGTAGTCCAAATGGTGTGTGAATAAAAATTTTTGGATTATCAAAAAAAGAATTTGTTGATATTTCTATATTAAAAATAACGTTATTACTATTTTCAATAGCTTTAAATGAAAAATTAGAAATAGGTGTAAAATCAATATTATTGTTTAAGGTAGTAGATAAAACTTTTTCAATTTCAAAAAAATAATCTGTGTAAGCTCCATCTCCAGATGGTAAGTTTAAAAATATATCCGCATTACCTGGAATACAAACATCTCTACAAACTAAATAATTTATATTTAAATTTAAATTTGTTTGTTTTTTATTATCTTCAATATCTACAATCAAAGGAAAGATAACTTTATCTTTATATCCAATTGATTTTAAACCAAGTATTTCAAATTCTATTGGCTCTGGCCATAATATTTTAATATCTTTTACATTGGAAGAATTATTCCATATAATTTTTTGAGGAAAACCACCTCCTCCAGGTGATTTCCAATATGTTTTCCATTCCTCTTCTAGTTCATATTCTAATGCTAAAATTAATTGGTTATTATTGTTTGATGCGGTCATTGGTGAAATTAATCTAACTTTTGATTTTTCACTAATTGCCCAATCTGAGGATAAGGAGTATCCAGCTGTGCTAATTAGACCAAGAGCAACTATTATTACTATTTTTAACAGATTTATAACTTTTATTACCTTGTCCATATAAAATAAATCAATACAATATTGAAAAATATAAATTAACACGAATATATATACTATATGAATTTAACTGGTCAGTTATTAATTTCAATGCCTTCGTTGGAGGATGATAGATTTGAAAAAACGGTAATTTATATGTGTGCTCACTCAAAAGATGGGGCTATGGGTATAATAATCAACAAAAAAATTGATTATGATCTTTACCCTGATTTGCTTGAACAACTAGGCATAGACAAACCCTTAAATGATAAGAAACTTTACATTCGCTATGGTGGCCCAGTTGAAAGTGGCAGAGGATTTGTTTTACATTCTGATGAGGTAATTCAAAAAGAAACACTAACAATAGGTAAAGGCGTTGCGTTAACTAGTACTTCAGAGTTCTTTGAAGACCTTTCTAAAGGCAATGGTCCAAAGAACAGTATTCTAGCTCTTGGATATGCAGGATGGGGCCCAGGACAAATTGAAAGGGAATTAGCTTCAAATAGTTGGATGACACTTAAAACAGAAAGTGATTTTATTTTTGACGAAAAAGTTAATAATAAGTGGAACGATGCATTCAATTTATTAGGAATTGATGCAAGTAAACTTTCATTATTTTCTGGAAATTGTTAATTATAGAATAATTTCAAAAACCCTTTCTTTATCTTTTTCTAAAACCTTTTTTATTTTAAACTTTGAAGTTTTTGAAAGTTTCATTCCTTTATTTGTCACAAATGATTTCATTTTAATTACTTCTTTTTCAGGCATTTTTCTTTCATATTTCAATATATGTTTCTTTCCACTGATAATAAATGCTGTTTTCATAATTTATCTCCTTTTTATTTAAGAGAGGTAAAATTACCTCTCTTAACTTTTTTTTATAAATATTAATCTCTTATTGAATAAGCTACAACTCCTACTTCAGCCTTATCAGTTCCAAGTTTTTCAGCTTCTTCACTAATTCTTAATCCCATAATATTTTTAATTAAATATATTACAATATAAGAGAAAACAAAAACAAAGATACATACTGATGCAACACCTAATAACTGAATTGCATATGATGCATCAGAATTAGTTAAAGGTACGACTAGTGTTCCCCAAATTCCAGCAAACATATGAACAGGTATTGCACCAACAACATCGTCTAACTTTAATGAATTTAAGAAGTTAGTTCCGTAATACATTATAATTCCTCCAACTGCTCCAATTCCAATTGCAAGCAATGGACTAGGCATTAATGGTTCAGCAGTTATTGAAACTAGACCAGCAAGAGCTCCATTTAGCATCATGACAATATCAGTTTTGCCAGCAATCAATCTTGTTATTGCTGCGCCAGCCATACATCCACCGCAAGCTGCAAGTTGAGTGTTCATGAAAATTTTTGACATTGCTGTTGCATCTTCATAAGAACCTAATGCAAGTTGTGACCCACCATTAAAACCATACCAACCCATCCATAAAATAAATGTACCTAGAGTAACTAATGGAATTGATGATGGAGCAAATGGAGCCATATTAGCTGGTTCACCACTTGCACTAAATCTCCCAAGTCTTGGACCTAAAAGAATTACACCAGCTAAGGCGGCTGAACCACCACAAGCATGAACTAATGTTGAACCTGCAAAATCCGCAAATCCAAGGGCGTCTAACCATCCTCCACCCCATTCCCAACCCATTTGAATTGGGTAAATCACTCCTCCTAGAACTGCTGCAAAAGTAAAGAAAGGCCAAATTTTAATTCGCTCTGCGACCGCACCTGATACAATTGAAACAGTAGCACAAACAAATAAAGCTTGAAAAAACCAGTCTGAAGCATCTGAATAACCTGTTTCTATAGATGTATTATCAGTCCATATTGATGGTCTACCAACATAACCCCCTTCAGGAACAGAATATCCAAGATTGTATCCAATTAAATAGAAAACAATTGAGACTATAGCAAACTTTCCAATATTTTTAGCAGCAATAGTTGATACACTTCTGGTTGTAACAAGACCTGATTCTAAAAATAGAAAACCAGCAGCCATCCACATGACTAAAAATCCACAAACTAGAAATGAAAATGTATTAAATATGTATGCAACTTCAGTGTCAACCTCTGCTTTCACAGATGAACTTAGCAACAAAATAAAAGAGAATATTGTGATAAGACTAAAAAATTTTTTATACATTATTTAACTCCGTATAAAATTATAAACACATAACTACCCTTTAGTTATGCATTAAATCATGCGTAGCTATGGAAATTAATTAATAAGATCCGCGTTCCTTCGGGTATACCTACTTCCGATTTGCAAACTGCAAATTGAACGATTTTATAACTTTGCATGCGTTCCTTCGACTTTCGTCTACTTCCGTCACTCAATTAGAGTGATGAACGTCCAAACCTTTATAAAGATTATTAATTTAGTATCAATATTAAGTATTAAATTATGATATTATACTATAATTATATATTATTTGAATAATAAGATTGAGACCTTTTCATCCAATCATTAATAAATTGATTGAAGTTTTCACTCAAAAAATAGTTTTTTATTCTTTTATCTTTTTTGCTTTGCTCCTTAATAAATATTTCTTTCTCTAAGGCTTCATTCAATATTGATTGGATAGATGATCTTGAACCAATTAATTTTGGTATATTTGCACAAATAGTTTCAAACGAAATACCATATAAATCATTATTTTCATAAATTTCTAATGTAATGACGTGGTGAAGAATTGATTTGAACAAAAACTTTTTAATATAATTTTTAGAATGAAAGCTCTGGTAAATATCTTTTTTTATATTCTTAATTATTTCAACTTGAGTCATAAGATTTCTTAAGCTTCAGTTTTTAAAGGGAGAGCTCTTGGCTCTCCCAAATATTAGTGACCAACTATAAGGAGTTAAGGAATTAATCACTAAAAATTATTATTAGTCTCTAATGGTATAAGCCATTACACCTACTTCAGCTTTATCAGTTCCAAGCTTTTCTGCTTCTTCACTAATACGTATACCAAATAACATTTTCATGATGTACCAAATTATAAATGATACAACAAATACGAAAACATTTATGGCAATAATTCCGTAAAGTTGAGCTCCAAAACTTGCAGCTGAGTTTGAAATAGGAACGACTAATGTTCCAAATATACCAGCAAAACCATGTACTGGTATTGCACCAACTACATCGTCTATTTTGAGAGAAAGTAATAGTCTAGTTCCATAGAAGACAATTACACCACCAACAGCACCAATAATTATTGCTAGGATTGGTGTAGGAGCAAGTGGTTCAGCAGTAATTGCTACTAATCCACCTAGTGCACCATTTAACATCATGACAACATCAGTCTTTCCAGTAACTAATCTTGATATTACAGCGCATGCTATAACACCAGCTGCTGCAGCTAAATTTGTATTGATATAAATTGTGGCAACAGCAGTTACATCATCAAATGTACCCATAGCTAGTTGAGATCCACCATTAAAACCAAACCAACCTAGCCATAGAATAAATACACCCAGAGTAGCTAGTGGAATTGAAGAATTAGCAAATGGTTCCATTGGTGCTGTCTCGCCAGTTTCGGTAAAACGACCTAATCTTGGGCCTAGTAAAATTGCGCCAGCTAATGCTGCGGCTGCACCAGCACTGTGAACTAGTGTCGAACCAGCAAAATCTGAAAAACCAGCTTCTGCTAGATATCCACCACCCCATTGCCATCCCATTTCAATTGGGTAAATAAATCCTGTTAAAAGTGCACAGAAAATAAAGAACGGCCAGATTTTAATTCTTTCGGCTAGTGTTCCAGATACTATCGAACATGTAGTTGCACAAAATACCATTTGAAAAAACCAGTCAGAACCATCTGAATAACCTGTATCAACAGCACTTGCATCACTCCATGGGATAGGAGATCCTATGAATCCCCCTTCTGGAATACCGTAGGCCATGTTGTAACCTACTAACCAAAACATTACACCTGCAATGGAATATAATCCAATATTTTTTGCAGCAATGGTTGAGACACTTTTAGATGTAACAAGACCTGATTCTAACATTGCAAATCCTGCAGCCATCCACATGACTAAAAATCCTGATACTAGAAATAGAAAAGTGTTTAATATGTATTGTACTTCTCCATCAACCTCAGCTTTAGCGTATGAGCTAAAGAGTAGGAATACAGAGATAATACTTAAAAAAACTAATGATTTTTTAAACATTAATCCTCCAATATAAATTTCACTTACATGGCTCACAATAAGTCATGTGTTACTTTTCATGCTTAGCTATGGAAATTAATTAATAAGATCCGCGTTCCTTCGGGTAGACCCTACTTCCGATTTGCTTATGGCAAATTGAACGATTTTATAACTTTGCATGCGTTCCTTCGACTTTCGTCTACTTCCGTCACTCAATTAGAGTGATGAACGTGATTGTTGATATACTTTATTATTAATTTTTATTAAGATTATATTGGTTAATATTATTATGCAAAAATTGCATATACAAATATTCCTTAGTTTTGTTGGAAATATTAACTATTTAATTGTTGATAAATCAGTCCAAGCAGAATTGTTATTATTTGAGTTCACACTTGCATTTATAAACTTCATAATATGCAATCCATCATCAATATTTGGAAGTATCTTTAATAATTCTTCCTTATTTTTCTTATTTTGAATAACATCTGCAACATCTGAATAGATTTGTGCAAATGCTTCTAGATACCCTTCTGGATGACCTGGTGGGATTCGAACATTAGCTTCATTTCCTGCAAATTTAATTGTACCACCTCTAGTTATTATTTGAGTTGTTTCTCCTAATTGGTTAAATATTGCGTAATTTGGATTTTCCTGACTCCATTTTAATGCACCTTTGTCACCATAAATTGCAACAGTTAAGTTGTTTTCTTCACCTGTCGCAACTTGTGAAATAGATAATGATCCCTTAGCTCCATTATTTAATCTAATCATTATGGAAGCATCATCGTCTAACTTTCTTCCTTCAACAAAGGTAGTAAAATCTGCACTAACTGATTGCAATTTTAATTGAGTTATAAATTCTAGCAAATGCATAGTATGACTACCAATATCACCCACGCATCCTGCAGCTCCGCTTCTTGAAGGATCAGTTCTCCATTCTGCTTGTTTATTTGAACCTGAATCTTCTTCTTTTGAGCCAAGCCAACCTTGAAGATAAGATCCTTTGACAATTCTTATTTTTCCTAATGCTCCATTTTCAATTAATGATCTCATACTTCGAACTACTGGATATCCAGAGTAATTATGAGTTAAGAAAAAATGAGCATCAGATTTAGAGACAATTTCAACCAATTTATGAGCATCTTCCATTGTAGAGGTCAAAGGTTTGTCACAAATAACATGGATATTTTTATTTAAAAATTCTATTGCTGGGGCAGCATGCATATGATTTGGTGTAACAATGGATACTACATCAATGCCATCATCTCTTTTAGATTCTTCTTCAGCCATGGTCTTAAAATCAGGATAACTTCTTAAAGGATCTAGACCAATTTCCTCAGCAGATTTATATGCTTTTTCAGGGGTTGAAGATAAACAACCAGCAACAAATTTATACTTATCATCCATTCTTGCACATAGACGATGCACTGCTCCTATAAAAGCTCCTTGGCCACCACCTATCATTCCTAATTTTAATCTTTTTGCCATTTGAAATCTCTCCTAAATACCTAAAAGTTTTTTATTAGTTTCTTTATCCATTCCTGTATCAGCAAAATCATCAAAGGCTTTTTCAGTAACATCGATGATATGTTCTTTT
>CACAAZ010000016.1 GCA_902530685.1 uncultured Alphaproteobacteria bacterium | reverse complement strand
AAAATTTATTAACAAGACTAATTGGATTTGGGTTAGTTGAAGGTTTGTTTTTTGCAGGATCATTCTGTGCGATATATTATTTCAGAAAAAGAGGTTTACTACCTGGTCTGGCATTATCTAATGACTGGATTGCTAGAGATGAAGGAATGCATTTTAGCTTTTCATCATTAATGTTTAGAACATTAAGAGATAAATTTAATAATAAAACATTAAATGATACAGATATATCTGATTTATCTTTAATTCCTTCAGACGTACCTCAATCACAATTTGAAGAAATTGTTAGAGAAGCAGTTGCATTTGAAAAAGAGTTTGTAAAGGATGCTTTGCCAGTAGATTTAATTGGAATGAATGCAGATTTAATGTGTCAGTACATTGAAGCAGTAGCAGATAGAATTGCTGACTTGTTTGAATTTGATAGAGTATTTAATACAGAGAATCCTTTTGATTTTATGAGAGCTTTGGATGTTCAAAATGTCACGAACTTCTTTGAAAAAAGAGTGTCTGAATATCAGAGACCAACAGATAGAGCTTTAAGTTTTGATGAAGCCTTTTAATGGAAGCTGAAATATATTCTAAAACTAACTGTGGTTACTGTGATAGAGCTAAGTTGCGTTTAGCCAAATATAATCCAAAGATTTATATGTTAGATACAGATTATACCAGAGATGATTTTTTTAAAAAATTTCCAAATGCAAAAACTTTTCCTCAAATAATTTTAAATGGAGAAAAAATTGGTGGCTACCATGAACTTGAAAAATGGTTTGCAATTAACTCTTTTGATGAAGAATTTTAAACAATTTTTTTGATTCCTTTTCTTGTATAAGTTTTTTTGCTCCTAACAATTCTTTGCCTATACTTCGGTAATTTTAAATCTTGAGCGTAGGGGTTTCGTTTTTTAACTGTTTTTTGATATACATAAGTAAGCTTAATGTGCCTCACCCCAATTATCCCCGGAACCGTAATCTACTGTTAATGGTACTTCAAAATCTTTATATTTTAAATGTACTGACTCCATAATAATTTTAACATTATTTATCAAATTGTCATATTTGTTATTATCAACCTCAAATATGAGTTCATCATGAACTTGCAAAAGCATTTTGGCATTAATCTTTTTAAGTTCTATATCATTATGAATTTCAATCATAGCTAACTTAATAATATCAG
The DNA here is from genome assembly GCA_902530685.1 of uncultured Alphaproteobacteria bacterium. Lineage (GTDB taxonomy): Bacteria > Pseudomonadota > Alphaproteobacteria > HIMB59 > CACPNW01. The sequence goes on along the minus strand of CACAAZ010000016.1, from coordinate 28,996 downwards.
CCGCACTTCCTTGTATTGGCGCATTAATTGCCTGTCTTTCAGCGAAGCCTCTAACAGCGAAATTTTTGTCTGCGATTCCTTTAATGTTAATCTTTCTTTTAAAAATTGTTTCAACAAATTGATTAGTTTTTGCAAAATCAATTTGATCTTCCATATATTGTTTTATCTTTGGATATTTAGTAAAGTACTCATTAATATAATCTTTAGCCTCTGTGTTTGAAATATTAAGTTGCTTCGCTAAACCATATGGACTAATGCCATATAAAATTCCAAAATTAATTGCTTTAGCTTTACGTCTAAAATCATTATCAATTTTAGAATTTTTAAGATTGAATATTTCCTTTGCAGTTGAGGCATGGATGTCCTCATTATTCTTAAAAGCATTAATAAAATTTATATCGCCTGAAATTTCGGCAGCTAATCTAAGTTCTATTTGGGAATAGTCAAAACTCACTAGTTTTTTTCCTTTTTCACTAACAAAAGCGGTACGTATTTTTTTTCCATTATCAGTTCTAATTGGAATATTTTGAAGATTTGGTTCTGTTGAGCTCAATCGACCAGTTAATGTATTGGCTAAGCCAAATGAAGTATGAACTCTACTATTTTTATCTGTCATTCTAAAAAGTGAATCAGTATATGTAGATTTAAGTTTTGTTAATTCTCTCCAATCAAGAACTAATTGTGCTATATTAAATCCATCTGCAGCCAAATTACTTAAAGTTGAGGAATCAGTAGAAAACGTACCCGATTTTGTTTTTTTTCCACCAGGTATTTTAAGATTAATAAACAATATTTCCCCTAATTGTTTTGGTGAACCAATATTAAATTCTTGTTTTGATAATTTATAAATATTCTTTTCAAGTTTCTTACTTTCATTTTCAAAATCTTTACTCAAACTTATTAAAAATTTTTTATTTACCTCAATACCGTTTGCTTCAATTTTTGATAATACATCTACAAGAGGTAAATCTATATTTTTATAAACAAAATTTACTTTTTCTTTAATTAAACGTGGATAAAGATTTTTAAAAAGTTTAAATGTTAATAAAGAATCTTCTGCAGCATAGTTAACTGCTTTATCAATATCTACTTTATCAAAAGTAATTTCATTTTTGCCTGAACCAACTACATCCTTATATTTAATTGTTGTATGGTTTAAGTGATGGAATGATAGATCATCTAAATTGTGTTTATGGAGACCATTATCAATTGAATATGAAATTAACATTGTATCTGCAATTGAATTAAAAGTTACACCATACTTATTTAGAATTCTGATATCATATTTTATATTTTGACCAACTTTCAGTATTGATCCATTTTTACAAATTTTATTTATATGATTAACTACATATTTTTCTTCTAACTGATTATCAATTTTTTTTGATCCATTTAAAATAGTATGGTTTATTGGAATGTAATAAGCAATGTCATCACTATAACAAAGTGAAATCCCAACTAATTCAGCGTTTTCAATATTAAGTGAGTTAGTTTCAGTGTCAATTGCGCATATGCCATGCTTTTCAATTTCTTTTAAGATTTTTTCAAAATTATTCTTTGAATTAATTAATTGATACTTTGGTTCTGATCCTTTTTTTTGAGTAATATTATCATTATCACTATATATAAAAGAGTTGGATTTTAATCTTTCAGATATTGACTTAAAACCCTGTTCTTTAAGGAATTCAAAAACTTTGTTTTTTTCTTTTTTCAGTTCGTTATAGGTTTTTATTTTTTCAATATTATCAGGTATTTTGACATCATTTTTTAGTGTTACAAGTTCCAAACTTAGTTTGATATCATTCTTGGCTTCTTTTAAAATATTTCTTCTTTTTTCTTGTTTAATTTTATCCAGATTTTTAAGCAAATTATCAATATCATTAAATTCGTTTATTAATTGAGATGCTGTCTTAGGACCGATTCCAGGAGCGCCGGGAATATTATCTACTTTATCCCCTGTTAAAGCTTGAATAAAAATAACTTTATCTGGCTGAACTCCAAATTTTTCTTCAACATGACTAATTTCTATTTTTTTATTTTTCATTGGATCAAGCATAGTCACATCTTTGCTAACAAGTTGCATTAAATCTTTATCTGAAGAAACTATAATAGTCTCAATTTGATCTTTTAGAGCTAAATTAACATAAGTAGCAATTAAATCATCAGCTTCAAATCCCTCTAATTCTAATTGGGGTATATTAAAACTCTTTACACACTCCCTAATCAAAGGAAATTGTGGTATAAGATCATCAGGAGCATCTCCTCTATTTGCTTTGTATTCTGGATAAATTTGATTTCTGAAATTTTCTCTAGCTGCATCAAAAATAACAATCATTTTGTCATTACCATAGTCTTCGATTAGTTTTACTAGCATATTTGTAAATCCAAAAACTGCATTTATCGGAGTTCCATCAGCTCGGTTCATTGGAGGTAGGCCGTAATAAGCTCTAAAAATATAAGCTGAACCGTCAACTAATATCAATCTTTTCTTTTTATTCATAATAAATTTAAATATATAATATTTATCATTAATGTCAGATTATAATTATTCAATAGAAGCAAAAAATGTAAATAAGATTTTTTATAAAAGATCTAAGAAAATTAAGGCATTGGAAAATTTTGATATTAATATTAAAAAGGGAAGCATCCATGGACTATTAGGACCAAATGGTGCAGGGAAATCGACATTTATTAATATTTTAGGTGGATTAGTAAAAAAAAATTCAGGAAATATAAAAATCTGTGGTGTAGATATTGATAAGAATTCTAAGTTAAGTAAGTTTAAGATTGGAATAGTTCCTCAAGAATTAAACATTGATCCATTTTTTTCACCAATTGAATTATTAGAATTACAAGCAGGATTATATGGTATTCGAAAAAAAGATAGAAAAACTGATGAAATTTTACATAATTTAAAATTAACTGATCAAAGAAATGCATATGCTAGAACATTATCTGGTGGTATGCGCAGGAGATTACTTATTGCAAAAGCTCTTGTTCATAGTCCTGAAATGTTAATACTTGACGAACCTACAGCAGGTGTCGACATAGATATTAGAACATCTGTATGGAAATATATTAGAGAAATAAATAGTCATGGAACTACAATATGTTTAACAACACATTATTTGGAAGAAGCAGAAAATTTATGTGATAATATTTCAATTATAAATTTTGGAAGAAAAATTATTGAAAATACTAAGAATAAGCTTTTAAACATAATATCAAATAAATCTGTATCGTTTATTATTACAAAAGATTTTATTATTCCAAATGAATTGCTTACATACAATCCAATTAAAGAAGGTTCAAAACTATCTATTAGTTATGATAAAAATAAAACTAACTTAAAGGAAATAATAGATATTCTTTATAAAAATCATATTGATTTTTCAGAAATAAATACATTTGAGAGTGATTTGGAAGATGTTTTTTTAAAAGTTACTAAAGGATAGAAGAACGCTATTAGTTATTATAAATTCTTTATTCTTTTGGAGCATGTTTATTTAGTATTCTTTGTAATGTTCTTCTATGCATTCTCAATCTTCTCGCTGTTTCAGAAACATTGCGATTACATTGTATAAAGACTCTTTGAATATGTTCCCACCTAATTCTATCAGCTGTCATTGGATTTTCAGGTGGTGGTGGTAATATTTCTTTTGAATTAGTTAATGCATCATAAATCTGATCTATTTCAGCTGGTTTTGGTAAATAGTCAATTGCGCCTGATTTAATAGCAGCCACTGCAGTTGCTATGTTTCCATAACCAGTTAACAACAAAGATCTAGTGTTAGGACTTGTCGTTTGTATTTGTTTAACTAGCTCTAAACCTGATCCATCTTCCAAACGCATGTCTACAACGGCATAATCAAAATCTGATTTATTAACTAAATCTAATGATTCTGCAAAACTAGGTGATGAAACAACATCAAATCCCTTTTTTTCCATAGATCTAGACAATCTCTCCCTGAATGGCAGGTCATCATCTACAATTAATAATTTTTTTTTGTTCATAGTGATAAGATAGAGTTTTCAAAAATTATTTCAACAATCCCACTATTTTCATTGGAGTTATAAAACTTTATTTTGCCTCCCATATTTTCTATTAGATTTTTTGATATAAATATACCTAATCCCATTCCGTTATTATTTTTTGAAATATATGGTTCTCCTAATCTATCAACAATATCTTTTGAAAAACCAATACCATCATCTTTAATTAAAATCTCTACATTTTTTTTATGATAATTTAATTCAACAGTCACAAATTTTTTTGAATGAAATATTGCATTTTGTATAATATTACCTAAAGCATACATCATCTCATCTCTGAAAATAATTTCAGGTTCAGGCTTTAATATTATATCACAAATTCTTAATTCTTTATTTTTGTTAAATTTGTCAAAATTGATTTTTATTAAATCACTTATTTTTACTTTTTCAAAAAAATTATCTTTTAGTTTAAGAGGATTTTGAGATAATTTTTTTAAAATTTCCTTGCATCTTTCTGCTTGTGATTTTAATAATTTAATATCTTTAAATATATTTTGATCTTCATTTAGTTTTTCATTTTTTAATAGATCACTTAAAATTAAAAAAATTGTGTTTAATGGTGTACCCAGCTCATGAGCTGCTGCTGCGCTTAATGAACCTACTTCAGTAATTTTTTTTTGATTAAGTATTTGAAGTTTAGAAACTGATAAGGCATTAGATATTTTACGTGATGAACTTGCAAAAAGATATGCATATATCGCAATAAATATAACGGTAATAATTAAAGAAATAACAACACCAAAGTTGTAAATTTGAGGTATTATAAATTGGTTACCAAGATCTAAGGGAATAAAAAAAAAATTTAGAACTATTATAGTTATAATAGATATTAATGATAAAATTACTGTTAATAATGCTGGTAAATATGATGCTGATGTAATTACTGGTGCCAAAATAAGTATTGAAAAAGGATTTATTATTCCGCCTGTTAGAAATAGTAAAATGCCTAATTGTAAAGTATCAAATAATAAAAATAAAAATGCTTTTATATTACTAATTGTTTTATTTTTTCTCTCCTCAAAATATGAATAAAAATTAATTGCTATAGATAGTAAAATTATTACTAGTGCTTCAAAAAATGGAATTTTAATTTTAAATATAAATGATACTGCAAATATTGCTAATAATTGCCCTAATATGGCAATCCAGCGAATTTTAATCAAATTGCCAAGAAGTATTGTATTCATTTGGATTAAGTATCTAAATTAGATACTTTTAAGGAATTTTCAGAAATAAATTTTTTTCTTGCATCTGTTTCACCACCCATCAAGTCTTCAAAAGCTTTATTTGCAGCGTCAATTTCATTGATCTTAACTAAAAGTAAAATTCTTTCATTTTTATCTAATGTTGTTTCCCAAAGTTGGTCTGGGTTCATTTCACCTAGACCCTTATATCTATTAATTTGAATACCTGACTTTCCAATTTCTAAAATTTTATTTATTAAATCTAAAGGTCCATAAATTTTATATTTTTCACTTTTATTTTCGATTATTCCAGAACCATTTTCTTTCAATCTATAAAAGTTTTCCATTAATTCATCTCTGATTTCATTAAGTGCTTTAGCTTCTGGAGAAATAATAAAATTTTCATCAATGACAAACTTTTCTGTAAAACCTCTTATAGTCCTTTCAAGATTTATACTATTTTTAGAGTGATAAACTTTCCAAGTTTTTTCAGAAATATTTGAAATAAGATTTAATCTTCGTTGTAAATACTTAGATATTTCTTTACCGATGGTGCTATCTTCTAAATTTCTACGATCAAAAGCTCGAACAATTGCTGCATGTTCTATAACACTACTGTTATCTATTCTTCTTAATAAAGGAGTAACTAAACTCTTAGTTTTTTTTGAAAGATATATTATCTCTTTAAGTTGTTCACCAGCTATCTGCACATTTTGCGTATTATAAAAAATGGTGTTTTTAATTCCTTCGTCTATCAAATATTCCTCTAAATTATTTTCATCTTTTTTGTAAACAGTAGAATTGCCTTTTTTAATCCTATATAATGGTGGTTGTGCAATATACAATCTACCAGAATCAATAATTGGCTTCATGTGACGATAAAAGAATGTTAGTAAAAGAGTTCTAATGTGGCTCCCATCTACATCTGCATCTGTCATAATTATAATCTTGTGATATCTCATTTTTTCTAAATCAAATTTTCCTTCTGCTTTGTTTTGGGTAACATCATCAGTAGGGTTACCAACACCTGCTCCAATTGCAGTAATTAATGTTCCAATTTCATTGCTTGTTAGTACCTGTTTGTTATTTGCTCTTTCAACATTAAGTATTTTGCCTCTAAGTGGTAATATTGCTTGATTTTTCCTATCTCTTCCTTGTTTTGCTGATCCTCCAGCAGAGTCGCCCTCCACAATAAACAATTCAGAAAATTCTGGATTTTTTTCTTGGCAATCTGCAAGTTTTCCTGGAAGTGAGGTATTTTCGAGACCAGTTTTTCTTCTAGTTAATTCTCTAGCTTTTCTTGCTGCTTCTCTAGCATTTGACGCTTCTATAATTTTGTCAATAATTTTTTTTATTTCAGCTGGATTCTCCTCTATCCATTGTTCAATTTTACTTAAGCTGATTGACTCAATTACTGGTCTCACTTCAGAAGAGACAAGTTTATCTTTTGTCTGGCTAGAGAATTTAGGATCAGGAAGTTTTACTGAAATTATACATGTTAAACCTTCTCTTGAATCATCTCCAGTAATATTTAAGGAATTTTTTATATTTTTATTAATGTAATTAACTATAGATCTAGTTAAAGCACCTCTGAAACCGGCAAGGTGTGTTCCCCCATCTCTTTGAACAATATTATTTGTAAAGCATATTGTATTTTCATGATAACTATCTGTCCACTGAAAAGAGCATTCTATTGAAATATTATTTTTATTACCATTAAAGGATATAGGCTCAGTATTAATTAAATTTTTTCCTTTATTAAGATATTTAACATATTCTTGAATACCACCATCATATTTAAAATTGATAACTACATCTTTAGACTGTCTTTTATCTATTAAATTTATTGACACTCCAGTATTTAAAAAGGCAAGTTCTCTTAGTCTCTTTTCAATAGTTTTAAAATTAAATTCAAGATTTTTAAAAATATCCTTTGTAGGCAAAAAAGTTAATTTGGTCCCTGTATAGTATTTATCATTATATTTCGTTGAGTTACCTACTATATTTAATGCCTTTGATACTTTTCCATTACTAAATTCTATATTGTATATTTTTCCATCCCTATTAATTTCTAAGATTAGAAATTCTGATAAGGCATTTACAACAGATACGCCTACGCCATGTAGACCTCCAGAAACTTTATAACTATTTTGATCAAATTTACCTCCGGCGTGTAACTCCGTCATAATTAATTGAACGGCTGGAATCTTTTCAGTTTTATGAGTGTCAACTGGAATTCCTCTTCCATTGTCAGTTACTGTAATAGTTCCATCTGCGTTTAATATTACATCTATATTATCACAATATCCTGCTAAGGATTCATCTATTGAGTTATCAAGAACCTCATATATCATTTGATGTAAACCAGATCCATCATCAGTATCACCGATATACATACCCGGCCTTTTTCTTACTGCCTCTAATCCTTTTAAAACTTTTATTGAATCTGATGAATATTCTGTATTCATAAGTCTGTTATATTATAAAAATTTACATTTGTTGATATAAAAGAAAATAAACTTTTTTCTGTACCAGTTAAGAAAAATTGAATATCTAAGTTATTAATCATATCTGAAAGTAATTTACGATTGTAAACATCTAAATGGGAACATATTTCATCTAATAATAATATTGGCTGAATTTTTTTTTGATTTATTAAAAAATTGCACTGAGCAAGAATAAGCATTAAAACAACAGTTTTTTGCTGACCAGTAGATAAATTTGAGGCATCAAAAGTATCGTTTATTCTAGCATCAATATCTGATTTATGAGGGCCAATTTTAGCTCCACCTAATATTTTATCAGACTCTCTAGAGTTATGTAATGAAACCAAATAATTGTCTAAATTCAGATCAGAGTTATAGAAGCTATCTTGAATATTTAATTCTATTTTAAATTCATATTTATTTAAACTATTTAAATCTTTAATTTGTTTATTTAAATTTATTAATTGTTTTTGTCTAAACTCATAGATTTTAAGACCATGTTTAGATATTTCATTTTCTAAAAAATTTATCCAATTTAAATCAATGTGAGAATTTTTTAATATTTTGCTTCTTTCAAAAATGAATTTTTTATATTTATTTATTAATTTATTGTATTCTTTATCATATGAAAAAATAAATCTATCTATAAAATTTCTTCTAGAAGATGGACTAGCCTGAAAAAGTCTTTCCATTTCTGGTAGAAAAAATAGAAAAGATAATGATGAGTATACAAAATTTAAACTTTCTTTAGAGGAGTCGTTATTTACTTTAATAAATTTCTTATATTTATCATCTTTGTAATCGTTAAATATATCTATATCATATGAATTATTATCAATTTCTAATTGACTACTAATTAAAAATTTTTTTTCATTTTTACGTATAAAATTTGCAAGTTGAGAGTTTCTTATTCCTCTACCTTTTGATATCAATGAAATAGACTCTAGTATATTTGTTTTACCTGAACCATTATCTCCAAAAAGAATATTAGTTTTTGAATTGAAACTTAATTCAAATTTTTTGAAATTCCTGAAGTTATTTAATTTAATTTTTTTAATTTTTGCCAAAGTTGCTAAACTCTCATTGGCATAAGTACATAAATAAGATTCGGATTTGATTTTTCTTGTGCAGTTATTGGTGAAGATCCATCTTTAAGACTTAAAGTTACCAATTCATCTTCTAAATTATTTACTATATCCATAATGTACTTTGAATTAAAACCTATTTCAAGCTCATCACCATCATAGTTAAGATTTAAATCCTCCGTAGCTGTACTATTGTCATTATTGATTGTATTTAAGTTTATTATACCTTTTAATAGTTTAAACTTAATTACTGGTGATTTATCATTAGCTATTGTGCTAACTCTATCTACTGCTGATAAAAGATTATTTCTGTTTACCTCAAGAGTATTAATATTATCACTTGGAATTACTCGCTTGTAATCTGGGAAAGTTCCATCAATCAATTTTGATATAAAAACTAGATCATTAATAAAGAAAATAATTTTAGACGAGCTAATAATTATTTCGATATCAACATCCAGATCAGGTAATAATTTAGATAATTCATTTATTGTTTTTTTTGGAATTATAACACCCATTGTTTGATCAATTTTTTGTTCTAAATGGTGACTAAATTTTGCTAGGCGATGTCCATCGGTGCCAACTAGTGTAAGACTGGTTTTATTGTTCTCTTCAAAAATATTAAAATAAAGACCATTTAGAAAGTATCTGGTTTCTTCATTTGAAATAGCAAATCTAGTTTTATCAATTAATTTGAACAAAATACTTGAATTAATTTTAATTTTAATGCCATCATTTTGATAATTAATTATAGGAAAATCTTCTTTGGGTAAACATGCAAGAGAAAAACGTGAATCATTAGCTCTAAGAGTTAGAATTTTTCCATTATTTGATATTACTTCAACCTCACAACTATCGTCTAGTTTTCTAACAACATCATAAAATATTTGAGAATTAATTGTTGTAGAACCATTTTCTAAAATATTGCAATCAATTTTTTCAATTATTGAAATATCCATATCAGTTGAAGATAATTTTAAATTATTATTTTCTGCCTCTATTAATATATTAGAGAGAATAGGAAGCGTATTTTTTTTATCAACAATACCATGGAGGTGTGAGAGACTTTTAAATAATTTAAGTTTTGAAATTTTGAATTTCATAAATTAACAATATGATAATTTATTTCAAGAATCTATAAGTCTTTTAAGTAATTCAAGATCCTCATTGAAATTTATATCAGCTAGTTTTAATTCTTCTATTTTTTTTACTGCATGCATTACAGTTGTGTGATCTCTTCCTCCAAATTTTCTCCCAATTTCTGGTAATGATCTTGAAGTAATAGATTTTGCTAAGTACATGGCAATTTGTCTAGGTCTGGCTACTGACCTGGATCTTCTTGGTGAATGCATATCTGTTATTCTTATATTAAAATGTTCTGCTACTTTTTTTTGGATTTCTTCTATAGTAATTTTTTTGTTGGATGATTTCAATAGATCTTGAAGTACAAGTTGAGCAGTCTCTATAGTTATTGGAGTACCAACTAAAGTGCCATGGGCAACTAGTCTATTCAATGCTCCTTCCATTTCCCTAACATTTGATATTATTCTATGTGATAAAAATTCTAATACCTTCGGAGGTATTTCTACACCTCTTTTTTGTGCCTTCTCTATAAGAATTCCTAATCTTAATTCATAAGTTGTGGGATGAATATCTGCAACTAGGCCACATCCTAGTCTTGATTTTAGTCTTTCTTGTACACCATCTAAATCTGTTGGTGATTTATCAGCAGAAATAACAATTTGTTTATTTTGCTCTATCAAAGCGTTAAATGTGTGAAAAAATTCTTCTTGAGTATTATCTTTGCCACTAATGAATTGAACATCATCAATCATTAGAACATCAATTGATCTAAATTGTTCTTTAAATGCAGAAGTATCTTTATATCTTAGAGCTCTTACAAATTGATACATAAATTTTTCTGCAGAAAGATATATGACTTTTCTGTCTGGTTGTTTTTGTTTAATTTTCCAACCAATAGCATGCATCAAATGTGTCTTTCCTAAGCCTACTCCCCCACAAAGAAAAAGTGGATTAAATGTAATTTTATCTGCTTCAGAGACTCTTTGCGATGCAGCAAAGGCAAGTTCATTTGGTTTGCCGACTACAAAGTTATCAAAAGTAAATCGCGGATCAAGAGGTGCTCCAAACTCATTAGGATAGTTAGAAGTCTGATTAGACCTGACATCTAGTGTTGATTTCCAATGATTATCACTACTTTTAATTGTTCTAGTAGTTCCAGGTACAATTCTCCCTCCAGAAGGCTTTACTACAAACTTTATAATATCTATTTTTTTAATATATTTTTTAGTTTCGTTTTTTATCTTGTCAGAATAGTTATTAACAATCCAATCTCTTAAAAATTTTGTAGGTACAGAAAATGTTATTGAGGTTTCTTCAAAAGAAACATAATTCAAATGTTTTAACCAATTATTGTATGCAGTATCACCAACAGTTTTTTTTAAATCTTTTTTTAGAGAGGACCATTTATTTTCATCAAACGTAAAAGTATTATTGTCCATTGTCCCCCTAACAAACGATTTTTTATTTCTAAAATTTTACGTAAAAAACCGAAAGACGTAAAATTAGATCACCAAATTTAAAATCGTAGTGAATACTCTTTAAGTATTTTTAGCAAGAAGAAAAGTAAAAAAAAATAAAAAAAATTAATTTTTTTGAATTTGTTTCGATAAAGAGGATAACTTTCGGGATATGTTTTCTTTTTTAAAAATACCTTTTTTAGCTGCTTTTGCTAAAATTGAGTTGACAACGCTAAATGATTTTTGAATTTCTTCATTATTACTTGATTTAATTGAAGCGTTGAACTTGTTTAGAGCAGTTCTAAATTTTGATAGGTATTGAGAATTAACAGCATTTTTAACTTTGTTTTGCCTGGATCGTTTTTTTGCTGAAATATGATTTGCCATAATGGGTCTATAAATTTAAAATGAGGTAAGTCAATTAAATATGTTAATGAATTATTTAATATTTTGAATATTTGGACAGTAAAAAGTTGATCTTCCATATTGAATAATCCTTAAAATGCTATTTTTGCCAATTTTTTTTCCTTCTTTATTGTAAACTTTGAAATTCTTTTGAAAATTGCCTAAAGTTCCATCTGCAGACTTGTAATCTCTAATACTAGAACCACCGAATTTTATAGCTTTCTTTAAAATTTTCCTAATAGAGCAAATTAGTTTCATTATGTGACTAATTCTTAATTTATTGCCAGGTGTGAGAGGTGATATTTTTGCATCAAATAAAATTTCCGATGCATAGATGTTACCAATACCAGATATAATCTTCTGGTTAAGCAATATTTGTTTAATTGGGACTTCAGATTTAGAAATTTTATTTGATAGGTAGCTATAATTTAGCTCTTTACTTAAAGCATCAATACCAAGGTTCGAAATATATTTCTTTTTTTTTAAATTTGCTGTTTCAACAATATCGATAAAACCAAACTTTCTGGGATCATTATATATTATGATTTTATTGTTATATAGAATGAGTTCAAAGTGGTCATGTTTATCTCTTTTAAATTTATTAGATATTAACTTTAACCTGCCAGACATTCCTAAATGGATAATTAGAGAAAAATTACTATCTGATTCTATTACAATATATTTTGCAATTCTTTTAATTTTAGATATTCTAGAATTTTTAAGTTTCTTATTAATATTATAAGGTACTTTAAAACGAAGTTGTTTTGTATGAATAATTACTTTATGAACTATGTGATTTTTGATCTCATCGAGACCTTTAATTGTTGTTTCAACCTCAGGTAGTTCTGGCATAATGAAAAAAGATTATAATTTTGGTTATACAAAAGTAAATTCAAAACAAAAGACTAAACTTGTTCAGAATGTATTTTCAAGCGTAGCTCCTACGTATGATGTAATGAATGATTTCATGAGTTTAGGAATGCATCGCTTATGGAAAAAAAGGTTTGTCGAGGTCATGGATATTAAAGAAAATGATGTTATCTTAGATGTTGGTTCTGGCTCTGGAGATATTGCTAATGAAATAATAAAGAGTCAGATATCAACTTATTTGTATTTATTTGATTTAAACAAAGCAATGCTAGAAGAGGGGAAAAAAAGATTAAAGAATAAAAAAAATATAAATTATATTATAGGTAATGCAGAAAATTTAAATTTTGAAAATAATTTTTTTGATAAATATGTAATTTCATTTTGTTTAAGAAATATAACTGATTACATACTATCTATTAAAGAGGCTTACAGAGTTCTAAAACCTGGGGGAAAATACTTTTGTTTAGAATTTAGCAACCCAAAATCGTCTTTGATATCTAGTTCATATAAAATTTATAAATCAAAAATTTTACCTTTATTAGGAGGTATAATTGCTAAAGATAAAAATGCGTATAGATACTTAAGTGAAAGTATAGACTTATTTCCATCACAAGAAGAGCTTAAAAAAAATCTTTATGATTGTGGATTTCAAAAAGTTAAATCAATTAATCTATTCAATGGAATAGTTGCAATACATACTGGTTATAAAATTTAATGAATAAAATTTTATTTATAATTACTGGATCTATAGCTGCTTCAAAATGTGATGAAATTATTAGGCTACTTAAATATAAAAGGATCGAAATCAGTTGTATATTAACTAAAGAAGCGAAAAAATATATAAAAATGAAAAGTATTAAAAAGTTGGTGGGGAATAAAATATTTACTGACGAAACTGAAAAGAAAAATAAAATGCTTCATATTAATTTATCTAGAAATAATGATATGATTGTTGTTTGTCCTGCAACAGCTAATACAATAGCGAAGTTCGCCAATGGATATGGGGATAATTTATCTTCCAATACGCTACTTGCTTCTAATAAAAAAATTTTGCTTGTTCCTGCTATGAATAGCTTAATGTGGCATAATAAAGCAAATCAAAAAAATATTAGATTATTAAAAGACAGGGGACACGAATTTATTGGTCCAAAAATTGGCAAGTTGAAATGTGGAGAGTTCGGGCTAGGAAGAATTGATGATTCAAAAAAAATAATAAATAAGATTTTAAGTAGAATAGATAATTATAATTTTTTTAACAATAAAAGAATTCTAGTAACTGCTGGCCCTACAATTGAAATGATTGATCCAATTAGATTTATTTCAAATAAATCCTCAGGTAAACAAGGTTATGAGATTGCATCTCAGTTTGCTATTTGTGGCGCAAAGGTATTTTTAATTTCGGGACCTACGAATTTAGATCCTCCACCTAATTTAAAATTTATTAAAGTAAAATCAGCTACTGAAATGTATAAAAAAATAAAAAGTATATCAAAAATTGATATAGGAATTTTTACAGCTGCAGTATCAGACTTTAAAAGCAAAAAAACAAGTAAAATTAAGATAAAGAAAAATATGGACTTAAATATTAACTTTACAGCGAATATAGATATTTTAGAAAAAATTGGAAATAACAAAAAATTAAGGCCTAAATTTTTAGTTGGTTTTGCTGCTGAAACAGGTGGTATAAGTTACGCTAGAAAAAAATTAGACAAGAAAAATTGTGATATGATAATATACAATAAAATAGATAGTAAAAATGAAATATTTAACTCAGAATATAATAAGATCTCAATACTTACAAAAAATCAAATAAAGAATTTAAAAAAAATGACAAAAGTGAATTGTGCAAGAGAGATTATAAAACATATTTACAATGCAACATTAAATAATGAATAATTATTCTGAAGGAGAATATGAAATATTTAGTAGACTATTTATACTAGATGAGTTTTCTGAAGAAAATTTAAAAAAAATATCAAAGATCAAAATTGGTATAGTTGGTATAGGAGGTATAGGTTGTCCCCTGAGTCAATATTTGGTCAACTCTGGAATTAAAAAGTTGTTGTTAGTAGATGGAGATATTGTAGAGAAAAGTAATCTTAACAGACAAACTTTGTTTAATTTAAATGACATAGGGAAAAAAAAGGTTGAGGTAGCAAAAGATAAACTTAAATTAATTAATACTGAATGTGAAATAAATGTTATTGATAAGAAAATTGACACTTCAAATTTAAATTCTTTAAATAAATGTTCAATTATTGTAGATGCAGCTGATGATTGGTTAACTTCTAAAATATTAAATGAATATTGTTTAAAAAACTCAATAAATTTTTTATACTCATCTGTAATAAAGCATGATTTACAAATAATACTTTTTGAAAACACAAATTTAAAAAATCATCTTTGTTTAAATTGTATTTTTCCTAATAAAGATGATGCTAACCTTCCAAGATGTAGTACAATTGGTATATCAGGGATATCTGCAGGTTTAGCTGGTTTGATAGCGGCACAAAAAATAATTAATTTTTATTTAAATCTAGAGGACGAAACCAATAAAATGACAATATTTGATGGAAAAAAATTAAGCATTGATAATATTATTATTAAAAGTAAACATAAATGTTATTTAAATTCTGTTTAAGACAATTGATAAATACAAAAAAAAAGTTTAATTTAAATTATGAAACAAAGTTCTTTTACATATGATCAATTAATTGATTGTGCGAAAGGTATTCTTTTTGGAAAAGGTAACGCACAGCTTCCATTACCTCCAATGTTAATGTTTGATAGAATTACCTCTATAAATGAAAATGGAGGTGTTTTTTCAAAAGGTGAAGTAATAGCTGAGTTAGACATAAAAAAAGATCTTTGGTTTTTTGAATGTCATTTTAAGAATGATCCTGTTATGCCAGGTTGTTTGGGTTTAGATGCTATGTGGCAATTATTAGGTTTTTACTTGGGTTGGCTTGGCCAACCAGGTAAAGGGAGAGCTCTTGGTGTCGGTGAGGTTAAGTTTACAGGTCAAGTATTACAAAAAGTAAGAAAGGTAACTTACCATATATCTCTAAAAAGACTTATACTAAGAAAATTGATTTTAGGTGTTGGAGATGGTGTTTTAAAAGCTGACGGTGAAATAATTTATGAAGCCAAGGATATGAAAGTTGGTTTATTTTCTCCTGAGAAATAATTAATGAATAGAGTAGTAGTAACGGGTTTAGGTATAATATCATGCATTGGTAATAATCAATCAGATGTTCTAGACAGCCTTAAAAAACTAAAATCTGGGATTACAAGTGCAGAAGAGTATCAGGAATTTGCATTTAGAAGTCTTGTTCATGGTAAACCTAAAATAGATATTAGTAACGAAATAGACAGAAGATTACTCAGATTTATGGGTGATGGGGCGGCCTATAACTATATTGCGATGAAAGATGCAATAGAAGACTCAGGATTAGGAGATAATGATATTTCAAATGAAATGACTGGTATAATTGTTGGATCAGGTGGCCCATCTACTCAAAATTTATTTAAATCTTCTGAGATTGGAAAAAGTTTAGGTTCAAAAAAAATTGGACCATTTATGGTTCCAAGAGCAATGTCTAGTACAAATTCTGCAACTCTTGCGACTCCTTTTAAAATCAAAGGTGTAAATTATTCAATAACTTCAGCGTGTTCTACAAGTTCACATTGTATTGGTAATGCTTATGAACTAATTCAGATGGGAAAACAAAATATTGTTTTTGCTGGTGGTGGTGAAGAACTCCATTGGACATTGTCAATTTTATTTGATGCAATGGGTGCATTGTCATCTAAATATAATTCTACTCCGGATAAATCTTCAAGAGCATATGATGCAGATAGAGATGGTTTTGTAATTGCTGGTGGAGGTGGAACTATAGTACTTGAAGAATTAGAGCATGCAAAAGCTAGAGGTGCTAAAATATATGGTGAAATAACAGGATATGGCGCGACATCAGATGGATATGATATGGTGCAGCCATCTGGGGAGGGAGCAGAAAGATGTATGAAACAAGCTTTAAAAAATATTAATGGTAAAATTGATTATATAAATACACACGGGACAAGCACTCCAATAGGAGATGTAAAAGAATTAGAAGCAATCAAAAATGTTTTTGGCTCTAATATTCCTAAAATGAGTTCAACAAAGTCTTTAACTGGTCATTCTTTAGGGGCAACTGGTGTTCATGAGGCAATTTACAGTTTATTGATGATGAAAAATAATTTTATTAGTGGTTCTGCTAATATTGATAAACTAGATGATAATGCACAGGATTGTAATATTCTTTTAAAAACAGAACATGATATTGAAATTGAGCATGTTATGTCGAATAGTTTTGGTTTTGGCGGTACAAATGCAACATTAGTATTTTCAAAATATAATGCTTAAAAATAAAAGAGGGATAGTATTTGGTATTGCAAATAATCATTCAATTGCATGGGGAATTGCAAAACAACTAGCTGATAATGGTGCTAAAATAGCCATCGGTTATCAAAACGAAATGTTATTAAAGAGAGTGAAACCACTTTCTGAAGAAATTAATTCAAAAATATTAATAGAATGTGATTTTAATAATGATAACTCAATAAACAAATCTTTAGAAGTTATAAAAAAAGAATGGGGTAAAATTGATTTTATAATTCATGCTGTTGCATTTGCAGATAAATCAGAATTAAATGGTAGATATGTAGACACTACAAAAGACAATTTTATTAATTGTTTAGATATATCATGTTTTTCATTAACTAACCTTGCAAGAAATTTTACTCCTATAATGAATGAAGGTGGAAGTATACTTACCCTCACTTTTTATGGTGCAAATAAAGTAATACCAAATTATAATTTAATGGGAGTTGCAAAAGCCGCTTTAGAATCAAGTGTAAAATACTTGAGTGTGGACTTAGGTACGAAAAATATCCGTGTAAATGCTATTTCAGCTGGACCTATGAGAACGATAGCTGGTGCAGCAATAAATAATGCTAGAGAAGTATTTAAATTTACAGAAAAACATTCAGCATTGAAAAGGAATGCGCAACTAGATGAAATTGGAAAGTCTGCCTTGTATTTTGTTAGTGATTTATCTTCTGCAGTGACTGGCGAAGTACATTATGTCGATTGTGGTTACAATATTATTGGTATGCCTAATAAAGTTTAAAATTTTCCCAATAAATGTATAGGATTATCAACAAAAATACTATCTACGCCTAAGGAGAACATAGCTTTGGCACTAGATAAATTTATATTTTTATCTGAATAGACAGTAATTAAAATGTGAGTTTTTTGAATTTTTTTAATAATATCAGTTGAAACAAGATCAATATTTAATCCACAAATTTTTATATCATTATTAATTGATATGTTAATTAAATCATCAATATTATATTCCTTAAAATCATCTAATAGAAAGCTACGAATAGATTGGGGATATAGTTTTGAGATTTCAAGCATCGAAATTATATCAAATGATGAGAAAATAATATCTATCTGATTAATATTTTGTGTAAGTTTATAAATTTGATAAGTATTTTCTTTTTCAAAATTTTTATTAGGTTTTAATTCAATATTTAAATTACCATTATTAGTAATACAATAATTAAGAATATCTTCTAATTTCGGAACACGTATATTTGTATTTTTTTTATAAAAAAATTTTCCTGCATCAAGTTTCTTTATGTATTCATAATCATAATCAATAGCAAGTCCACTACCATTAGTTGTTCTATCTAATGTATCATCGTGTAATAAAATAGGAAGTTTGTCCTTAGAAATCTTAACATCAATTTCTACAAATCTTAGACCTATTTCATATGCCCTAACAATAGATTCTAATGTATTTTCTGGACACAGATCTTTCACACCTCTGTGTCCAATTAATTTAGGTAAATTAAGATTTTTCTTCTGCGTCAACAGCTTTCATGGAAAGTTTTATTTTTCCTCTTGAATCGATGTCTAAAACTTTAACTTTGACCATATCTCCTTCACTAATAACATCTTGAACTTTCTCTACTCTTTCATTTTTTAATTGACTAATGTGAACAAGTCCATCTGTTGATCCCATAAAGTTAACAAATGCACCAAAATCCATTATCTTTATTACTTTACCTTCATAAATTTTTCCAATTTCAGGTTCTTCAACTATGCCTTTTATCCATTCTAAAGCATGATTACCAGATTTTTGATCAACAGCTGCAATACTAACTAAACCTTCGTCATTAATTTCAATTTTAGCACCAGTTGTTTCGGATATTTCTCTAATAACTGCACCTCCTTTACCAATAACTTCTCTTATTTTATCTTTATTTATTTGCAGATTTGTTATTGTTGGTGCGTATTGTGAAATAGAATTATTTGGTTTATCAATTGCTTTTGCCATTTCATCTAATATGTGGAAACGGCCTTCTTTTGCTTGTGCTAAAGCTTTTTCCATTATTTCAGCTGTAATACTGGTTATCTTGATATCCATTTGTAGCGATGTTATTCCTTCAGAGGTTCCTGCAACTTTAAAGTCCATATCACCCAAATGATCTTCGTCACCTAAAATATCAGATAATATAACATATTTATCGTTTTCTTTAATAAGTCCCATTGCAATACCTGCTACCGGTCTTGCAAGGGGTACTCCTGCATCCATTAATGACATTGATGTTCCACAAACAGTTGCCATCGAACTGGATCCATTAGATTCTGTTATTTCAGATACGACTCTATAAGTATAAGGAAACTTCTCTTTTGAGGGTAGCATTGGGTGAATTGCTCTCCAAGCAAGCTTTCCGTGTCCAATTTCCCTTCTACTTGTAGATCCTATTCTTCCAACTTCTCCAACAGAATAAGGTGGAAAATTATAATGAAGCATAAAATTCTCAGTATATTCGCCATCGATAGCATCGATTCTTTGTTCATCAAGCCCAGTCCCGAGAGTAGAAACTACAAGAGCTTGCGTTTCACCTCTTGTAAATAATGCAGAACCATGTGTTCTCTCTAAAATTCCAGTTTCACAAACTATTGGACGTACTGTTTCAGTATTTCTTCCATCAATTCTGTTGCCAGTATTAATTAATTCACCTCTAACAATATCTTTCTCAACATTTTTAGTTGCATCAGCAACTAAGACAGAAGAAATTGTTTCACTTACAAATTTTTCTGATATTTCATTCCTTACGGTTGTCAATTTTTCTGATCTTTTTTGTTTTTCAGTTATTTTGTATGCTTCGATAAAATCCTTACCAAACTCGTTATTAATCTTAAATGGTAGATCTTTAAGTTCTTTGTCTTTCTCAATAATTGTCCAGGGAGATTTTGCACCTTTTTTTGCAAGTGATATTATTGCATCTATTACTGGTTTATAGTTTTCTTGACCTAAAACGACTGCTTCTAGCATCTGTTTTTCAGATAACTCATGAGCTTCAGATTCAATCATCAGAACACCCTCTTTTGTACCAGCCACAACTAACTCTAGTTTTGAGTTGGAAAGTTCATCTTTCGATGGATTTACAATAAATTTATTATCAATGTATCCAATTTTAGTAGCTCCTAGAGGTCCTAAAAATGGAAGCCCAGATAAAGTTAAAGCTGCACTTGCTGCAATCATAGCTACTATATCTGAATCATTTTGTAAATCATGAGATAAAACAGTACAGGTAACTTGAGTTTCATTTTTAAAGTCTTTATGGAATAGGGGTCTAACTGGACGATCAATAAGCCTGGAAACCAGTGTTTCTTTTTCAGTTGGCCTAGCCTCCCTTTTAAAAAATCCTCCAGGGATTTTTCCAACAGAGTAGTACTTTTCTTGATAATTAACAGTCAAAGGAAAAAAATCCATATCAGGATTTGCTTCTTTTGCAGCAACAACATTAGACATAACAGTAGTCCCTCCATAAGTTGCGATTACTGTTGAATCTGCTTGTCTTGCAATCTTTCCAGTTTCTAATTTTAGTTTTTTACCTGCCCACTCTATTTCAATATTTTTTACATCAAACATATTTATTTTTTTTCCTTTTTTATCCTCTGATTTTCAGTTTTTTAATTAATTCTAGATACTCTGATTTATTTTTTTTTGACAAATAATTTAATAATTTTTTTCTTTGATTAACTAAAGCCACTAAACCTCTTTTTGAATGATTGTCTTTATTGTGGGTTTTGAAATGCTCAGTCAAATTATTAATGCGCTCACTAATTACGGCTATTTGGATACCTGTTGATCCAGTATCTTTTTCATTTAATGAAAATTCATCAATTAGTTTTTTCTTTATATCTTTTCCTATCGACATCATCACTCCTATATTAATATTTTGTATGGTATAAACAAATTACCGATTAATCTGCCTATTGAGACAATGTCTCCCTTACTTGATAAAAAAATATTTTTTTTATCGTTTTTTTTAGAGAATAAAGCTTTTGCAAAATCCTCTTTTATCATAATTGATTTACCAAATGAAAGATCTACAATGTCTTTTCTGTCATTAATTTCATAAGCCAAGATGTCGTCCAGCATTGAAACAGAAGGTAAAATACAATTAAATAAATCGTGCCTTTCGCTTATTTTTAACAGATCGTCCAGTAAAATCGATGTTTCTTTTACAAAATTACCAACTTTTACTCTCTCTAAAGACAATACATGGCCATATGTTCCCAGCAGCATTGCAATATCTCTGGCAAAACTTCTTATGTAAAAACCCTTACCACACTCAATGTAAAAAGTGGTTGTGTGGCCGTGATGTCTTAAGAGTTGAATTTTTTTGACGTATACTTGCTTTTCTGGAATTTTAAAATCTTTGTTTCTTCTAGCTAATATGTATGCACGTTGTCCATTGATTTTTACTGCCGACACTTTAGGAGGGGTTTGAAGATTAAAACCAATAAACTTATTTAGGTTATTTTTTATATCTTTTAAATTTGGAATTATATGAGATCTTCTTATTACATTTCCATCTGTGTCATCAGTAGAAGTCTGTGTTCCCCAATATACAGTAAATTTGTAACATTTAAGATCACTTTGAATAAATGGAATTAGTTTCGTTGTCTTACCTATTGCAACTGGCAAAATACCCTCTGCTAAGGGGTCTAATGTGCCTGCATGACCAATTTTTTTAAACGAGAAATGCTTTTTAATTTTATTTATTGCCTTGAATGAAGAAATATTTTTTGGTTTATATAAGTTTATCCAGCCCTGAATTTCACTCATTCTTTGATATCTCTTAGAACTTTTTTGTTAAGTAAAAGATCTTCAATTTTTTTTGCTTCATCAAATGTATCGTCTAAAAAAAAAGATAATGTTGGTGTAAATTTTGATTGTATCTTAGCTTTTGATAAAAATTTTTGAAAAATATATTTTTTACTATTAAGGTTTTGTAAAATTTCATTTTTTTGTTTACCACCTAATGGCATAAAATATACATTTGCTATTTTTAAATCTTTAGACATTCTTACAAAAGATACAGTTATAGACGTTGTACTAATACTATTGTCATAAAAATCTTCTTTCAATAAACAATCACTTATCAAGGATCTTATCAACTCTCCGAATCTAATCTGTCTTTGACTTTCCATTATATTTTGAAAACATTAGAGTTTTCTATTAGTGGAAATTTCTTCAAATGTTTCGATAATATCCCCTACTTTAATATCGCTAAAATTATCTAACATCACTCCACACTCGAAACCTGTTTTAACTTCTGAAACTTCTTCTTTAAATCTTTTCAAACTACTAATTTTACCCTCATGAATTACAATATTGTCACGAAGAACTCTTATTTGAGATTTTCTTGATATCAAACCATCTTTTACCATACAGCCTGCTATATTGCCAATTTTTGAAATACTAAATATTTCCCTAATTTCAACATTACCTGTGATATTTTCTGAAATATCTGGTTTGAGCAATCCTGAAAGTAAATTTTTAACATCATCTATTAACTCATAAATAATTGAGTAGTACCTAATATCAACGCCGTCTCTTTTTGCTATATCTCTTGCGTGAGGTAAAGCTCTTACATTAAATCCAATTATAAACCCTTTGCTAGATCCAGCTAGAGTCACATCACTCTCAGTAATGGCACCAACACCTTTAAATACCACATCTACTTTTACTTCATCAGTTGAAAGTTTAGTAATTGAATTTTCAATAGCTTCAGCAGATCCTTGAACATCAGTTTTGATTACAACAGGAAGATTAGTTACTTCACCCTTATTAATTTGAGCAAACATTTCTTCTACATTAGTTTTCGAAACTGTATTTTTCTGAATTTGGATTTTACTTGATCTATACTCAGCAATTTTTCGAGCAATTGATTCACTATCTACAACAATAAAGTCATCTCCGGCCATTGGATTAGAGTCAAATCCAAGAACTTCAACAGGTGTAGAGGGATCAGCTTCTTTAATGTTTTTTCCTTTATCATTAATCAATGCTTTAACTTTCCCCCATTCAGCTCCAGAAATAAATATATCACTTACTTTTAAAGTTCCCTTTTGTACTAAAACAGTTGCAACAGAGCCTCTTCCCTTTTCTAATTTTGATTCAATAATAACACCTCTTGCACTTCGTGAGGGGTTTGCCTTCAAATCTAATAGGTCAGCTTGTAATAAAATAGCTTCTTCTAACTTATCCAAGTTGGTGCCCTTTAAAGCAGAAACTTCAATATCAAGTACATCTCCACTTAACTTTTCAACTATTATTTCATGTGATAACAACTCATTTCTGACTTTATCAGGATCAGTATTATCTAAATCAATTTTATTAATTGCAACAATTATTGGAACTTTTGCAGATTTAGCATGAGCTATTGACTCAATTGTCTGGGGTTTTATTCCATCATCTGCTGCAACAACTAAAATAATGATATCGGTTGTTTTAGCCCCTCTTGCTCTCATATTTGAAAATGCAGCGTGTCCAGGCGTATCTATAAATGTAATTCTTTTGTTATTATTATTTGTTTGATAAGCTCCAATGTGTTGAGTTATACCTCCAGCTTCACTAGAAACAACATTAGTTTTTCGAAATGCGTCTAAAAGGCTGGTTTTTCCGTGATCTACATGACCCATAATAGTTACGACTGGAGGTCTAGTTTTTAAAAATTTCTCCTCATCAATTTCATCTTCAATTTCAGATAGAACATCATCATCTTTTACAACAGTGACTTTGTGACCAAGTTCTTCTGCAACAAGTTGGGCAGTATCAGCCTCAATTGATTTAGTAGCATTAGCCATTACGCCAAGTTTCATCAATGTTTTTACTACATCAGCTGTTTTTTCGGCAAGTCTATTGGCTAAATCTTGAACAGTTATAATGTCTGGTATAGAGACTTCTCTAGAAATTTTTGTGTCATCTAGCTCAGTAGATTTTAGTTTTTCTTTTTCTCTGGCTCTCTTAATCTTAGCAAGACTTGGAAATTTATCAAATTCTTGTTCCTCTTGTTCTAAAATCTTTTTCGCATCAAATTTATTGAAATCATCATCAAGGGGTTTCAATGTAGATTTTTTTGGCTGATTTTTTTTTGCATCTAAATTTTTTTTATTTTTATTTTCAAAGTTTTTACTTTTAGTATTTGTACTAAAGTTTGGAACTGTTTGATTTAGCTGAGTACGAGGAGCTCTTAAACTTGATGAACCTCTAAAATTTGATTGAGTGGTTGAAGAACTTTTTTGTTGGTTATTTTTATTTTTAAAAACAATCTGAATTGTTTTTTTATTTCCATCAGCTCTAGATTTATCTCCTTTAGGCCCTAAGTTTTTTCTTATTTGTAATCTTCCAGAAGTAGAAAGTTTAAGCGGTTTTTTTTTGTTTCCTTTATCTTTTTCCAATTTTTATCCTTAATCTTTATCAACAAACCAATTTTCTCTTGCCTTCATTATCATTTTATTTACCATCTCTTCATCCAAATCTAATTTTCTTAATATGCCTTCTTCTTTGTCAATTAATTCAAATGTCGCTAAATCAGCAAAATTATCTAGGGTTACAATATTAGATTTTGCTAGTTCAGCTAAAATATTAGTGTTCATACCATCTAAATTTTTAAGATTCTCATCTTTAATGTTATCATTGACTATTTTTTTATTTTCTTCTTCTTGATCTTTTATATAATTTTTGGCTCTATCTAAAATTTCAGTAGCTAAATCATTGTCAAAACCTTCAATTTTTTCTATATTTTCTAGAGTTTCTGAAGCAATAGAATCTACAGTAGTATAGCCATCTGTAACTAACAGTTGAGCAATAACATCTTCTACATCTAACAGTTCAGAAATAAGAATGCTTTTTTCTTTAAATTCTTGTTGTCTTCTCTCTGATTCTTCTTCTTCTGTTAAAATATCAATTTCTAAGTTTGTCAAATTAGAAGCAAGTTTTACGTTTTGTCCTTTTCTTCCAATAGCCAAACTGAGTTGTTCATCAGGTATAACAACTTCAACTTTGTTTTTTTCTTCATATAAAAAAATTTTACTAACTTCAGCAGGAGCTAATGCATTAGCTAAAAATGTCGCTTGATTTTCAGACCAAGTAACAATATCTATTTTTTCACCTTGCAATTCATTTACGACAGCTTGTACTCTTGAACCTCTCATACCTACGCATGCCCCAACTGGATCGATTGTTGAGTCATCAGTAAATACACTAATTTTTGCTCTTGATCCTGGATCCCTTGCGACACTTTTAACAATAATTACACCCTCATAAATTTCTGGGACTTCTTGATGAAATAGTTTGGAAAGAAATTGTGGATGGGTTCTAGACAAAAATACCTGATAACCCTTAACATCATTTTTTACATCATAGATATAAGCTCTTACTCTATCACCATTTTTAAAAGTTTCTCTTGGTATAAGCTCTTCTCTTTTTATTATTGCTTCACTTTTTCCTAAGTCGATTATTAAGTTTCCAAATTCAACTCGTTTGACGATTCCTACAGCGATCTCACCAACTTTATCTTTATATTCTTCATACTGTTTTGATTTATCTGCTTCACGAACTTTTTGGATTATCACACCTTTAGCATTTTGCGCTGCAACTCTTCCTAATTCTATTGGGGGTAATTCTTTAATAATAAATTCACCTAAATTAATTTTAGAATTAATTTTTTTGGCATCTTCTAGAAGGATTTGCCTTGACTTAAAATCAGTATCAATTTGATTAACAACTTCTAAATAAGAGTTTAATTTAATATCGCCAGTTGATCTATCAATAGATATTCTTATGTCAATTTCCTGGCCATATTTTACACGTGCTGATTTTTCCAAAGCTTGTTCCATTGCGAGGAATACTGAATCCTGATCAATATTTTTTTCTTGTGCAACAGTATTTGCTACTTGGAGCATTTCTTCTCGTATTACGTTATATTTCTTTTTTACCATTTTTATAAAAAAAAGGTGGGATAACCCACCTAAATATCAGTTTACCTATATTAAAATTATTAAAAAATACAAGCTTATATTTTTTTTAAAATTAAAAAAATTGGCTCTACTCCTAATTTTGTAGCCTTATTATAGAATTTTGTCTTTAGATTGAAATAGTCTAGCAGCTTTAAATGAATTTGATTTTGATTAATCCATTTATATAAATTTTTGGTTTCGTAGATATTTTTTAATATTTGCCTAGTGTATGAAATTGAGTCAGTAGCTATAAAAACTTGACCATTTATAGATAAATTATGATGCAAAATTCTTAGAAAATTTGTTGTTATTAACCTTCTTTTAAAATGTTTTTTTTTTGGCCAAGGGTCTGGAAAAAGAATAAATGCAAATTCAAAAAATTTTTTTTTATTTGATTTTTCTAAGACGTCATAGACATTTCCTGAATGCAGCTTAATATTATCTATACATTGTTCATTAATATTTTTGATAAGATTCAAGTTACCATCAATATATTTTTCACAGGAAATAATTGTTTTATTTTTATTTTTTTTAGCTAAGTAGATAGAAGACTCACCATATCCTGTTCCAATATCCAGTATATATCCATTATTCTTTTTTAATTCTTTAAATTGATATTTCTCAATTATATTTTGATAGTCTTTAAGTGTAATTTTTTTATTTGCTCTTCCTCTTGTTCTGCCAAATAAACGATTACTATAATTTTTACTAATCATTTTTTCTTAAATAATAGAAAGTAGTTAGCGTAAAAATAATAAAGAGGTAAATTTTAAATATTGAATGAAAATTAACAAAATTATTATTTTCTTTTAATAATAATTTGTGCTTAAAATTCTCAGCTTTGTTAAATTCGGTTTTATTTAGCACAGTACCATTATTATCAATCACTGCAGATATTCCATTATTAGAAACGCGAATAATTGGCTTATTAAATTCTGCAGCTCTGATTTTAGTGAGATAGAAATGTTGATAAGGACCGAGATAATCACCAAACCAAAAATCATTCGTAATATTTACAATAAAATTACCTTTATTATTAAATTTATTTAAAAGTTTCCAATAAAAAACAATTTCATAACAAATCACAGGAATAAAACTTATTTTATCAGATAGATTAATTATTCTTTCAACTTTACCTTTTGAATAATCATTTTGACCCACAATACTCTCAAAAAAGGTCAGTGAATCTCTTAATGGTAAAAACTCTCCAAAGGGAACAAGTATTTTTTTATCGAAGTAAGTTACATTTACTGAATTAATATTTAATAAAGAATTATAATATTTATTATTTTCATATCTTGTAGCTCCAATAATTAATGTTTGATTTTCTTTTAAAGAATCTTTTATGATTTTTAGTTCAAGATCATCTAAAAGATAAGGAAAATTATTTTCACCAAATATAAGCAAATCTGCAGTACTTTCATCTATATGTTTGATTATTCTTTGGAGTTTTTTTTCAGGTATCAAAAATTGGTCATTATTTTTAAAATTTAATTGGAAAATTTCCATATTAATTGTTTTAATTTTAGAATTATTTTTTTTAACGTTAAAATTTATGATTATTAAAGTAATTATTGGCAAAGCAATAAATAATGAAAAATATTTTAATTCTCGTTTAAAGTTTTCTTTAGTTAAAAAAATAAAAGGTATGCAAAATATCTGAATAATTAAATAACTTGAAAATAATGTTCCAAATGATTTTAGTGTAAATAGTAAATATTCATTACCAGAAAGTAATAACGAAAATGTAAACCAAGGAAATCCATAAAAAAATATTGATATTATATATTCACCAGATGTAAACATAAATGGGATAAGGAAGATTATTGGAATTTTTTTTCCTAATTTAAAAATTATTGTAAAGATCAAACCTAAAATTACAGATAAGAATATTATCAGTAATAAAAATACTAGGAAAAAATTTTTAGTTTCTTCAAAAACAAAAAAAGGGTTCTTGATCCAAAATAAATAACTAATAAAAAAACCAAACCCAAATATTGAAAATTTATTAAAAATATTTTTATCACTATAATTTTCTTTGTTTGAGTTTAATAAAAAACAAAGAGATGGAAAAATAATACAACCTAGTGGTAAAAAAAAATATGGAGGAAATAAAAGTGAGGTTAAAAGTCCTAAAATAAAATAAATTAAAATACTCAATTATTTTTATTTACTTCAACAATTTCAATTTTTCTATTGTTTGATTTAACAATCTTGATTCTAAGTTCATTATTAAAATCAATTACCTCATTATTTTTTGGTATCCTATTTATTTTTTCATATACAAGACCACCTACAGAAGAGGTTTCATCATCTTCATTTCTTGGAATATTAATTG
The DNA here is from genome assembly GCA_902530685.1 of uncultured Alphaproteobacteria bacterium. GTDB lineage: Bacteria > Pseudomonadota > Alphaproteobacteria > HIMB59 > CACPNW01. The sequence continues at coordinate 657 of CACAAZ010000016.1, read as the reverse complement.
AAAAAAATTCTTCCAAATCTTCCACTCTATAACTAGCATCTACAGTAATTGAATTATCTGATTTTTTATAAACTAATTCTTCATCATCTTCAGCATCATGTTCATCTTCAATCTCACCAACAATTTCTTCAACTAAGTCTTCTATCGTTACCAATCCATCAACACCTCCAACTCCATCAACAACTAGCCCTATATGAATCCTAGATGATCTCATGGTTTTCAGTAAATCTAAAATCGGAGATTTGGGAGCAACATATAATACATCCCTTATTATTTCACTCATTTGAAATGTATCCTGTGAAGATTTAATAAAATCTTTTATGTGAAAAAAACCAATTACATTATCAATATTTTTTTTGAATACAGGAATTCTAGAATGCCCCTCTTCCTTAATAACTTCTAAAATTTCGTTGTATGATTTATCATGTTCTAAGGCTACTATTTCACTTCTAGGTATCATTAAATCTTCGACGCTTTTTTCATTCAAATTTACAATATTTTTAATTAGATTTTTCTCATTGTTATCATTTAGATCGTCAATATTTCTATTATCATCATCATTAGCTATAAAATTTAAAATATCTTCTTTTGTTGAATCATTGGATAATAATTTTTTAATTATCCAATTTTTCCAGCTCGATGATTTATCAGCGTTAT
>CACAAZ010000015.1 GCA_902530685.1 uncultured Alphaproteobacteria bacterium | reverse complement strand
TCTTGTATAAAAAATAAAGAATACTGCAAGTGGTCCTATATCAATTAATAATTTATAAACTGACTTCATTTTTGTTCTTCTAGATTTAAAATAGACCTAGCAAAGTTTTGAGAATTAAAGGTTACAAGATCCTCAATACTTTCTCCAAGACCAACATAACTTATAGGGATTTCAAATTTATTTGCAATTGAAATTAACGCTCCACCTTTTGCTGTTCCATCCAATTTAGTTATTATAAGACTTGATACATCAAGTTCATTTCCAAAGATTTCCACTTGCTTAATCATGTTCGAACCATTTGTTCCATCTAAAACTAACACAGTTTCAATATTAAAAGAGGAATTAACTTTTGAGATAACATTCTTCAATTTAATTAGCTGATTAATGAGGTTAGTATTATTTGATAATCTTCCAGCAGTATCAATAAGTAAAAAATCATAATTTTCTTTTCCAAATTCTACAGTTGCCTGATACGCTACGCTTGCTGGATCTTGATTACTTTCTCCAGCGATAAAACCATTATTATTTCTTTTCGCCCAATTTTTCAACTGCTCAACAGCTGCTGCCCTAAATGTATCACAAGCTGCAATCAGAATTTTTTTATTTGATAAAATTTTATTTGCAATTTTACCAATAGTGGTTGTCTTTCCACTTCCGTTTACTCCAACGAATATTAATATCTTTTTTTCATCATTTTTTTCACTTATCAGAACATGTTCTCTTGGAAGTAATATACTTTCTATATTTTGAGCTAAGATTTCTAGTACATTATTTATTCCATCATCATTTGAAATTTTTATTTTTTTTATAGAATTTATTAGCTGATTGACAACATCCAAACTAATATCAGATGAAATAAGAACATTTTCTAACTCTTCTAAAGTTAAATCGTCTATTTTTTTGTTTTTTAAAATCTCTAAAATATTAAAAGAAAGTATATTTGAAGTTTTACTTAACTTATCTTTAAATATTGAGAACAAACTCATGCTATTCTTGCTAATAACGTATCATTTTCTACACCTGTGTATATACAGGAAATTATATTCCCCTCTTTAAACTCTTCTTCAAGTTTTACTTTTAAAAAATGCTGATCTTTTCCAAGTGAAAAATTTTCTTTTCTACTTTCAATTAAAATTTGTTCCTTTTTTCCAATATTTTTTTTTAAATGTTGTATTAATTTTTCCATACCTTTTTCTCTAAGTCTTCTTGCTCTATCTTTGATAATATTTTTTTGAACCTGAGGCATTCTAGATGCAGGAGTGTTCTCTCTTGGTGAATACGGAAAAATATGAAGATGAGTTAAATTACACTCATCGACTAGTTTAATTGAATCTTGAAACATTGTTTCTGTCTCTGTTGGAAAACCGGCAATTATATCAGCACCAAATGTTGCATCTTCCCTAATAGATAAAACTTTTTTACAAAAATTAATTGCCATTTCCCTTGAATGTCTTCTTTTCATTCTTTTCAAAATTAAATTGTTTCCAGCCTGTAAACTTATATGAAAATGAGGCATCAATCTTTTGTCCTTTAAAACATCCCAAAAATCTTTGTCTATTTCAGCGCAGTCAATTGAAGACAAACGCAGTTGTCTTAATTCTGGTACTATTTTTAGAATTCTTTTAATTAAGTTAGAAAAAGTAGGCTTTGCAGGAAGATCTTTTCCATAATCAGTTATATCTACCCCTGTTAGGACTACTTCATTATATCCATTGCTAACAATTTTTTTTATTTTATTTATTATTTCTCCAGCAGGCACACTTCTATTATTGCCTCTGCCAAATGGAATGATACAAAAAGTACAGCGATGGTTACAACCTTGTTGTATTTCAATATAAGCTCTTGATTTTCCTTCAAATTTTTCAATTGAATTAGGTACTGTTTTACTTTCTTCTAATATATTTCCTACTTTAAGAATTTTAGACTGATCGATATTTTTCCATGTTAAAGTTTCTAATTTTTCTGTGTTCCCAATTACTGAGTCTACTTCTTTTAAATCTTTATATTTTAATGGATTGATTTGAGCAGCACATCCTGTAACTACTATTTTATTATTAGGAAATTTTTTTTTTGCCTTTCTAATTTCATAAGAAACTTTTTTTTCAGCTTCTTCAGTTACTGCGCATGAGTTTATTACAGTAACATTATTTAAATTATTTGTTTTAAGATGGTTTTTAATAATTTCACCTTCATAAATATTCAATCTACAACCTAGATTGACCACGTAGTTTTTATTTTTCATAAATTATATCTCTAAACTACCCCGATAGCTTATTTCTGCAGGTCCTGTCATAATAGATTCATTATTAACTATATTTATGTGCAGTGATCCTTTTTCAAGTTTCACTTCAGCGTTATTTTCAATCAATCCTTTTTTCCATGCCGCATATACAGCCGCACAGGCACCACTTCCACAAGCTAAAGTGATTCCAACTCCACGTTCCCAAACTCTCATTTCAATTAAATTTGAATTAATAACTTCAACTATTTCAACATTAGTTTTTTTTGGAAAGAGCTCATGATTTTCTATTCTAGGACCTATACTTTCAAGATCTGTATCTTTGATCGATTTCCCAAAAAAAACTACATGTGGATTACCTACATTAACAGCAACTCCATAACTATATCCATCAATTGAAATTGGTATATTCATTGTATCGACTTCTTTACTTAAAGGAATTTTATCCCAAGTATTTTTCATTGAACCCATGTTTACACTTATATTGTTATCTATTTTTTTTGATTCTAATATGCCTGCATCAGATTGAATTTTTAAAATTTCTTTATTTAAATCTTCATCAAATAGTATTTTTGCCACGCAGCGTGTTCCATTACCACAAGCTTCGACTCTATCACCACCAGGATTAAAAATTTCAATTTCAGCATCAGCACTTTGATTACTTGTATTATTAATTGTGATTAATTGATCACATCCTGCTCCAGTTCTTCTGTCACTTAGTCTTATAATAAGATCTTCAGTAATTGCGATATTGTTAGACCTTTTATCTATGATAACAAAATCGTTCCCAAGTCCATGCATTTTTATAAAGTCTACTTTTTGCATATTTGTTTTATAACCTAATTTATCAATAAATCTCAGTAAATATAGGAAATTTAAGATTACTTGACTTTCAATTATTCAGCTAATAGAGGGTCACGAATAAATCCTATATTTGTAAACGAATTGAGCTTGTTACAATTGTGATAGGTACTCCAGCCCACGAGTTTCGTGCCCTGGAGTTAAAAGGCTATTGGAGATTTATGTTTGATACACTGAACACAAAATTTGAAAAAATTGTTCAAAGTATTCAGGGTAAGGCTGTTATATCAGAAACAGATCTTGAATCTACATTACGTGAAATAAGAATTGCTCTCTTAGAGGCAGATGTTTCCTTAGTTGTAGTAAAAGAATTTATTAATTCCATCAAGTCAAACATTTTAGGAAAAGAAGTTCTCAAATCTGTTAAGCCAGATCAAATGATCATAAAGCTTGTACAAGATGAGCTTGTAAAAATTCTTGGATCAGAAAATAAATCTCTAAATTTATCTTCTTCTCAATTAACTAAAATATTGTTTTGTGGATTACAGGGATCTGGGAAAACAACATCAATTGCCAAACTTTCCTATTTTTTAAAGAAGTCTTCAAAGAAAAAAATTTTACTAGCATCAGCAGACATTTATCGACCAGCAGCACAAGAACAATTAAAAATATTAGCTGAAGAAACCGGCTCAGATTTTTTTAGTAACAATCTATCATCAGCCAGTAAGATTGTTGATGATTCTATAGACTATGCTCAAAAAAATTTATTCGATATTCTTATTTTAGATACTGCTGGACGACAAGTTGTAGATAAAAAGTTAATGAGTGAATTAATAGAAATTGAAAATAAGTTTAAACCTGACGAAACATTATTAGTAGCAGATGCTCTAACAGGGCAAGATGCTGCAAATGTAGCCAAAAGTTTTAGTGATGCAATAAATATTACTGGATCAATTTTAACTCGAATAGATGGTGATAGCAGAGGTGGTGCAGCACTATCAATTAAATCGATAACAAACTCTCCTATAAAATTTATAGGACTAGGTGAAAAAGTAGAAAATTTTGAACCTTTCCATCCTGAAAGAATTGCACAAAGAATCTTAGGTATGGGAGATATTGTATCTCTTGTCGAAAAGGCTGCTGAAAATATTGATAAAGAAGAAATGGAAGATATGGCAAAAAAGATCGCTAAAGGAAAATTTGATCTTGAAGATTTTGCCAATCAATTAAAGCAAATGGGTAAAATGGGTGGAGTCTCCGGTTTACTTTCTATGATGCCAGGTGTTTCAAAGGCACAGAAGTTAATGGCAGAAAATAAAATATCTAATTCAATGATTGATAAACAAATAGCTATAATCAGTTCAATGACAAAAAAAGAAAGGGCTGATCCAGATATTATAAAGGCTTCACGTAAAATTAGAATTTCAAAAGGATCTGGAACAAAAGTTCAAGACGTTAACAGGTTATTAAAACAGTTTCTCCAATCACAAAAAATGATGAAGAGAATGAAATCAATGGGTAACGGAGGAATTCCCAGTGATCTAATGCAAAAATTACAAGGAAATTTTCCTCCAAACATAAATTAGAAAGGAAATAAAATGCCAGTAAGAATAAGATTATCAAGAGGTGGTGCAAAGAAAAGACCATTTTATAGAATAGTAGTTGCTGATTCTAGAAGAGCTAGAGATGGAAAATTTATTGATCAAATTGGAACTTATAACCCAATGCTTCCAAAGGATAGCGCTGATAGAGTCAAAATGGATTTAGACAAAGCTAAAGAATGGATTGCAAAAGGAGCAAAACCATCAGATAGAATATCTATTTTTCTTAGTAATCTTGGTGTAATGGAAAAACCAGTTATTACTGAAAAATCAAAAAAACATCTACCTAAGAAAAAAGCACAGGAACGTTTAGCTGCCGCTAAAGAAAAAGAAGAATCTGCGAAAGCTGCGGCTGAAGAACCAAAAGCAGAAGAAGCAGAAGTTAAGCCAGCTGAAGATGCACAACCTGCTGAAGAACCAAAAGCAGAAGAAGCAGAAGTTAAGCCAGCTGAAGATGCACAACCTGCTGAAGAACCAAAAGCAGAAGAAGCAGAAGTTAAAAAAGAATAAAATCAATTTTTGCTTTGAGTAATAAAAATATTATTCTTGTTGGTCAGTTTGGATCTCCTTTAGGATTAAAAGGTGAAATAAGAGTTAATATGATGACTACTTCGTTTGAAGTTTTTAAAAATTTAAAAAACTATTATAATTCTGATGGTTCAGTTGCTTGGAATTTTAAAAATATTTTATTTAAAAATAATAAGTGTGTTGTTCAAGTTGAAAAATACTTTTCTAGAGAAGATGTTTTAGAGCTTAAAGGTCAAAAAATTTTTTCAAATAAGAAGTTTTTTCCAAAAACAAAAGATAATGAATTTTACATAAATGATCTAATCGAATGCATGATTTTCTTGAAAGACAATACTAGTATTGGAAAAGTTTTAAGCGTTCAAAATTTTGGGGCAGGTGATTTATTAGAAGTCAAATATAATACCAAACTTACTCTTATACCTTTTGATAAAACAAATATTTTATCAATTAATATCAATAAAAAAGAAATTATAGCTGATCCAATACCTGGTATTCTTGATTAAAATGAGAGTAGTAATTTTAACCTGTTATCCTGAGATGTTTCCTGGCTCACTAGGATATTCTGTAATCGGAAATGCATTAAACAAAAAAAAATTTTCTCTCGAGATAGTCAATCTACATAATTTTGGAATTGATAAAAGAAGAAGTGTTGATGATGAACCTTTTGGGGGAGGCCCTGGAATGGTTATTCGTCCAGATGTGATAGAAAAAGCATTAAATTCAATCACGTTCAAAACCGATAATTACTGCAAAATTTTTCTAACACCATCAGGTCAGAAATTATCTCAAGCTAAACTTAATGATCTATCAAAACATGATGAAATGCTTATTTTGTGCGGTAGATTTGAAGGGGTTGACCAAAGAGCTATAGAAATTCTTGATTTTCAGGAAATAAGTATCGGTGATTACGTCCTTTCTGGTGGCGAGATTGCTGCTCAGGTGTTAGTTGAAGGTTGTATTCGTCTCATTCCTGGAGTATTAGGGCAGCCACAAAGTTTATTAGAAGAATCTTTTTCTAATAACCTGCTTGAATATCCTCATTATACCAGACCACAAACCTGGGAAGATATTCAGGGAAATAAACATGAAGTTCCAGATGTTTTAACATCAGGTCATCATGAAAAAATTGATAAGTGGAGAAAAGAAAAATCGGTTGAAAAAACTAAAAAATTAAGACCAGATCTATATAAAAAGGAAATATAAAATGAGTAATTTATTAGAGACATTTGAAAAACAACAAATTGAAAAGTTAACTTCAAAAAAAAGAGTTCCTGCTTTTCGTCCAGGTGATACTCTAAAAGTTACTGTAAGAATTACAGAGGGGAGTAAGTCGAGACTTCAAGCATTTGAAGGTATTTGTATTGCAAGAAAAAATAATTCAGTAAACTCTAACTTTACTGTGAGAAAAATATCTCATGGAGAGGGTGTTGAAAGAGTATTCCCATTATTCAGTCCATTAGTAGAAAAAATCGAAGTTGTAAGAAAAGGCGATGTAAGAAGAGCTAAGCTATATTATCTAAGAAAATTATCTGGAAAGAAAGCAAGGATCGCAGATAAAGATAGGGGCGATGAAGCTGATCAATATGAATATATAGAGGAGGCTCCTCCGCTAGAAGAAACAAAAACTGCAGATATTGATGCAAATACTGCAGATGAATTAAAAGCTGAAGAGGTAGAGGCAAAACAAGCAGAGACAAAAGCAGAAGATGCAGAAGCCAAACCAGCAGAAGAATCTAAAGCAGAAGCTGCAGATGAATCTAGTAAAGAAGAGGAAAAAGCAGCCGAAAATAAATCGGATGATAATAAATAATCCTAAAACTCTTTTTGATAAAATTTGGGAACATCATCTTGTCGATAGACAAGAAGATGGAACTTGTCTCATATATATTGACAGACATCTTGTTCATGAAGTTACAAGTCCTCAAGCATTCGAAGGTTTGAGAAATAATAACCGTAAAGTTAGAAGGCCTCAAAGTACTTTTGCTGTAGCTGATCATAATGTCCCAACTTCAGATAGATCTAAAGGTATAGAAAATAAAGAAAGTAGAATTCAGGTTGAAACACTAGAAAAAAATTGTAAAGATTTTGATGTTACTCTCTTTCCATTATTAGATAGAAGACAAGGTATAGTTCACATAGTTGGACCAGAACAAGGTATTACCCAGCCAGGCATGACAATAGTTTGTGGTGATAGTCATACGGCAACACATGGAGCTTTTGGTGCATTAGCCTTTGGCATTGGTACTAGTGAAGTTGAACATGTATTAGCTACTCAGACCTTAATTCAAAAACCTGCCAAAAATATGAAAATTTCTGTTGAAGGTAACTTGAACTTAGGTGTTACAGCAAAAGATATAATTCTTCATATAATAGGCAAGATAGGAACAGCTGGTGGAACTGGTTATGTTATCGAATATGCTGGCAATGCAATTTCTTCCCTTTCTATGGAAGGAAGAATGACAATCTGCAATATGAGTATTGAAGCAGGTGCTAGAGCTGGACTAATCGCTCCTGACGAAAAAACTTTTGAATACATAAAAGGTAGACCGTACGCTCCATCAGGAGATAATTGGGATAAAGCGGTAGAATTTTGGAAATCTCTTCCATCTGATGAAGGTGCAAAATACGATGAAGAAATTTTAATTAATGCTGAAGATATTTCACCACAAATTACCTGGGGCACTAGCCCACAAGACGTTGTTGCTATAAATGGTATAGTACCAAATCCTCAAGAAGAGAGTAATCCAAATAGAAAGAAGGCTATGGAACGTTCTCTTGAATATATGGGTTTAGAACCCAAACAAGAAATACAAAAAATTAAAATTGACAAAGTGTTTATCGGCTCTTGCACTAATGGAAGAATTGAGGATTTAAGAGAAGTTGCTAAAGTTGTAAAAGGCAAAAAAGTTTCTGTAGACTCAATGATCGTTCCTGGTTCAGGTCTAGTTAAAAAACAAGCTGAAGAAGAAGGTTTAGATAAAATTTTTATTGAAGCAGGATTTGATTGGAGAGAACCAGGTTGCTCCATGTGTTTAGCTATGAACCCAGACCAACTAAAACCTCAAGAAAGATGTGCTTCAACATCAAATAGAAATTTTGAAGGTAGACAAGGTAGAGAAGGTAGAACACATCTCGTAAGCCCTGCAATAGCTGCTGCATCTGCAATCAAAGGTTCTTTTGCAACAGTAGAGGATTTATAAATGGAATCATTTAAAACAATAACTTGCATACCTGCGCCACTGCCAATGATTAATGTCGATACGGATATGATTATTCCAAAACAATTTTTGAAAACAATAAAGAGATCTGGGTTAGGAAAAAACTTATTTCATGAATTAAGATACGATATTCAAGGTAAAATAAAGAATGATTTTGTTCTTAACTGGGATCCTTATAAAACTTCAAAAATTTTAATTGCTGGGGCAAATTTTGGTTGTGGATCAAGTAGAGAGCATGCACCATGGTCACTTTTGGATTTTGGTTTTAAGTCAATTATTGCACCAAGCTTCGCAGATATTTTCTATAATAATTGTTTTAAAAATGGAATTCTGCCAATTAAGTTAGATCAACAAAATGTAGATATATTAATGAACGAAGCAGAAAATAAAAATGATGTTTCAGTTGATTTAGAAAATCAAAAAATCACTTATCAAAATGATAAAACAATAGAATTTGAAATTGATGCATTTCGAAAAAAATGCTTACTAGAAGGTTTGGATGATATTGGTTTGACACTCCAAAAAAATAAAAAAATTGATGTTCACGAAGAAAAAATACACAGTATCCAACCTTGGATAGTGTAGTCAAAAATGAGTAATAAAAAAATTTTAATTTTACCTGGTGATGGAATTGGCAATGAAGTTATGGCTGAGGTATTAAAAATAATTGATTGGATGGAAAAAACTAAATCCTTATCTTTTGATATATCTGAAAGATTAGTTGGGGGTACAGCATTCGATAAAGAAGGTAATTCTATAAGTGATGAAACAATGCAAGTAGCTATGGATTGTGATGCAGTATTATTTGGTGCTGTAGGAGGCGCTAAATGGGATAATGTAGAAAGAGATAAAAGACCTGAAGCAGCTTTATTAAGATTAAGAAAAGACCTAGACCTCTTTGCTAATCTAAGACCAGCTGTTGTTTTAGATGCTCTTTCAGATTCATCATCTTTAAAATCTGATCTTGTTAAAGGATTAGATATTTTGATAATTAGAGAATTAACAAGCGGTGTATATTTTGGACAACCAAGAGGTATATCAAAAATTAGTGAGACTGAAAGTAAGGCAGTTGATACTCAACTTTATACTACTTCAGAAGTTAATAGAGTTTCACGAGTGGCATTTGATTTAGCAAAGTTGCGTAATAATAAAGTTACATCAGTAGAAAAATCAAATGTAATGGAAACTGGTTTATTTTGGAAACAAACTGTAACAGATTTACACAATAAGGAATATTCTGATGTTAATTTAGAACATATGCTTGCAGATAATTGTGCAATGCAATTAGTTCGTTATCCAAAACAATTTGATGTCATACTTACAGATAACTTATTTGGTGATCTTTTAAGTGATACCGCAGCTATGCTAACAGGATCTTTAGGAATGCTCCCTTCTGCAGCTCTTGGACCAATTAAAGAAAATGGAACAAGAGCAGCAATGTATGAGCCAGTTCATGGTAGTGCACCAGACATAGCTGGTCAATCTAAAGCAAATCCTTTAGCAATGATCATGAGTTTTGCTATGATGTTGAAATATAGTTTTGATATGCAAGAAGATAGTCAAATGGTTGAGAAAGCTGTACAAAATGTATTACTAAAAGGTTTAAGAACAGCTGATATTAAAGACGGAGCAGAAAAAATTATTTCTACTCAAGAAATGGGAAATGCTGTTATTGAAGAATTAAAAATTCTATCTGGCAACTAAATGACTCAAAAATATAATATAGCAGTAGCAGGAGCAACAGGTGCGGTAGGAACAGAAATAGTTCAAATATTAGAGCAAAGAGATTTTCCTATAGACAATTTATATTTACTCGCTTCATCAAAATCGAAAGGCAAAAAAGTAGAATTTAAAGATAAAGAAATTATAATAGAGAACTTATCAGAATTTGATTTTTCAAAAGCTCATATTGGTTTATTTTCACCTGGAGGTAAAATTTCTGCGGAATATGCACCAAAAGCAGCTAAAGCAGGATGTATTGTTATAGACAATACTTCACATTTTCGAATGCATAAAAATATTCCTTTAATCGTACCTGAAGTAAACGCTAATGCACTTGATGAATTTTTTGATGATGAAAACAGAACTAATATTATTTCAAACCCTAATTGTTCAACAATACAAATGGTTATTGCATTAAAACCACTTCATGAAAAAGCCATTATCAACAGAGTTGTTGTATCAACATACCAAGCTGTATCTGGGGCAGGTAAAATAGGTATGGATGAATTGTTTAATCAGACTCAAAATGTTTATGCAAACCAAGAATTAAAAAAAGAAAAGTTTACAAAACAAATTGCTTTTAATGCCATTCCACACATTGGAGCTTTTTTAGAAAATGGCAATACAGAAGAAGAGCAAAAAATGATTGATGAAACAAAAAAAATTCTAGATGAGGGAATTAATGTTTCAGCAACTTGTGTTAGAACGGCTGTTTTTATTGGTCATTCAGAAGCAGTAAATATAGAGTTTGACTCACCATTAGATGAAAAAGAAGCTAACGAAATATTATCTAACTCTGAAGGTATTTCTGTAATTGATCATCGAAAAGATGAAGGTTATGTGACTCCTGTTGAAATTGCAGGAGAGGATAAAGTTTATATTAGTAGAATTAGAAATGATCAATCAATAGATAATGGTTTGAATTTATGGGTAGTCTCAGACAATTTACGTAAAGGAGCAGCACTTAATGCTGTTCAAATTGCAGAATTAATTATTTCAAAATATTCAAATTCCATAAATATTTAATTATCTTCTATTAATCTTTTTCCATAAATTTGTGATTCTTGGATTTTATATTTATTTTTTTGTAAAAAGCCTGAACTCTTAAATTTGTGTTTCTAACAAATAAATTTATTTTAGGGCACCCTTTATTTAAAAGTTTTGTTTCAATTTTTTTTAATATTTCTGAACCAACTCCTTTTTTTTGAAACTCAGTAAGTACATCCAAATAGTAAATATTACCTCTATGACCATCGAAACCTCCCATTTCAGAATCAATTATCACTCCTTTTTCTTCAGCTAAAATAAATAGATCATCGTTAACAGATAATTATCTCAAAATATCTTTCTCAGGATCATTCCACGGCACAATAAGTTCACATCTTCTCCATAAATCAATTACAGCTTCCCTATCTACTTTTGTAAATAATCTATAATTTATTTTCATCACAATTTCTTGGCGGTCTCGTAGGGACTCGAACCCCAAATCCATGTTCCGAAGACACGTGTGATATCCATTTCACCACGAGACCTATAATTAATAATTATTACCACGAACTATCAGGTTGTTTTAAAAATAATTCTTCCTCTTTAGTAGAAACTCTATTTAGAGATTTATTTCGATGAGGATATCTTCCAAATTTTTTGATTGCTATAGTATGATCATCCCATACTTTTTTAATTTTTTTATATTCTTTATGATTTTTTAAATATGTATCTACTAAGTTGTGGCCAAATACATGATCACTTAAATCTTCACTATGTATAAGAGGTAATAATAAAAAATGTATTTTTTCAACTTCTATTTCTTCCAAATAGCCTCTATAAACTGCTTCATTTACAATTAATTTACATTTATAATCCTGATCATATGCTTTAGAACTATCTCTAAAAAAATTTCTGGATAATTGATCAAGAATTAAAACTAATGCTACACACTCTTCTGGTTTATCTTGCCACTCATCGTATTCATTGTTAATCGCCTTATTGTAATCTGAAATAAACAATTCTTTTAATTTTAAATCAAAATTTTCATCCTTTTTGAACCATTGCTCCTGCTTTGTTTCAATAAAACAAAAATCTAATATTGCTTTAGCTCTTTTATTAATCATATTGCTGTAATATAAATAAATATTTTCCTTATGACATTAAGTAAATTAAATAAATCAATAGTAGATTGCCAACAATGTACTCGTCTTGTTAAATTTAGAGAAAAAATTGCTACTGAAAAAAGAAAACAATACAAAAATGAAATATATTGGGGCAGACCCATAACAGGTTATGGAGATCAAAAGGCTAAACTTTTAATGGTTGGCCTAGCTCCAGCCGCCCATGGAGGTAACAGAACTGGAAGAGTTTTTACTGGTGATAGGTCAGCAGATTTTTTATTTGAATGTTTATTTGAAGCTGGTTTTTGTAATCAACCAATTTCAATAAATAAAAATGATGGTCTTGTACTTAAAAATTTATATCTAACTACAGCTCTTAAATGTGTTCCTCCAGGAGATAAGCCAACTTCATCAGAGCTAAAAACTTGTTTTAAATTTTTTAATAAAGAGATAAATCTATTAACAAATACATCAACTATATTGGCTCTAGGTAAAATCGCACATGATGCTTGTATAAATTACTACAAACAAAATTATGATATAAAAAACAAAGACTATATTTTTGGTCACGGAAGTAAAAAAAAACTCCCAGACAATAAAATATTGATTGGTAGCTATCACCCTAGTCCTAGAAATGTAAATACGGGAAAGATAAATAAAATTAAAATGGTTAATTTACTAATTAAAGTTAAAAAAGAGTTGGAAAAAAAATGAGAACATTTTTCTTTCATGATCCAAAACTATTAATTTATGGATTTTTAATAATTTTTTTTGCCAGTTATGGTCAAACATTTTTTATTGCTCTTTTTAATGATGATATAAAAAATCTTTACTCTCTTACAGATGGCCAATTTGGTTTGGTATACGCATTGTCCACTACATTAAGCTCATTATTGCTTATAAATTTTGCTAAACTTATCGATTTTATTGATTTAAGAATTTATTCTTTTTTAGTGACTCTAGGATTATTTATTCCCTGTTTAGCAATTTATTTTTTACCGCCAAGTGTGATTTATCTTTTTTTTATAATCTTTGCATTGAGATTCTTTGGGCAAGGAGCAATGAATCATGCTGGAATAACAACAATGACAAGATATTTTGGAAAAGATAGAGGTAAGGCTATATCAATTGGAAATCTTGGAGGAATGATAGGAGTGATGCTTCTTCCTTTTTTAGTAGTTTATTTAAACTATTATTTTAACTTCAAACAAATCTGGTTATTATGCTCTTTAAGTTTGCTAATTTTTTTACCAGTTTTATATTTTACGCTCAATAATCAAAGTTCAAGACAAGAAAAATTTAAAGAATTAATTAATAAAGATAGTAAAAAATGGAAAACTATTGACGTAATTAAAAATAAACGATTCTTAATTTATCTTCCACTTACAACCGCCTTTTCTTTCATAGGCACTGGTTTAATGTTTCATCAAATTTTTATTTTCACTCAAAAAGGATGGACTATAGAAATGTTAGGTACAGGATTTATTTTTTTAGGTGGGTTTTCTATTTTTGGCCTTCTTTTAGGAGGTCCACTAATAGATCTACTAAATCCAAAAAAAGCAATATTATTTATTTTGTTTCCAATTTTTTTTGGATTATTAATTTTAATATGGCTAGATAGTTTTTTCTTTCTTATACTATATATGTCTCTTTATGGTTTTAATCTTGGAATTACAGCTCCTTTCATAGGATCATTATGGGCTGAGCTATTTGGATTAGAAAGTTTAGGCACAGTAAAAGCGCTTTTTCATGCTATTGGTGTACTGGCTAGTGCTTTATCACCAGTTATTTTTGGTTATATAATTGATTGGGGTTTTGGTATTGGATTAATTGCTTTTGTTTCTTTATTAATAATTATAGTTGCAACTGTTTTACCCATTGTTCTAAATATAAATGATTAAGGATGTAACGAAAGATATATCAGAAAGTTTAACTTTTCTTTTAAAAGAATATAAAAGACTTAAAAAAAAGAAAGAAATGAATAAAATTTCAAATTCAGAAAATGAAACATTAAAAAAACTGTCCTCTTTTTTGAGTAAAAAATAATGTCTTTTAATGTAATTGATCAATACAATAGTTTTGTTGAAAATAATTTTATTAAATCAAATGATTTACAATTAGATGTATTAAAAAAAATTGATACTATTTGGAATAATAACAAAAAAACTAATCTTTTCTCAAACAGTAATAAAAAGAATGGTATATATTTATATGGAGGAGTTGGAACTGGGAAAACATTTCTCTTGAATCTATTCTATCAAAATACAAAAGTAGGCACTAAAATACATTTTAATAATTTAATGAATCAAATTCACAAAGCAGTAAAAGATTCATCAACAAAAGACGAAGCAATTGAAGATTACATAAAGGACTTGGGGCAAAAATTTAAATTACTTTTCATTGATGAAATGCACATCTTCAACATTGTAGATGCATTAATTATTAAAAAAATATTTTTCTTTTTATCAAAATATAAAATATTTCTAATCATTTCCTCAAATTTTCATCCTGAGGATTTATATAAAGATGGACTACAAAGAAATGATTTTATGCCTTTTATACAATTAGTTAAAAAAAATTATAATATTATTAATATTAATATAAATAAAGACTATAGAAGAGAAACACTTAATCAATCAAAAACATACTTCACTCCAATTAACCAAGAAACTATCAACGAATTCAACAAGCTATTTAATAGGTTTGTAGACAGTTCTCATATCACAACCATAAATGTTAAATCTAATAGTAGAGAAATTATATTTGATAAATGTTCATCAAATATATTGATGACAGATTTTGATAAAATTTGTGAAGAAAATTTAAGTCATCAGGATTATGATAATATTGCTAAAACATTTAAATTAATTTTTCTAAATAATGTGCCTGAATTAAATAAAGACAGAAAAGACTCTTGCCGTAGGTTCATTAGTTTAATAGATATGCTCTATAAGAACAAATGCTCCATAGTTATATTAGCGTCTAAACCAATAAATTCCTTAAATAATATCAAATCTCTTACTGAAGAATTTAAAAGAACTTCTAGCAGACTTTATGAAATGACAATCGTGAAACCAGATTAATGAAACACACTATTAGAATTTTAATTAGTGCAATAGTTTTATTGGCAGTACTTTATTTTACCATAGGTTTTTATGTTGCTTATCAAATTTTAAAAATAGATCCAACTTGTGGTAAACATGAGGGATCCTTACCTAATTCATGGAGTACAACTGTTGATTTAAATGAATATTCAATTCTTGAAAGACAAACAGTTAGAAAAAACTTTAACTTTAAAGACTATTATTTAGATGAATGGCAAGATGTATATTTTACATCTCGTGACGCTGATATTAAGATTAATGGATGGTTGTTTAATTATTTTCCAAATAGACCAATAATAATTGTAACACACGGTATCAGTCCAAATGGTAAGTGTAAGGCTGAGTCTAACATCATTGCAAGTTTTTTAGTTAATAAAAAATTTAATGTTCTTACAATAGATTTAAGAAACTATGGACAAAGTGATACTGTAAGTCGTTATGATGATTTAGGTTTAAAGTCTTATAATGATATTCTTGGTGCATTCGATTTTTTAAAAAAGATTGGTTTCAAGTCTAATAGTATAGGTTTGCATGGAATCTCTCTTGGAGCCAGTACATCTATTTTTGCAGCAAATGCAGAATCAGAAATACTTGCAGTGTGGGCTGATAGTTCACTTGCTGAATTTAATATGATTTTAAAAGATGAAATAGCAAGATACGGTCTTGCAATAGAATTTGGACCAGCTGTAAGTTTGGCAGGTAGAATTTTAACAGGAATAGATCCAAATGGCTTATCTCCAGCTAAAAAATTATCAAATAAACAATTCTATTTTTTTACTCATGGTGGCTCTGATACTAGAGTCTTAAAAAAACATTTTAATTATTTTAAAGAATATTCAAATAAAAATAAAATCAATGCTGAGTTTTGGTTAGTAGAAAATGCTTATCACATAGACTCTATGTTTAAGTATCCTGATATATATTCTGATAAGATGGAGGAATTTTTTAATAAAGTTCTGAAATAAGCCGGATTTCTCAACTAGTAGGTACCTTGGCAGACACTTCTCTAGTATTGAAACTCATATAACCATCAAACGGCGGGTAAGACGATCAAATTTCCTGGCGTTCCTCCGAAGCTAAGAAGCGAGTATAATCCGGCTCAGTTAGAGTAATATCTATCTAATTAAATTACAAGATTTTTAGTTAAAATTGATTGCAATTTCCTTTCATTTTGATGAATTTCAGCATTTTTTATCAACATTTCAGTTTAGTTCCATGATAGTAAGTTAGAATATAAATTCACTTATATTTTGATATTTATGAATAAATTACTAAATAAAAATTGTAATAAAAATGAAAAAAATGACTGATAATAGACCATTATCACCTCATCTATCCATTCATAAAAAAGTGCTCACAGCAGTCTTTTCAATCTTCCACAGAATATCTGGAATTGGGTTAAGTATAGGGGCATTGTTGATTTCGATTTGGTTTTTCTTAATAAGTTCTGGTCCTGAATTCTATAATTATTTTGAAATTCTCTCTAAAAGTATTTTGTTCAAATTAGTATTAATGATTTGGACTATTGGTATTTTTTACCATTTGTTTAATGGCTGTAGAAAATTATATTGGTCGTTTGGTATTGGAATGGAATTATCTCAAGTTTATAAATCTGGCTATGTAGTATTGTTTCTTACTTTAATTTCAAGTTTAGTCGTTTGGTATTTTGCATGAAAAACTATGCTTTTAAATGGCTAACCCAAAGAATTACTGCTTCTATTTTAATTCCGCTAACCTTTTGGTTTATATATTCTGCAATATCGTTATCAAAAATGACTTATTCTGAAATTGAAATTTTTTTTCAATCCTATTTTAATGCATTCTTATTTTTTATTATGATGCAATCTATGCTTCTTCATTCAAAATTAGGACTTCAAACAATTATTGAAGATTATGTCACATCGAAAAAAACAGCTAAATTGATTAATGTAGTAATTAATTGTCTTGTTTATTTTATCATGATTTTAATAACAATTAATTTAGTAAGAATGGTGTTTTAGATGAATACATCATATAAAATTATTGATCACCACTATGATGTTGTAGTAGTAGGAGCAGGTGGATCAGGGCTAAGAGCTACGCTTGGTTGCGCTGAAGCTGGTTTAAAAACAGCCTGTATATCAAAAGTATTTCCAACACGAAGTCATACTGTAGCAGCACAGGGAGGAATAGGTGCAGCTTTAGGCAATATGGGTGAAGATAATTGGAAATGGCATATGTATGATACTGTTAAAGGTTCGGATTGGCTGGGAGATCAAGATGCAATCGAATATTTATGCTCTAAGGCTCCTGAAGCGGTTATTGAACTAGAAGAATACGGAATGCCTTTTAGCAGAACAGATGACGGTAGGATTTATCAAAGACCATTTGGTGGACATTTAACTAACAATGGTGAAGGAGCTCCTGCTATGAGAGCTTGCGCAGCAGCAGATAGAACTGGACATGCCCTGCTTCATACACTCTATCAACAATCACTTAAAAATAATGTTGAATTTTATATAGAATATTTTGTTTTAGATTTAATTTCTGATGATCAAGGAAACTGTATTGGTGTTGTTACATGGTGCTTAGAAGACGGAACAATTCATCGCTTTCTATCTCATCAGACAATTCTAGCTACTGGTGGATATGGGAGAGCTTACTTTTCATCCACCAGCGCACACATTTGTACTGGTGATGGAAGTGCTATGGCCTTGAGACAAAATCTTCCTCTTTCTGATATGGAATTTATTCAGTTTCATCCAACTGGCGTCTACGGTGCTGGAGTATTGATCACAGAGGGCGCAAGAGGAGAGGGAGGATATTTAACAAATAGTGATGGTGAAAGATTTATGGAAAGATATGCTCCAAACGCAAAAGATTTAGCATCAAGGGACGTGGTAAGTAGAGCGATGACAATTGAAATAAGTGAGAGTAGAGGTTGTGGAGATAATGCTGATCATGTGTTACTTCATTTAGAACATATTGATGCTGATACATTGCATAAAAGATTGCCCGGCATCTCAGAAACTGCAAAAATATTTGCTGGAGTTGATCTGACCAAAGATCCAATACCAGTTTTGCCAACGGTCCATTATAATATGGGAGGTATACCGACAAATTATAGAACAGAAGTACTAAGACCAACAAATGAAAATCCAGATAATGTGTGTGAAGGTTTGATGGCTGTTGGTGAAGCTGCATGTGTTTCTGTACATGGTGCAAACAGATTAGGAACAAATTCATTAATTGATCTTGTTGTTTTTGGCAAAGCAGCAAGTTTAACATGCAAAGAAAAAGTAAAACCAAATTCTAAAAAAATTGAAATTAGTAAATCAAAAACAGATAATATTATTGAACGATTTGATAAAATTAGAAACAGCAAAGGAAACTCTACAACTGGAGAACTGCGAACTTCAATGCAACATATAATGCAGCAAAAATGTGCAGTATTTAGAACGCACGACCTTATTTCGAAAGGTATTGAAGAGTATTCAAAAGTAGAAAGTTCGATGGATGAGATAGATATTAAAGATAAATCCTTAATTTTTAATACTGACTTAGTCGAAGCTTTAGAGCTACACAATTTAATGGCACAATCAAAAGTTACTCTTCATTCTGCACTAAATCGAACTGAAAGCAGAGGTGCGCATGCACGTGAAGATTATAAAGAAAGAGACGATAATAACTGGCTAGTCCATTCTTTAGCCTGGTTAAACGAAAATGGAGATGTCAGCATGGGTTCAAGAGGTGTTCACATGAATACTCTAACAAACCATGTTCAACCAATACCACCTAAAAGAAGAGTTTATTAATGGCTCAGTTTACACTTCCTGCAAATTCAAAATTAACCATGGGAAAAACCCACCAACCAAAAGAACCTTCAAAAGATCCAAAGCAACTTGCAATCTACAGATGGGATCCTGAAGATGATAAAAATCCTAGGATAGATAATTATGAGATAGATCAAGAAAAGTGTGGACCAATGGTATTAGACGCTCTTATGAAAATAAAGAACGAAATTGATCCAACTTTAACATTTAGAAGATCTTGCAGAGAAGGTGTTTGTGGTTCTTGTGCTATGAATATTGATGGTGTTAACACATTAGCATGTTTGAAAAGCATGTCCGAAGTTAAGAATGAAATTAAAATTTATCCTCTTCCACATATGCGAGTTGTAAAAGATTTAGTTCCAGATCTAAGTAAAGCTTATGAACAACTAGCTTCCATTAAACCTTGGTTGCAGAGAAAAAAAACAAATGAAGAAGAAAAAAACTCGCGAGACGAAAAAAAACAATTACCAAAAGATAGAGAAAAACTAGATGGTAAATGGGAGTGTGTATTATGTTTTTGCTGCACTACTTCTTGTCCAAGTTATTGGTGGAATGGAGATGAATATTTAGGACCTGCAGTCCTTTTACAAGCAGCAAGATGGGTAAGTGACTCTAGAGACTCAGAAAGAAAAGAGAGATTGAAAGCAATAAATGATTCATTAAAACTTTATAGATGTCATTCAATAATGAATTGTACTAGGTCTTGTCCCAAAGGTCTAAATCCAGCCAAAGAAATTGCTGGACTTAAAAAGGCTATTGTTACAGAATTATAATTAAAGTATAAAACTCATATGAGAAAAAAAATTGCTCTCATTGGAGCAGGCAATATCGGTGGTACTCTCGCACAACTTATTAGTTTAAAAGAATTAGGTGATGTAGTTTTATTAGATATTTTTGAAGGGATGCCTAAGGGTAAATCTTTAGATCTTGCGCAGTCATCTTCTATTCAGGGATTTCATGCAGATTTTAAAGGTACTTCAAGTTTTAGAGATATCAAAAATTCTGATGTAGTAATAGTTACTGCAGGTTTTCCAAGAAAACCAGGCATGTCTCGAGATGACCTTGTAGAAAAAAATTCTATAATCATTCAAAATGTAGGTAAAAATATTAAAAAATATTGTCCAAAGGCATTTGTTATATGCATCACTAATCCACTCGATGCAATGGTGAGTGTTCTTCAGAAATCATCGGGTCTTATGACAAATATGTGTATTGGTATGGCTGGTGTTTTGGATAGTGCAAGATTAAAATACTTTTTATCCCAGGAGTTTAATGTATCAATTAATGATATCAGCGCTTTTGTCTTAGGCGGTCATGGAGACACGATGGTCCCACTTATTCGATACGCAACAGTATCAGGAATTCCTGTACCCGAATTAATAAACATGAAGTGGACAACAAAAAAAAATATTGACAAAATTATTCAAAGAACTCGTGATGGTGGAGCTGAAATTGTTAAACTTATGAATACATCTGCCTATTATGCACCAGCCTCTTCAGCTACACAAATGGCAGAGTCATTTTTGTTAGATCAAAAAAGATTATTACCATGTGCTGCATATCTTAATGGTGAATATGGAGTAAAAGGACTTTATGTTGGGGTTCCAGTTATTATTGGCAAAAAAGGTGTTGAAAAAATTATTGAATTAAAACTTAATAATAATGAAAAGAAAGAATTTAATCATTCTGTCAAAGCAGTAAAATCATTAACTACTTTGTCTAACAAGCTTCTAAATAAGAAAAATAAAAAATAATTGTATTTTTCATCTAATCTAACTATTACCTTTTTATCAAAATGAATTTGCATGAATATCAAGCTAAAGATTTACTAAGAAAGTACAATTTACCTATACTTGAAGGCAAAAGTTACATTGAAAATGTTGACAATTTAGAAAATGATTTACAAAATATAAAAGGACCACCCTGGGTTATCAAATCACAGATACATGCTGGAGGAAGAGGAGCAGGGAAATTTTTAAAACCATTTAATACAAGAGGTGGAGTGCAAATAACAGAATCAATTGATGATGCAAAAAAAATTGCAAAAGAAATGATGGGTAACATATTGATTACAAAACAAACAGGTAATGAGGGAAAATTAGTAAACAGAATTTACTTAGAATCTGGATGTGAAATTGATAGAGAATATTATTTAAGTATTCTTCTTGATAGGAAACAATCAAAATTAATGATGATGGTATCTGATGCTGGTGGTGTGGACATAGAAGATGTAGCTGAGAAAACACCAGAAAGAATTCAATATGTTTATTTTGACAACTTAGAAGATTTTACAATTAGTGATAGTCTTCAAAATAAATTAAACTTTTCCATTAATGAGTTTACCCAATTTAAAGAAATTGTTTCAAATTTATGTAAAGCCTATGTCGAAATAGATGCATCTTTAATTGAAATCAATCCTCTTGTTGTGACTAAAGATGAAAAACTAATTCTTTTAGATGCTAAAATTAATATTGATGATAATGCTCTTTATAGACAGGCTGACATTGAAAAATTAAAAGATACTTCAGAAGAAAATGATTTGGAACTTGAAGCTTCTGAAAACGATATGGTTTACATTAAGCTGGATGGAAAAATAGGCTGTATGGTTAATGGAGCTGGGCTAGCTATGGCAACCATGGATATTATTAAACAATTTGGAATGGAGCCAGCCAATTTTTTAGATTTAGGCGGTACAGCAAATAAAGAAAGAGCCATTAAAGCTTTCAAGATTATTCAATCAGATAAAAACGTAAAATCGGTTTTCATAAATATTTTTGGAGGAATTATCCATTGTGATATGATTGCTAATGGTATTATTGATGCAATTAAAGAATTAGATTTTAAACTTCCTGTTGTTGTACGTTTTCAAGGAACAAATTCCAAAGAAGGAAGAGACATTATAAATAATTCATCATTAGGACTAATTTCAATTGATGATTTTTCAAATGCAGCCCAGAAAGCTGTGGAGTTATCAGAATAGTGTCAATTTTAGTTAATAAAAATACAAGACTTATTTGCCAAGGTTTTACTGGTTCACAAGGAACATATCATTCTGAACAAGCTATAGCATATGGTACAAACCTTGTTGGCGGTGTCACGCCTGGTAAGGGAGGACAAACTCATTTAAATTTACCAGTATTTAATACTGTTGCTGATGCAGTTAAGCAAACAGAAGCAAATGCAACAGTAATTTATGTGCCTGCTAAGTTTGCCGCTAAAGCTATTCACGAAGCTTTAGATGCAAATATTGAATTAATTGTGTGTATCACAGAAGGTATCCCAGTTTTAGATATGATCGATATAAAAAAAAGAATTATTAATAATAAAACATATTTGATAGGACCCAACTGTCCAGGATTAATTACACCTTCTGAATGCAAGATTGGAATCATGCCTGGCTTCATCCATAAAAAAGGTAAAATAGGTATAGTGAGTAGATCAGGTACATTGACTTATGAAGCTGTTGCACAGACAACTGAGGTAGGATTAGGTCAATCAACATGTGTTGGTATTGGTGGAGATCCAATACATGGAATGGATTTTGTAGATTGCATAAAGTTATTTTTAGATGACGATGAAACCGAGGGAATTTTAATGATTGGAGAAATTGGTGGTGAGGAAGAAGAAAATGCGGCAGAATTTATTTTAAATTCGAAAGTAAAAAAACCAGTTTCAGCATTTATAGCTGGACAATCGGCGCCTAAAGGAAAGCGTATGGGTCATGCAGGTGCTATTGTTTCAGGATCAAAAGGTACAGCACATTCCAAAATTAAATCTTTAGAAAATGCTGGAGTTTTTGTATCTAAATCACCAGCATCATTGGGGGAAACAATGAAATTAGCAATGCAAAATGGGAATAATTAGTTTTCACTAGTATGATAGTTATGCGAAATGGTTTTAGTTTAATAGAAATCTATGAATGATACTTTCTTAAATAGCGCTAATGCGCCATATGTGGCAGAGCTGTATTCTAAATTTCGAAATGATCCTGAAAGTGTTGACACAACTTGGAAAGATTTTTTTAATAACTTAAATGAAGATGACTACTCTGTTCTTAAAGATTTCGGAGGACCAGAATGGAAAGAACGTCCATCAAGTATAATAGATAAAAATTACTTAAATAAGGTTATAAAATCAAATACGAATTACAATTCCGAAGAATTTAGAATTTCAACTTTAGATTCAATTAGAGCATTAAGGTTAATTAGAGCTTTTAGAATTAACGGACACTTAATTGCAGATCTTGATCCTTTAGGAATATCTAAAAGAGAGTATCCCCAAGAATTAGATTATAGAAGCTATGGTTTTAATGAATCAGATTTAGAAAAAGAAATATTCATTGACGGAAGTTTGGGCCTAGAAAAAGGTAAGCTAAAAAATATTATTAAAATATTAAAAGAAACCTATTCTGCTTCAATTGGTGTTGAATTTTTACATATACAACAAGCCGATCAAAAACAATGGGTACAAGAAAGGATAGAAGAAGTAAGAAATAAAACAAATTTTACAAATGAAGGCAAAAAAGCAATCTATAAAAGATTAGTCGAATCAGAACTATTTGAACAGTTTTTAGATAAAAAGTTTTTAGGCACAAAGAGATACGGTATCGAAGGTGGTGAAGCAATGATACCTGGCATAGAACAAATTGTTAAACAAGCATGTTTGTCTGGAATAGAAGATATCATTATCGGAACAGCTCATCGAGGTAGATTAACACTTCTATCAAGTGTTTTAGAAATGCCTTACAAAAAAATATTATCAAAATTCCAAGGCTCTTTAAACGATCCGAATGAGGTACTAGGTTCTGGTGATGTAAAATATCATTTAGGGGTTTCTGCTGATCGTGAATTTGAAAAAAAGAAAATTCATTTATCCCTCACTTCTAACCCTTCCCATTTAGAAGCAGTTAACCCTGTTGTGGCAGGAAAAGTAAGAGCTAAACAAACTTTAACTAAAGATAAAACAACAGATAAAGTTATAGGTTTACTAATCCATGGAGATGCAGCAATAGCTGGACAAGGAGTAGTAGCGGAAACATTTGCTATGTCACAATTAAGAGGTTTTAAAACAGGTGGAACCATTCATTTTGTAATTAACAATCAGATAGGTTTTACAACTATGCCACAATATGGACGATCCGCACCATATTGTACGGAAATTGCAAAAATGGTTCAGGCTCCGATATTTCACGTTAATGGCGATGATCCAGAAGCAGTAGTTCATGTTTGTAGACTTGCAACAGAATTTAGAAATAAATTTAAAGTTGATGTTGTTGTAGATATGTTTTGTTACAGAAGATCAGGACATAACGAAGCTGACGAACCTTCTTTTACTCAGCCACTTATGTATAAGGCCATCAAAAAACAAATCACAACTAGAAAAAAATATGAAAAAAAATTAATTGACGATAGTACCCTTTCTGAAGAAGAATCTAAAGAAATTGTAGTTTCTTTCAAAAATTTTTTGGATAAAGAATTTGAATCGACTAAAAATTATAAGCCAAATAAAGTAGATTGGTTAGAGGGGACTTGGACAGGTTTATCTACTGCAACATTTGATGCAAGAAAAGGAAAAACTTCTGTAAAAGAAAAAACATTAATTAGTATAGCGAAAAAAATTCATGAAATACCATCAGATTTCAACGCTCATAGAAGAATAAAAAAAATTTATAGAGATAGATTAGCAAGCGTAATCAACGGAAAAGGTATTGATTGGGCAACTTCTGAAAGTTTAGCTTTAGCAACACTTTTAGATGAAGGATACGGTGTTCGGATATCTGGACAAGATGTTGGAAGAGGAACATTTAGTCATAGACATGGTGTACTATATGACCAAGAAAACGAAAATCGTTTCGTTCCATTAAGACACTTTCAAAATAAGCAAGGTTACTTTGAAATTATAGATAGTTTTTTATCTGAGTTTGGTGTTCTTGGTTTTGAATATGGATATTCACAAGTTGATCCTAAGACACTTGTTATATGGGAAGCACAGTTTGGTGATTTTGCAAATGGTGCACAAATTATGATAGATCAATTCATTAGTTCTGGAGAAAGAAAATGGTTGAGAATGTCTGGTTTAACGATGCTACTTCCTCACGGTCATGAAGGCCAGGGTCCTGAGCATACAAGTGGAAGATTAGAAAGATTTTTACAGATGTGTGCAGAAGATAATATGCAAATTGTTAATTGCACAAGTCCTGCAAATTATTTTCATGTTTTAAGAAGGCAACTACACAGAAACTTTAGGAAACCTCTAATTATATTTACACCAAAATCTACACTTAGACATAAATCTAATGTTTCCAATATTGAGGATTATATTAATGGATCCACTTTCCATAGAATTCTTACTGATAAATTATCAGTTAAAGAAAAAAGAAAAAACAAAAGACTAATAATTTGTTCTGGAAAAATTTATTTTGAATTAGCAGATCATATTGCAAAAAATAAAATTAAAAATCTCTCCATAATTAGATTGGAGCAGATTTATCCATTTCCTTATGAAAACTTTAGAGATGAATTAAAACATTATACGGATGCAGAAATTATCTGGGCACAAGAGGAACCAAAAAATATGGGTGCCTGGGGTTTTGTTAAGGGTAGATTGGAAAGTGTTATGCAGGAGGCAAAAGTTAAACAAGAAAAAATACTCTATGTTGGAAGAAGCCCGGCTGCCTCTCCTGCGGCTGGTTCTTTAGAAAGACACTTAAGTAATCAAGAAACTATCATAAAAATGGCAACTGAAGATTCGATTAGCAAAATCACCAAATCTTGGGCAGGTATTTCAACAAAATTAAAGACTAATCTGCCAATTGAATAAATTGATTTAAATGTTATTAAGCATTTAATTAATGAGTACTGAATTAATAGTTCCAACACTTGGAGAGTCAATTACTGAAGCAACTGTTTCAAAATGGCTTAAGAATATTGGCGATAATTTTGAAGCAGATGAACCTTTAGTTGAAATTGAAACAGACAAAATTACAGTTGAAGTACCAGCGCCTCATGCAGGATCTTTAAAAGCAATAAAAGTTTCTGAAGGAACTGATGTTGAAATTGGTGGTATTTTAGGAATCTTAGATGAATCAAAAGGCAAAAAACCAACTCCTAAAGAAACTGAAACTAAAGAAGAAAAAGTAAAAAAAGAGGTAAAAGAAATTAAGGTTGAAACAAAATCCTCACCTGTCAAATCTTCACCATCTGCAAGAAAAATTGCTGAGGAAAATAATATTAAACTAGAAGATGTTACTTCATCACGTTCTGATGGAAGAATTAATAAAGAAGATGTAGTTTCTCATCTTTCTTCTTCAAATAATACAACCACTAACAAAGGTGAAAGAGAAGAAGTTGTTAAAATGTCTAAAATTAGACAGACAATATCTAAACGCTTAAAGGAGGCTCAAAATACAGCAGCCATACTTACAACTTTTAATGAAATTGATATGTCCAAAGTAATGGAAATTAGAAAATCAAAAAATCAAGAATTTCAAAGTCGGTATGATGTCAAATTAGGTTTTATGTCATTTTTTGTAAAAGCTGTAGTAAAAAGTTTGCAAGAATATCCAGCTGTAAATGCAGAAATCAAAGATGAAAATATAATTTATAAAAACCATTTTGATGTAGGTATAGCTGTTGGAACTGAAAAAGGATTAGTTGTACCAATACTTAAAGACGCAGATCAATTGAGTTTTGGAGAAATAGAAACTAAAATTATTGATCTTAGTACAAAAGCCAAAGACGGAACATTGACCATGGACGATTTGACTGGTGGAACTTTTACAATTTCAAATGGTGGCGTTTACGGATCAATGCTAAGTACCCCAATAATCAATAGACCTCAATCTGGAATTTTAGGGATGCATAATATTCAAAAAAGAGCAGTAGTTGTAAAAGATGAAATAGTAATTAGGCCAATGATGTATGTTGCATTAAGTTATGATCACAGAATTATTGATGGTAAAGAAAGCGTTGGATTTTTAGTAAAGGTGAAGGAACTTCTAGAAGATCCATCCGAATTAGTATTAGGAATATAAAATGGAAGATTTTGATTTAATAGTAATTGGTGCGGGACCCGGTGGATATGTAGCTGCAATCAGAGCAGCTCAACTCGGAATGAAGGTTGCTTGTATAGAAAAAGAGCCATCACTTGGTGGAACTTGTTTGAACATTGGATGCATACCTTCTAAAGCATTATTAAATTCATCTGAAAAATTTGTTGAAATCTTAAATCATGCTGCAGAACATGGCATAAAAACATCAAAGATAGATTTAGATTTAAATGTTTTGATGGATCGAAAAACAAAGATTGTAAAAAAGCTCACAACAGGGATTGGTTTTTTATTTAAGAAAAATAAAATAACTCATATTCCGGGCACGGCTTCATTTGTAGATAAAAATACTATTTCTATTACAAATGGAAAAAATGAAATAACTGCTAGTGCTAAAAATTTTATAATCGCAACAGGATCATCTTCGACTGAGATACTAAATATTCCTGTCGATGAAAAACAAATAGTATCTTCAACGGGTGCTCTTTCTCTATCTAAAATACCAAAATCACTCCTAGTTATTGGTGGTGGATATATTGGATTAGAGATGGGTTCAGTATGGAATAGATTAGGTTCAAAGGTAACAGTCGTTGAAGCTCTTGACAGAATTGTTCCAACTATGGATGGTGAAATCGCAAAAGAGTTTATGAAAATGTTAACTAAACAAGGATTAGAATTTAAATTATCTCATAAAGTGAGTTCTGCAAAATCTAGTAAGTCTGGTGTAGATGTAGAAATGGAAA
Source organism: uncultured Alphaproteobacteria bacterium (assembly GCA_902530685.1). Lineage (GTDB taxonomy): Bacteria > Pseudomonadota > Alphaproteobacteria > HIMB59 > CACPNW01. The sequence continues at coordinate 5,080 of CACAAZ010000015.1, read as the reverse complement.
CATCAGATAAAAAGAAAATAAAAGAAAACTTTGAAATAGTTTTAATGTCAGTAGGAAGAAAACCAAACACAGAGGGACTGGGTCTCGAAAAAATTGGTATTAAATTAACCGAAAAAAAATCCATTGAAATTAAAAATAACTTTCAAACTTCCGTTGAAGGAATCTTCGCGATTGGCGATGTAGCACCTGGACCAATGCTAGCACACAAAGCCGAAGAAGAAGGAGTAGCTTGCGTTGAATTTATAAACGGTCAAAAACCTCATATAAACTATGATGCTATACCAGCAATTGTCTATACCAACCCAGAGATTGCATCAGTAGGAAAAACAGAAGAACAACTTAAGCTAGAAATGAAAGACTTCAAGGTTGGAAAATTTCCTTTTATGGCAAACGGTCGTGCTTTAACTACCTCTGCATCAGAAGGGTTTGTTAAAATTTTAGTTGATAAAAAAACGGATAAAATTTTGGGTGCTCATATAATTGGTCATGATGCAGGCCAGCTCATTGCAGAGATAGTTACTACTATTGAATTTGGAGGAAGTGCAGAAGATATCGCTAGAGTTTGTCATGCTCATCCTACAACTAGTGAAGCAGTAAAAGAAGCAGCTTTAAGTGTAGATGGTAGAGCAATCCATATATAGTTTCTTTCTAAGAATAACACTCATTTTATTAATATCCTTTTTTTCAAATTATTCTTTTGCAGATTACAAAGGTCTAAAAAAAATTTCTAAAAACAATTCTTTTATGGATGACAAAGGCATTCCATATGCACCTGATTTAATTACTGATAAAGAAAATACATTACTATTAATTTGGAATCATGGAAGTGGACAAGATACTAAAACAGATAAATGTAAAAAAAAACCAAAATTTGGTTATACGTGGGATGGAGCTGTATCCCCAGCTATATTACAATTTCATAATAAACAAATTAAAAATCTTGAAATTAAAATTTTTAGACTTTGTTCAGGAGTTAAAGGTATGAGTGGTAAAGAACAGGACGAGATATTAAATTTAATAAAAAAAGGAAAAAAAATTGACAATTATTCTGAATTAAAACAACAAAAGCGGCAAAATATAATTATTAATGAGGTAGAAAAATTTATTGAGAAAGGTTTTTATAATATTGTTATAGGTGGTTATTCTGCAGGAGGTTGGGCCTCTTTAAATTTAATGTCTCGATATCCTGACAAGTTTAAAGGCGCTATAGCATTCAATCCTGCATTTGCTGGCCCTAAACAAGAGTGGAATAAAGCACTTCCAAACTGGGGGTTTTTTAGAGAAGAGCAAATTAATCAGCTAAAAAAAACTGATACTTTAAATGCTTTAGTATTTGTCCATAAAAATGATGAATTTGAAACACCGGAAACTCTCTCTTTTTTATACAATTTCAATGAAATTAATATGATTGATTATAGCGAATTAAAAGCAACTGATTGTACTTGGGCTGATGTAAATAAAACCATGCCCAAAGAAGCTGGACACGCTATACCCCAATCTAGTTGTTTTGTAGAATATGAAAATCAAAATGAATTTATTTTAAATTACTTAAAGAGTATTTTTTAATGCATAAAACAGTAATTACATTAATCCTTATTTTTATCATTAGCATCTCTAATCAATTATTTTCTAAAGAAACTAAATTTGAAAAAAGACTTAAGAAAGATATTGATAAACTGTCTAAAATAAGTGGTTTCATAGATAACGAATTAAAACCATATGATGAGGAAACAATTTTGGATAAAAAAAATACTATTATCATTATCTATAATCATGGTTCATATACCCCAGAACAGAGAAGAGAAGAGTGCATTAAAGGAGCAGGGAGAATTCCTGAAGTTATTTCCAGTTTACATAATAAAAAAATAAACAATATGACAATAAGAATATACCGTATGTGTTCAGGTGTGAGAGGACTTGGTGACCATCATTTTGATAGAGTACATAAACTTTTTGAGAGTGAAGGTAACCCCAATGGTTTTATTGATCTTATTGATTACGATGGAATAAAATTGTATGACAAAGTTCAACAACATTTAAGAAGACAAGTTGTAATAGATACAATTGATAATCTTATAGAGAAAGGTTACGATAATATTATTCTATCTGGGTTATCTGCAGGTGGTTTTTTATCATTTTATTTAACAGCACACTTTCCTGACAAAATTAATGGTAGTATTATATTCAACCCCGCCGCTTATCAGGGTAAATTATCTAAAAATGCTTATCCACCACGTCAAGTTTTGAGAGACAATTGGGAAAAAGAAATGTTGAAATTTTCTGAGATTAAATCCTTAGTATTTATTCATGATGATGATGGATTAGAAGATAGTACAACTTTATCTTTTTTAACAAAAATGAATAAAGTCCAGACAATTAATTACACAGATTTTGGATGTGAGTTTCCTCTTGGTGGTAAATACAAAGCTCACATATTTCCTATTATTCCAGAAAATGATAGTTGTTTTACTAAATGGGAGAAAAAAAACAATTATATAGTAGATTATTTAAACAAAATTTTTAATTAGTTACTCTTTAGTTAAAGTAACATCTAGGTCGCCAACATCAACGGCTGTGCAAGCAACTGGGCTTGAAACATCACCAAAACCGTAATCATCAAAGACACTATAAAGTACACCATCTGAAGTATTAAAATTAAATGATATCGAATAGGTTGTTGTGGAAGATATAATTATGTCTCCAAGTTGATTATCAAAAATCCTCATTGTATCAGCATCACCGTCACCATCTTCGTCTAAGAAGCAGACTTCTCCTCCAGGACCATAATCACTTCTAAATGTTCCAGCAGATACATTGTAATCATTACTACCATCGCCATCTTCATCAACTGATATTGTAGATTGTCCAGCACACATGTAGTCATCTGATTCACCAGGCAGTTGTAAATGTGTCACAGAATTTGTTGAACACGTATAATTTGTTCCACTATACGTAATAGTTGGTGCCGTTGCTGATTTTACCGTTTCACTTAGTGCTAGCTCCGGTATCATTGCTTCATAAGTACCTGCTGGAAAATTAGCACCTGCTAAAAAATTTCCCATTGTTGCACCTGCATCTAATGATCCTGCATTAAAAACAGTTGAAGATCCTCTATAAACTATATCTGCCTCTGTTCCTCCTTTTGGTAATAATCCAAATTTTTTTATTGTAAATTGAAAAGTACTATCTGCAGGCCATGAGCATTTTCTAGTTGATTCATCTGTGTTTGATAATGTTTTCTTAGTTCCCGATGTTGATCCATTTGCCTGACAACAATCAAAATCAGAACCTGAATCAGCTGAACACGCTGCTGCAAAGGTAAAATTATATCCTGATAAAAAAATTAAAATAAAAAAAATTAATGAGAGAATTTTCATTTAACCAGACTTTTTAACTTTCACAGAAAAACCACCAGTTTGTTCAAGTGTTAATTTTTCTGATCTCTTCACAGGAATTAAATTATAAGCTCTCATATCTTCTGCAACTATATTTTGATTACTACCAGATAACGTCACTTTGGTAGATTTTTTTCCACCAAAATTAATGCTTATACCAGCGTTGTATGTTGTTGAGTTCTTATTATCATCTTCAGCTTTAAGGTTTAGAGTAAGATAATCATTTAAACTAAAATTTAAACCTAATTTAATTTCGTATAAATCACTTGATGCTACAGAGTCCCAATAAGCATAACTTAAATCTGTTTCAATCCATTCAAATCTTGGAATTAAGCCTGATACAATGATATCAACACCATCTAGGACCTCTTCTTCCATACCACTTGCACCATAAGATTTTTTACCCGTCAAACCTTTGTAATAATTATTTGAAATTCCAAATCTGGACTGTTTTAGTTCTAATCCTAAACCTAATCTGTGGTGTCCAGGATCTGGTTCGCTATCATAAAAAAAATTGTAACCATACATTTTAGTATTATCATCACTAAAGTTCCTAAAACCAAGTCCAAGGTTAGTGCCAATTCGATATTTACCGAATTGATCAAAATTTCCAATCATACCCTGAATGAAAATTGTATCACCACTTTTCTCATTAATATTTAAAGGCTGAACTGTTCTGATTTTATATTCTCCCTTACCCTTATTTTTTACTATTCCAATAAAATCTATATTTGAGTAATCAATATTTTTGTAAAAAGGCTCATTGAATGCAAACATATTGGCTTGTGGAAATACAAGAAGAATTGATATCAGTAATACTTGGAGGAACCGCATAACTTAGTTTACTATTATTATCAAAAAATAACAATTTTAAATTCAGATACTAGCTAAATTCATACCTTTTTTATATTTTTTGCTACTATTTTTCACTACTGCTTGCCCACATCTCATAATTTTCCTTTTTTCATCATAAGTCATTTTAGGCTCACCATGTAATTTCCATCCATTAGAGAGTGCCTCTGTTACTCTTTGACAAAAATCAACAGTATCATCATCTGTAATAAATCTATAACCTTTCATTTAATCTCCTTACCAGTTAATTCATCCAAGGAAAATTTATTGCATTATCTAAGTTAATAATTTCACAAGGATAAAATTCATTATCTTTAATTCGTTTTTTTTGACAATCATTTTGAGCTATATCAAATTTTTGATCTGACATAAAAGATCTTCTACCAGATGGATCACAAGCATCTAGCATATCTGTTCTGCCAGTCCATTCGTATATTTGAGATTGCAACCATTTTTTTTGAGTTTGAACGAGTTGTAAAATTTCGTACATAATTTTATCCTCATCCATACCATTGCCATGCAATCCGTGAATAACATTTCTACCACACTCACTATATACAACTGGACTACCAGAACATCCTGCAAAAAGCATAGGAGGATTATCAATTCCATCATGTTTGATTATTTGTCTTGAACACTTAGTTGTTTTAGCACCATAGATCATCCCATTTAGAGTATGGGGAATTGATATAATTCCTTTTCCATATTTTTTCTCCTCAGGGATACATATATGCTGGGCTTTTGTACCTATAGGAGGGATTTTATTAGCAAGAGGTATTGGTTCTATTTCTATATCTTTATTTTTTTGGCATTTATTACAATCTCTATCTATG
>CACAAZ010000014.1 GCA_902530685.1 uncultured Alphaproteobacteria bacterium | reverse complement strand
AATTTATTTTTGAAAATTTTAGAAATAAGTTAGCTATAATAAGATCAAAAAAAGGAAATATTTTGGTATATGACAAACTGCAATTCTCTAATTTTAATTTTGTTTTCAAAAAAAAAGTTAAAGATACAACAGGCTGTGGAGATGCATTTAACGCTTGTTTTTTATATTATTATTTTAACAATTTTAATATTAAAGAATGTCTACAGTTTGCCCATAAACTAGGTCGGGATGTAGCTAATGTTAATGGTGCAATAATTAGAAAAGAAAATTTTAAATTAAAAAATTATGGATGCTAAGATAGTAAAGGAAATAGAATTGCAAAAAAAAATTCCTATTATAGGAAAAGAAGCACCATCTGAGATATTTGATACTTTTTCAAAACTAATTGATCAGAAATTCAAAATAGTTGAAATAACCTTAAGATCTAAGCAGGCTTTAGATGTTGCCGTAATTTTGAAAGAAAAATTTTCTACAGCCATCATTGGCTTGGGTTCAATAACATCATTAAATATTCTTAAAGAGGCTTCGAAGTTTGATTTTGATTTCTACGTGTCTCCTGGAATAAATCAAAAAATTCTAAATTATACAATAGAAAAAAATTTAAACTATATACCTGGAGTATCAACTCCATCAGAGATTATGATGGCTTTAGAATATGAGAAAAAAATTTTAAAATATTTTCATGCAGAAAAAAATGGTGGAACAAAATCTCTTGAAATTATAAATGAAATTTTCGAGGATATAAAATTTATACCAACTGGAGGAATTACACTAGAAAATTATAATACTTATCTTGAACTACCAAATGTTATATCTGTGGGCTCAACAAAGTTTAGATTTAATTAAATTACATAGTTATATGATAAAAATTGATTGTTTATATCTTTTTTTAATATTAGATTAATACTCAGATATGAATGATAATTCAAAATTTGAACCGACAATTGGATTAAGTAGTACATATCCTAAAGATATGCCCAACGATCATTCTGCATTACCTGTTTGGAATTCAGAAAATTGGTTTTACGAAGATGTAATTATTGACCATAAGATTAGATCGCTAAGAAGAACAATTTCTGAGGGAGAGGCCATGCAATTTAATTGTATGGTATTAGATATGCATCCTTATGTTGGAGATGAGCATTTTGCAAAAAATGAAGGAATGTTTCAGAAAAGATTGGTTGCGGGTGCGATGGTCTTTTCTTATGGTTTGGGATTAGTGGCAACGAATTGTGTTAACTCATTTAGCTATGGCTATGACCGTCTAAGATTTATAAAACCAGTTTTTATTGGCGATACGATTTATACAATTAGAACCAATATGGAAAAAAAACCAAAGTACGAAAAAATGGGACTTGTACGAACTAGTTATGAAGTTTTCAAAGGAGAAGGAGAAATAGTTTTATACTGTGAACACCTTCATTCAGTTTTATATAAAAAGCCAGAAGATTTTAAAGATAAATACGAAAAAAAATGATTACTTTGAAAGGGATGACTTGGGATCATTCTAGAGGATTTGATCCTATGGTTGCAACTTCAAAAAAATTTCAAGAGTTACACAACAATAAAGTTGTAATTAATTGGGATAAAAGACCTTTACAAGCATTTGCTGATAGACCCATTGAGGAGATGACTGATGATTATGATATGATTGTCATAGACTATCCGCATGTTGGCGAAGTGGCCAGTAAAGGTTTACTTCAAAATTTAGATTTACCTCAATATGAGTCACAGATAAAAAAATTAAAATTGCAGTCTGTAGGAAAATCACACCAAAGTTATTTTATTGATAATAAACAATGGGCATTAGCTATTGATGCAGCATCACAAACTGCTTGTTATAGAGATGACCTGATTGGAAGCCATCCTTTAAATTGGAATGCTTTAATTGGTTTAGCAAAAAATAATAGAGTGCTTTGGCCTTTAAAACCTGTTCATGCAATAAGCAGTTTTTATAGTATTTATAATAATTTGACCCAGGAATTAATTCCAGAACGAAAAGATTTTATAGATAAAGATTTTGGAACTAAAACTCTTAATATGATGAAAGCTGTATCTAACGAATTAATAAAAGATTGTTTAACAATGGACCCAATTCAAACCGCTGAATTAATGACAGAGACGAATGATTTTTATTATTGTCCATACATTTATGGTTTTTCTAATTATTCACGAAAAAATTATAGAAAAAATATTTTAAAATATATTGATGTTATGAATTTATCAGGCAAGGGTCCAGCCGGAACACATTTAGGAGGAACAGGTATAGCCATATCAAATGTAAGTAAGAATAAAGACTTAGCACTAGAATATGCTTTTTGGATAGCTGGTGCAGAGTGTCAGAAATCATTATTCTACGAAAGTGGTGGACAACCTGGAAACTCTGAAGCATGGGAGGATAAAAAAATAAATTTAGAAACCTCCAATTTTTTCAAAGGTACTCGTAAAACGCTAGAACTTGCATGGGTTAGGCCAAGACATAATGGGTATATGGAATTTCAGGATAAAAGTGGAGATTTAATTAATGAGTATTTGCAATCAAATATTTCAGCTGAAAGTATTTGTGAAAAATTATGCGACATGTACAATAAAAGTTTTAAAGAATAAGATATATTATGAATAAACCTTTAGAAGGATTAACTGTTTTAGAATTTAGTCAGTTTTTGTCTGGTCCATATGCTGGATTAAGATTAGCTGACTTGGGAGCAAGGGTAATAAAAATTGAAAGACCTGATGTAGGAGATCTTTGTAGAAATTTATATATTAGTGATACTGATTTAGAAGGTGACAGTACTTTATTTCATGCGATAAATAGAAATAAAGAGAGCTTTTCAGCAAATTTAAAAGATCCTACCGAGCTTGAAGTGGTTAAAAAATTAATTGAGAAGGCGGATATTATCACCCAAAATTTTAGACCCGGAGTTATTGAAAGAATTGGTTTAGATTATGAAAATGTTAAAAAAATAAATCCAAAAATAGTTTATGGCACAATTTCTGGTTACGGATCAGAAGGGCCATGGAGCTCATTACCCGGACAAGATTTACTAGCTCAATCAAGAACGGGTTTGGTTTGGTTAAATGGAAACGGCGGAGAAGCACCAACACCAATGGGATTGGCAGTTGCTGATATGTTAGCAGGACATACTTTAGTAGAGGGTTTACTTGCAGCAGTTATAAAAAGATTTAGAACTAATATAGGTTCTCATGTTGAAACTAGTTTAGTTGAAGCTTTATTAGATTTTCAGTTTGAAGTACTAACTACATACTTTAATGATGGAAACAGGAAACCTCAAAGAAGTTCCTATAATAATGCGCATGCTTATTTATCAGCCCCCTATGGTATTTATCAAACCACAAATGGTTACATAGCTATAGCGATGACACCACTACCTCAATTAGGTAAGTTGCTCAATTTAGATTCAATCAAGGAGCTTCATGATCAAAAAGTATGGTTTACAAAAAGGGATGAAATAAAAAAATCAATTGGAGATTGGATTAAAAAGAAAACCACTGAACATTGGCTCAGTATTCTGGAGCCAGCTGATATATGGTGTGCTGAGGTTTTAGATTGGGAAAAAATGGTTAAGCACGAAGGTTTTAAAATACTAGATATGGTTCAAAGAATTAGAAGAGATGATGGATTAAATATTGAAACTTTAAGGTGTCCAATTAAAATAGATGGTGAAATATTTAAGTCTAATAAAGCTGCTCCTAAAATTGGAAATGATAATAATAATATTAAAAAAGAGTTTGGGATTGAATGAAAATTAAAGATATAGAAATTCGTATGTGTCGCCATAAAGAACCTGTGATGAAAGATTCTGAAATGCGCGATGGTAAAAAATCTGATTTAGAGTTTCTTGTTATTACCTTTCATACTGATGAGGGTTTATCTAGCTCCACTTTTGGTTTTGCTGGACGTGGAGCAGAAATGGCAGGCGAGATAGCAAATTCAATATTTAAACCTTTTTTTATAGGTCGGGATCCATTGTATCGTGAACAGCATTGGCACGAATACAGAACGGCTGATCGTTGGTGGAATCACGCTCCTATTTATAGTTATGGTCCCTTTGACATTAATTGTTGGTTATTATCATCAATGCAAGCTGGTCAACCACTCTACAAATACTTGGGTGCTTATAGAGATAAAGTACCAATTTACGGAAGTTCTCTTGTGCTTGATACTCCTGAAGCTTATGCAAAGGAAGCTGTTGAATATAAAGAAAGAGGATTTAATGCTTATAAATTACATCCCCCAGGAAAATATGATTTTGATTTAGAAGCTCATAGAAAAACACGTGAAGCTGTAGGTAATAATTTTAAGTTAATGAGTGATCCTGTTGCACCATATACATTTGAACAAGCTTTACGATTTGGAAGAGAGTTAGAAAAATTAAATTATTATTGGTATGAAGAACCATTATTTGATGAAAATTTTCATAATTTAAGAGAATTAACTAGGATATTAGATATCCCTATAATTGGAACTGAAGTTATAGCTAAACATCCATATAGTGTTGCAGAATGTATATCTACTAGAGTTGTTGATATGGTGAGAGCAGATGTTTCATGGAGTGGTGGAATAACTGCTACAATGAAGACAGCACATTTAGCAGAAAGTTTTGGAGTTCAATGTGAAATTCATACGGCAATTTATCATCCTTTAGAATTAGTTAATCTGCATTGTTGTGCAGCTATAAAAAATTCTGAATTTTTTGAAGTTCTAGTACCATATGATTATTTTAATTTTGGATTAAAAAAATCAATTAAAGTTGAAGATGGTTTTGCGCATTTACCAAATGACCCTGGTTTAGGCATTGATCTAGATTGGGATTTCATTGATAATACAACTTTCAAAAGAATATAAACATGACCAAGATAATAAATTTTACAGTTAATGATGTAAGGTTCCCAACATCCAAAGATTTAACTGGTTCAGACGCAATTCATACAGATCCTGATTATTCAGCTACTTATGTAACAGCATATACTGATGATAAAAATTTAAAGGGTTACGGTATTGCTTTTACAATTGGAAAAGGGAACGACATTGTTGCAGAATGTATCAAACATTTTTTTCCGATCTTTGAAAATATGTCTTTAGATAATTTAGAAAATGACATAGGAAAACTATGGTTTAAGTGTGTAGATCACAGCCAATTAAGATGGCTAGGCCCAGAAAAAGGCGTCGTCCATATGGCAGTTGCTGCTATATTTAATTGCTTATGGGATTTAATAGCAAAAAAAAATAAAAAACCACTTTGGAAATTTATTGTAGATACTGAACCAGAAAAAATTCTTTCTTGGTTAACTTTTAAATATATTGAAGATGTTTTAACTCCAGAAGAAGCATTAAAAATTCTTAAAAATAATCAAGCAAAAAAAAATGAAAGAATAAAAACAATTTTAAATGAAGGTTATCCATCTTACACTACAGCTGCTGGCTGGTTGGGCTACAGTGATGATAAAATTATTGAGCTTTGTAACCGTTATATTTCAATGGGATGGAGGCACTTTAAAATTAAAGTTGGTTTAGATTTAGAAGCAGACGTAAAAAGATTAGATCTAATAAGAAAGACGATTGGAGAAGAATGTTTCATAATGGTTGATGCCAACCAACAATGGAGCATTGAACAATCAATAAGACATATAAATGCGTATAAAAAATTTAATTTATTTTTTGTTGAAGAGCCAACTAGTCCAGATGATGTTTTGGGTTTTGTAAAAATAAAAAAGGAAGTTGGTGATGTAAGACTGGCAACTGGAGAAGCATGTGGAGGTAGAATTATGTTTAAACAGTTCTTAGAGTCTGGTGCGATGAATATTTGCCAATTGGATAGCTGTCGTTTAGGAAGTATCAATGAAATACTAACAGTTTTACTTATGGCGCATAAATTTAATGTACCAGTTTTCCCACATGCGGGTGGAGTTGGTCTTTGTGAATATGTACAACATTTATGCATGATTGATTATGTATTAATTAATGGCTCCAAAGATAATAAAGTAGTTGAGTATCAGGATAGTCTTCACGAGCACTTTATTTACCCATGCAAAATTGTAGATGGTAATTATATGCCGCCTATGGATCATGGATATTCTATTGAAATGAAAGAAAAGTCTGTTAATGAGTTTTCTTTTCCTAATGGAGAATACTGGAAAAATCAAATATGAGACTGAAAGATAAAAAAATAATTGTAACAGCTGCAGCACAAGGCATTGGAAAAGCAACAGCAATTAATTTTGCAAAGGAAGGTGCTTTAGTTACTGCTACAGATATTAATAAAGAAAAATTAGCTGAGTTAGCTAAAGAAAATTCAGATATTCAAATCCAGCAACTTGATGCAACTGATAAAATAGCAGTAGAAAAATTCTGTACAAGCTTAGATGATGTTGACATTCTATTTCATGCTGTTGGTTTCGTTCATCATGGCACATTAATGGATTGCAATGATGATGAATTTAAAAGATCAATCGATGTTAATATATACTCAGCTTACCTAATGAGTTACAATTTATTACCTAAAATGATAACAAAAGGTAAAGGAAATATAATTATCGTATCTTCTGCAGCATCAAGTGTCAAAGGTGCGCCAAATAGATTTATCTACGGTGTAACCAAAGCAGCTTTAAACGGGTTTGTGAAAGCTTTAGCTATAGACTATGTAAAACAAGGTATTAGATGTAATGCAATTTTACCTGGCACAGTTGAAACACCTTCATGGACAGGAAGAGTAAATATGGCTGAAGATCCAATAAAAGCTAGAGAAGATTTTATTGCAAGACAAGCCATGGGCAGGCTTGCTCAACCAGAAGAAATTGCATCCCTTGCAACTTATTTAGCAAGTGATGAATCTGATTTTGTGACCGGAACTTTGAACCTAATAGATGGAGGATGGACCTTATAATGAAAACGATTAGATATAGAATTGGAAACGAAGTGAAGCCAGGAATTTTAGATATAGATGGTAATATACGTGATGCCTCAAGCATAGTAAAAGATTGGGATAGTGAAAATGTTACTGTTGAAAAATTAACTGAAGCAAAAAATGCAGATATTAATTCATTACCTAAAGTTGATAATAGTGATGGTATAGCACCTTGTGTTTGTAAAAAAAGTATAGGTAAATTTATTTGCATTGGCTTAAATTATGCAGACCATGCAAAAGAGTCGGGTCTAGAAGTACCTCCTGAACCTGTAATTTTTTTTAAAGCAACAAGTGCAATTATTGGTCCTAATGACGACGTTGAAATTCCAAAAAAATCTGTAAAATCTGATTGGGAAGTTGAGCTTGGAGTTGTAATAGGAAAAGAAGCAAAATATATTTCAGAAAAAGAGTCTCAATCACACATAGCTGGATATTGTGTAATTAACGACTTAAGTGAAAGAGAATTTCAAATTGAACACTCAGGTCAATGGGTCAAGGGTAAATCCTGTGACACGTTTGGACCAATTGGGCCATATTTAGTTACTCCTGATGAAGTTCCAGATCCACAAAATCTTAAAATGTGGTTAGATGTTAATGGGCAAAGAATGCAGGATGGGTCAACTAATACAATGGTTTATGGTGTTAATTTTTTAATTAGTTACCTAAGCCAGTTTATGTCATTACAACCAGGTGATGTTATATCTACTGGTACACCACCAGGAGTTGGAATGGGTATGAACCCACAAGTATTCTTAAAAGCGGGTGATGAAATAAAGCTTGGAATAGAAGGTCTTGGAGAACAAAGACAAAAAACAATCTCTGCATAATGATAGGTAGTATTAACAACTGTCACAATGTAAAAGATTTTAGAAAGCTAGCTAAAAAGAAATTACCTGGACCAATTTTTCATTACATAGATGGTGCAGCAGATGATGAAATAACTTACAAAAGAAATACGGAAGCATTTGAGAAATGTGATTTAGTTCCAAATGTCTTAAGTGGGGTTGATAAAGTAGATATGTCAACAACAGTCATGGGGCAAAAATTAGACATTCCAATATATTGTGCCCCAACAGCTCTCCAAAGATTGTTTCATCATGAAGGAGAAATAGCTGTTGCAAAAGCAGCTGAAAAACATGGAACTATGTTTGGTATTTCCTCACTTGGAACTGCAAGTATTGAGGAAATTTCAAATTTAGTCAGCTCCCCAAAACTATTTCAACTATATGTTCATAAAGACAAAGGATTAAATAATGCGCTTATAGAGAGGTGTAAAGAGTCTAATTTTGAGGCTATGGCAGTAACGGTCGATACAGCTGTAGGAGGTAACAGAGAAAGAGATTTGTATACAGGGTTTACAATACCTATGAAATTAAAACTAAGTAGCATACTTAGTTTTGCTATTCATCCAATGTGGGCATTAAATTATTTTATAAGACCAAAATGGGAACTAAGTAATTTAAAAGATCATATAAGTGAGGGAACTAAAGTTATGACTACAATTGGAGATTATTTTACTAAAATGTTAGATAATTCGCTAAGTTGGAAAGATGTTGAAGCTATTAATAAACAATGGGGTCGTCAATTTGCTATAAAAGGGGTCATGTCAGTTGAAGATGCAAAAAGGGCAGTAGACGTTGGAGCGACATCAATAATGATATCCAATCATGGTGGTAGACAACTAGATGGTTCCAGATCTCCATTTGATCAACTTGCTGAAATAGTAGATGCAGTTGGCGATAAAATAGATGTAATATGTGAAGGTGGTATTAGACGTGGTACCCATGTTTTAAAAGCACTCTCCTTAGGTGCAAAAGCATGTTCGGGAGGTAGAATGTACCTTTATGCTCTTGCAGCTGGTGGACAAAAAGGTGTTGATAGAGCAATGACTAATATGAGAAATGAAATTGAAAGAGACATGAAATTAATGGGGGTAAATAATATCTCAGAATTGTCACGTAAAAATTTAAGATTCAGATAAATTAACAATTTTATAAAAATAATTATTTATTCTCATTAAAAATTATTCTAAAATTTTTGGAATATGAATGATGATTTTGAACCGCTGTTGATTGGAGAAGTTGAAGATATAGAAATTGGCACTGTTGAAAATTTTGAACACGATGAAATCAACTATGCAATATTTCGAATCGAGGCTGGTTTTTTTGCAACACAGGGTAATTGTACATGTGCAGACCGATCTTTATTAAGTGAATCAAGTATCGAAGGAGAAGAACTTGAGTGTCCAAGTTGCGGAAATACTTTCAGTATAGTATCTGGAGATCCTACTTCAGATCTAGATCAAATTCCTTTAAAAATATTCGATATTATAGAAGACAAAGGTAGCCTTTATCTAAATATATAGATTTTTTGGCTTTGTTTTTATTAAACAAATAATATTAAATAAAATAATTATTGTATTTATTTACTTATTAGTTTTAATGTAATTAATGGAGGTACAATGAAAACTCAAAAGCTTACTTGTTCACATGCACTTTTTAAATATCTTATAGCTCAAAAAATTATTATTAATGGAAATAAACTCCCATTATTTCCTGGAGCCTTTGGAATATATGGTCATGGCAATGTTGCTTGTTTAGGTCAAGCTATGGAGGAATTCAAAGATCAACTTCCAGGCTATAGAGGGCATCATGAACAAAACATGGCATTAACTGGTATTGGTTATTCCCGTGCAATGAGACGCAAACAAATATTTATTGCTACTTCATCTGTTGGACCCGGAGCCACAAACATGGTTACTGCAGCAGCAGTTGCTCTAAGCAACAGACTACCAATCTTACTACTTCCCGGTGACACTTTTGCTAGTCGTTTCCCAGATCCAGTTTTACAACAAGTAGAGAATTTTAATTCCCCCACAACTACTCAAAACGACGCTTTTAAATCAGTCTCAAAATATTTCGATAGGATAACAAGACCAGAGCAAATTCTATCTTCTCTACCACAAGCAATCCAAGTAATGTTAGATCCAGCAGAATGTGGCCCTGCAACAATATCAATGTCTCAAGATGTTCAAGGAGAAGCATATGATTATCCAGAGGTATTTTTTGAGGAAAAGGTTCATGAAATTAGACGCATTCACCCTGATCCAAGACAAGTTGAGAGGGTTGCTAAGGAGATAATACAATCTAAACAACCAATAATTATTTCAGGCGGTGGAGTACTTTATTCTGAAGCAGAAAATGAACTATCAGACTTTGCAAAAAAGCATAATATACCTGTTACTTCAACAGTTATGGGTATTGGCTGTATGGATAAAGATGATCCTTATTATATAAGTGCTATTGGATGTTTAGGAGATGGTTCATCAAATAGCCTCTCAAAAGATACTGATTTAGCTCTAGCAATTGGAACTAAACTTTCTGATTTTACAACTGGATCATGGACAAATTTTCAAAATGATAATTTTAGATTAGCTTCAATAAATACTTCGAGATTTGATTCTAATAAACATAGAGCTTCACCAATGATAAGTGATGCAAAAATTGGTTTACAAGAACTCTCAAAAGTTTTAGGTGATTGGAAGGCTCCTGAGCAATGGTACGTTAGAGCTCTTAAAGAAAAAAAAGAATGGGAAACTTACATAGAAAAACAAAGTGGCCCAACTAATCAAGAAATACCCTCTTATGCACACGCAGTTGGTGCGGTTTACAGAAAAGCAGATAAATCTGATATTGTTGTAACAGCAGCTGGCGGCCTTGTAGGTGAAACTGTACAAATTTGGAAACCAAAACAACGAAATACTTTTGAGACTGAGTGGGGGTTTAGCTGTATGGGTTACGAAATATCTGGCGCACTTGGTATTAAGATGGCAAAACCTAATCAAGATGTTATCGTCTTTGTTGGTGATGGTTCATACCTACTGCATAATAGTGATATTTACAGTTCGGTAATTTATAATAAGAAATTAATAATTGTAGTTTGTGACAACGGTGGACATATGGTCATAAACCGACTTCAATTAGCAAAGGGAGGTAAAGAGTATCTTTGTAACCTAAGAGCTGCAAATGCGTCTCAACTACAATTTGTTGATTTTGAAGCTCATGCGAAAAGTATGGGTGCAAATGCTGAAACAGTAAAATCAATAACAGATTTAGAAGCAGCTTTTGAGAGAGCAAAAAAATCTGATAAAACCTATGTTATTTCTATAGAAACACATGGATACGAATGGTTAGATGGCACAGCGTATTGGGAAAGTCCAACTTTAGAGATTGGTAATTCTGATGCCAATAAAAAAGCTTTTCAAGAACATATGGATGGCAAAAATATACAAAGAAAAGGTGTGTAAATTTGTCAAATAATTAACAAATTTAACACTTGATTTGTATTCACTCCCTTTTATAGGTATTTTTAATAATTATAATTATTAGGAGGAATAATGAAAAATATTCTTATGACAATCGTAGCACTAGTATTTGCTACAAGTGCAGCCTTAGCTGAGAGATACGTTATGGTAACTCATGGTGAAGGTAAAGATCCTTTCTGGCCAGTTGTACAAAAAGGTGGAGAAGATGCAGCAAGAGCAATCGGTGCTGACTTCGAATATATATACAACCCTTCAGCTGATATGGCAGATATGGCAAGTTCAATTCAAGCTGCTGCTGCAACTCAACCTGATGGAATGGTAATTTCACTACCTGATCCTGATGCATTAGGCCCAGCAATTAAAGCTGCTGTTGCTGCAGGTGTACCTGTTGTAACAATGAACTCAGGTCTTGAAAACTCAGCTGCTTTAGGTGCTTTAATGCACGTTGGTCAGCCTGAATATCTTGCAGGTCAAAAAGCTGGTCAAAGAGCTAAGTCTGAAGGTGCTTCAAAAGGATTATGTATGATCCAAGAAGCATATAACACTGCTCTAGTTGATAGATGTGAAGGTTATGGAGAAACAATTCCAATGGAATATGTTGACACAACTTCTGATCCAGCAACAATTGTAACTCGTGCAACTGCAGCTTTACAAGCTAATACAGATATTGACGCTATTTTATCTGTAGGACCTCACGTATGTGAAGGTGTTGCGAAAGCAATGGATGATCTTGGTATGAGCGGTATTCACCACTCATGTTTCGATTTAAGCCCAGGTGTTATGGACTTAATCGCAGCTGACAAAGTATCATTCACAATTGATCAACAACAAAGATTACAAGGTTATATGCCTATTATTGTATTACACTTATACAACAACAGCGCAGGCCTTTTACCAGGTGCAAATATTCCATCTGGACCAGGATTTGTTGATAAATCAAACGCTGCTTCTGTTTCAGCTCTAGCTGGAATAGACAGATAGTTTTAATTTAACTAAGCCGCCCTCGGGCGGCTTTCTTTTATGAATTCCAGCCAAGAAGTAAAAAGACAAGAGTCTGATCGCTTAAAACCAAGTAGATGGTATTCTAAAATCTTTGCAAGACCAGAAATTGGGCCTCTAGGTGTTATGCTGCTTCTTTTTGCAATGCTCGGTTATTTTTCAATTCCACAGGGTGAGTTTTCTTTAAACCCTTTTGCAGGAGAAGGTTTTAATGCACTTGGAATAAGAAATAATTTTCGTGTCATTTCCCAACTAGGGATTGTAGCTCTTGGTGCTGGTATGTTGATTATCGCTGGTGAATTTGATTTGAGTGTTGGATCAATGATTGGATTTGCTGGTGGAGCAATGGCAATTATTCTTAAATGGGGTTTTGCTATTGTAATACCTTATATTTCTTTTGAAGGAGGCTTTCATTTTGAAGGACTCAAAATTTTTGAAATAACTAATGTATCGCCACTAACAGCTTTATTAATTACTCTAGTAATGACATTGTCATTCGGTTGGTTTCAAGGGTATGTAATTGTAAAAAGTGGAATTGCTTCTTTTATAGTTACCTTAGGTGGATTATTTTTTTTAAGAGGTTTAACTGAAGTCTGCTACAGAGCATTTAATAAAGCTCCTGATCAAACGGCAGGATCAACAACAGTAACCGATCTTCCAGATATAAAAAATATAATTAATGTTCCTGGTCACGGTGAAATAGAAAGAGATGCAGCTAAAGCATTATCTAATGATGAATTATTAGAAATTTTGAAAACAGCACCTCAAAGTACAGTTGAGAAACTTACAGAACAATTAACATACATTAATGAGAAAGTAGCAATTACCAAAACTCTTTTACAAAAACAAAAAATGGTAGATACTATGCAAAAAACTTTAGAAAATGCTCAAAAATCTGGAAATGAATCGATGGTTGAGGCTATACAAAAAAAGATAGATGCTGGTATTCAAGTTCCAGAAATTGCTGCGAAATCAGTTACAGAGTTAGATTTAGCAAGAGCTTATATAGATACCTTTATAACAGCTAGACCAGTAGCCAACTTTTTTGGCGGCGACATTTTAGAGCCTTTTTTTGATTGGTTATATTTTACAGCAGACTGGAATGTAAATATGTTTGGAAACAAATTTGCTCCAGGATTTTATTCATGCGTTATGATTTGGGTTTTACTTGCTATAATTTGTTACTTTGTTTTAAGTAAAACACAAGTAGGTAATTGGATATATTCGACAGGTGGCAATCTTTCTGCTGCTCAGGCAAATGGTGTACCCACGAACAAAGTAAAAATTGGCCTTTTTATGTTTACAGCTTTTTGTGCAACAATTTTTGCTGCTTGCCAAGTATTTGAGGTAAATACTGCTGACACTGCTAAAGGAAATTTAAAAGAATTAGAAGCAATTGCTGCGGCCGTGATCGGTGGTGTAGTTCTTACTGGAGGCTTTGGATCAATTATGGGCATAATGCTTGGAGCTGTAATATTTGGTATTGCTAAAGAAGCATTCTTTTATATTCCTGGTGTAGATGGCTCCTTTTATCGTGTCTTCTTAGGTGCTGTGCTGGTAACTGCTGCTTTAACAAATGAAAATATAAGAAGAAGAATTGTAGGTAGTATTTAATGAATAAAAAGCCTCTAATCGAAATTAAAGATTTGGTAAAAAAATTTGGAAGTTTTACAGCGCTCAATGGAGTATCACTCGACGTATATCCTGGGGAAGTGCATGCATTACTTGGTGATAATGGTGCAGGTAAATCAACCTTAATTAAAGTTTTATCTGGTGTGCATCCTGCAACTAAAGGTCAAATTAAAGTAGATGGAGAATTTGTAAAATTTGCTTCTCCTAGACAAGCCTCTGATGCAGGTATTGGAACAGTATATCAAGATCTTGCTCTAAATAATTTAACCTCTGTTACATTAAATTTTTTCTTAGGAAGAGAATTAAAAAAAGGACCAGGACCGTTTGGCCTTATGCAAATGGATGAAATGCATAAAATAACAATTGAAGAAATGTCTAAAATTGGAATAAATATCGCTGATCCTAATCAAAAAGTAGGAACCATGTCAGGAGGACAAAGACAAACTTTAGCAATAGCTAGAGCAATTTATTTTGGAGCAAAAATATTAATCTTAGATGAACCAACTTCCGCTCTTGGTCAAAAACAACAAATGGAAGTTTTAAAAACAATAAAAAAAGTTCAAAGACTTGGCAACATAGCAATCATTCTAATTACACATAATGAAATACACGCAAGACTTATTGCCGATAGATATACATTCTTAAGTCTAGGAGAAGTTATAGGTAGTGGGTTAGCAAATGATCTAGGTGGTGAGGATGTAAAGAGATTAATGGCCGGGGGTGCACAAATCGGAGACCTCGCTAAAGAACTAGAGTTATAATTGACAAAAATTGCTTTAATTGGCGAATTCCATGATGCTGGAAAAGAAATTCTTAAAAGAAACAATATTAATTATATTGAAATATTTGACTATACTTTAGATAATTTGAAAAAAGAACTTGCGGATTGTGATGGTATTGGAATTAGAACAGCCAAACTTCCTAAGGAAGTTTTGACACATTGTGCAAAACTTAAAATTGTTGCAAGGCATGGTGTTGGATACGACTCTGTTGATATTGAATTTTTGAATGAAAAAAGAATACCCCTGGCAATAACTGGCTCAAGTAATGCTGTTTCAGTTGCTGAACATGTTATTACTATGTTTCTAGCATTATCAAGAAGGATTATTGATTGTCACAATTTAGTTAAAAATGGTGAATATCTTCAAAAAACTATGATTCAAAAAACTGTAGAGATATTCAACAAAAAGGTTCTAATAATAGGTTATGGAAGAATAGGTAGAGAAGTTGCTAAAAGATTATCGATGTTTAATTGTGAAATTTTAATACATGATCCATATTTGAAAAATATGAATGAAGCAAAACCACCATTTAAATTTGTAGATCTGAAAACAGGATTAAAAAACGCAAATTTCATTACCATTCATATACCTTTGTCTAGTGATACAAAAAATTTTATCTCTCAAAAAGAGTTTTCTATAATGAATAATGATGTAATTTTAGTCAATACTTCTAGAGGCGGAATAGTAAATCAAGAAAATTTGAAATTAGCATTAGATAAAGGAAAAATATTAGGCGCAGGTTTAGATGTTTACACAAAGGAGCCTCCTGATAAAGATGACCCTATTCTATCTGCAAAAAATATAATTTTTACTCCTCATAATGCTGCCCTTACTGTCGAATGTAGAGCTAGAATGTCCATTGAAACTATTGAAAATATCTTAAACCATCTCCAAAATAAAACGAATATAAATAATATTGTTAACAAAAAAATCTTGTAAATTTTTAAATTGAATTTAATCTTAAATTAATGAATGACTTTAAATCAAAAATTATAATAGTTACTGGTGGCGCTGGCGGTATTGGACAAGCAACTTGCGAGGCATTTCTTCAAAGTAAAGCAACAGTTCTTTGCGTTGATAACAATAAAGAGAAAATCAGTAAATTCAGAAAAGCTAATGATTCAAAAAATTTATTATTTTTTGATTTAGATATAACAGAAGAAAAAAAAGTTAAAGATTTTTATAATCAGGTTAAATCTGATCATGGTGGCGTAGATCATTTAATAAACAATGCTGGAGTAGCAACATTAAACCTTTGCAAAGATTTGAGCGTAGATGATTGGGACTTGGTAATGCGCGTAAATTTAAGAGGAATGTTTTTAATGACCAAGCATGCAATACCTATATTCAATGATAAAGGAAGCATATTAAATATCTCCTCGCAAGCTGCAAGAAGGGCACAAAGATTTACTTCTCATTACAATGCTTCAAAGATGGGTGTTATTGGTTTTACGAGAGCAGTTGCATTAGAGCTAGCTCCAAAAATAAGAGTTAATGCGATTAGTCCAGGTACAATTGGCACAGAAATCATAGATAATGAAATTAATTGGAGAATTAATCGTGGATATGAAAAAACCAGAGAAGAAGTTGAACATGATTGGCTTCATAGAATTCCGATGGGAAGGTATCAAATGCCAGAAGACATTGCTAAGGCTATTGTGGGTTTTTGTTCAAATACTTTTAGCGAAACTACCGGTGAGACATTAAATGTAAGTGGTGGTGCAGTTATGGAGTAATTCTAAATATTAAGTAAGAATATTAAACAAGAAAAATATTAAAAAAAGTTCTTGAAATATTTTTAAGGCATGTTTTAAATATCAAAAAATTAGGAGGAAATATGAAATTAAAGCATATAGCTATAGCTTTTACACTTTTATTTGGAAGTGTTGGCGCAAATGCTGTTTCAATTCCAGTTATTGTTAAAGACAGTACATCTCCATTTTGGCAGATTGTTTTAGATGGTGGTTGTACGGCTGGTGTTGAACTTGGAATTGATGTTCCACTACTAGGTCCTACTTCTGAGGCAGATATTGCAGGACAAATTAACGTTTTAGAGGATGCAGTTGCTGCAGGTTCTGATGCTGTTGTTATTGCAGCAACTTCTTTTGAAGGTTTAGGTGCTCCAATTGATGAAGCAGCTAAATCAGTTCCAGTTGTTGTTATTGACTCAATTGCTGATTCAAAAAATCACTCTTCTTTCATGACAACTAATAACGTTGAAGGTGGAAGAATGGGTTGCCAACATCTTGTAGATCTTATTGAAGAAAAGCATGGTGCACCAGAGGGTGAAGTTGCTATCGTAAACTACGGTGCTGGACCAAGCTCATTAAGAGACAGAATACAAGGTTGTAATGAAGTTTTCGACAGTTACCCAGGTATTAAACTTGTGGCAACAAAAGTTGGAGATTTTACTACAACTAGACAGTTAAATGATACACTTGACTTAATTACTACTTTTCCAAATTTAAGAGGTATTTTTGATGACGCTCTATTTGGCGGATTAGGAACTGGTCAAGCACTTCAAGAAACTGGTAAAGCTGGTGAAATACTTGCTGTTACTTTTGATAGTAGTGATGAATTAATTAACTACATCAATGACGGTACTCTTCAAGGTCTTATAATTCAAGATCCTTGGGGTATGGGCAATATGGGTGTAAAAGCTGCATACGATGCTGCAATTAACGGAAAAGCGCTAGCTCCTTTCGTTGATACTGGAGCTACATTAGTTACAAAAGCTAATATAAATGATCCAGCAGTTGATGCAAAATTAAATCCATCTTTGGATTGTAAGCCTTAATAAATTTAATTTTCTAACCCCTCTTTTTGAGGGGTTAGTTTAAACAAACAATAAAGCTATGAATTTACAGGAATTATTAGGTGGTAGAAAAAACAAACTTGCTGACCCTAGAGTAGCAAGAATAAGAATGTATTTAAATAATCTTGCAGTATTTTTTATAGTAGCAATGATTTGGTTGGCATTAACAATCGCTACCGACACTTTTGGCACTGTAAACAATATTACAAATGTATTAAGACAATCCTCTCTTTGGTCCATAATTGCAATTGGTCAAACTGTAGTTTTAATTACAGCAGGAATTGATCTGTCTATTGGATCAGTTGTTGGATTAACAAGTTGTATTGTTGCCTTAATGCTAAACAAAGGGTATCCAATTTCGGTTTCAGTTATCTTTACTATGTTATGTGGCCTTGGTGTTGGAGCTATTCATGCCTTAGGAATTACAAAAGGAAGATTGCCTCCATTTATAATGACACTTGCTGGTTTAACAGGG
Organism: uncultured Alphaproteobacteria bacterium; assembly: GCA_902530685.1. Classification (GTDB taxonomy): domain Bacteria; phylum Pseudomonadota; class Alphaproteobacteria; order HIMB59; genus CACPNW01. The sequence goes on along the minus strand of CACAAZ010000014.1, from coordinate 17,368 downwards.
TGGTTTGGTGTAGCTTTATTGATAACTGGTGCAATGCCAATAGGTAACTTACCAGCTGACTTTAAAGAATTTTCAAGAGGTGACTTTATTGGAATTCCAAATTTGTTTTGGTGTGTCATAGGAATCATGATTCCTACATATATTATTTTAAATCACACCCCTCTTGGTAATCATCTTTATGCTATAGGAAGTAATATGCCTGGTTCGGAATTGAATGCAGTCCCAGTAACGAGAACCATATTTTTTGCATACATGTTTTCTGGTTTTTGTGCGTCAGTTGTTGGAATTCTTGTAGCTGCTAGATTAAGTTTAGGTATTGCCTCAAATGGTTTTACTTGGGAATTAAAAGCTGTCGCATCATCAGTTATTGGAGGTACTAGTCTCTTTGGAGCTGTAGGTGGAGTATTCGGTCCTGTTCTTGGAGCAACACTTTTATCTACAATTAATAATGGAGCAAACTTACTTAAATTTGATCCTTATTGGCAAAGAATAATAACTGGTCTTCTAATTGTAGTTGTTGTCTTCTTTGATCAGCTCAAAAACAAAGGAAATAAATAATGTCAGAAATATTGCATGTAAATGACATTTATAAAAACTTTGGCGCTGTTCAGGCTTTAAGTGGTTTTAGTATGTCTGTAAATGAAGGTGAAATAGTTGGCTTAATGGGTGATAATGGCGCTGGAAAATCTACTATATTAAAAATTTTAGCAGGAAATTATTTGGCTTCATCGGGTACCGTAAATTTTATGGGAAAAGATGTAGTATTCAATTCTCCTAATGATGCAAGGAAGCAAGGTGTAGAGGTAGTGTATCAAGATCTTGCGTTATGTAATCACTTAACGGCTTCAAAAAATATTTATCTCAGTAGAGAAAAAAAGAAATTTTTCTTTTTAATGGATCATAAACATATGAACGATACATCTCAGGGAATACTAGATCAGTTAAACTCCTCTGCAAGACCCAACGATGTTGTTTCAGGCATGTCTGGTGGTCAAAGACAAGCAGTTGCGATTGCTAGAACAAGATTATCAATGCCCAAGATAGTTTTAATGGATGAACCTACAGCTGCTGTTAGTGTTGCACAGGTTCCTGTAATATTAGAATATATAAAAAACTTACAGAAACAGAAAATTGCTGTTTTATTAATAAGTCATAGACTTCCAGATGTTATGAAAGTTTGTGATAGAATTGTTGTAATGAGACTTGGTGAAAAAGTTTGTGATAAATCAAAAGACTTATGTACTCCTGAGGAAATTACAGGACTCATAACTGGTGCTATTAAAAGTGCCTGATTTACTTTTGATTAAATAGATGGAAAAAGAGATAACTCTTCCTCGCTTAGGCGAGACAATGGAAAAAGGCAATATCTCCAAGTGGTTAATAAAAGAGGATGAAACATTTGAAAGAGGGCAAACAATTGCTGAAATAGAAAGTGATAAAACAATAGTTGAATTACCTGCTTTAGAGGCTGGAAAACTTGTCAAAATCCTTGTGAATGAGGGTCAAGAAATAGAAGTCGGTGGGGTGATTGCTACTTTTGAAACTTTATAAATTTATTTACTTCTTTTATGAAAGGTGGATCACAACCTTCCCTAGAACAATTTTTTGATGCTACAACGCTTGCGAATTCAATGCAATTAATCCAGTTCTCTTTTTTTAGTTTGTCCATAGATTTTAAATTAAGTTTTTTAAATTTTTCTAGATAAAAAATTACTCCTGCAATAAAACTATCACCCGCTCCAACTGTATCTTTTGTATAAACTTTTTTTGCTTTGATCTTAATGTAATATTTTTTTGTAAATAATATTGCACCTTTATCTCCTAAAGTTAGAATAAATAAAGTTATGTTATATTTTTTAATCCAACTTGCAATTTGATTTTTATAAGATCTCTTAGAAATATATTTATAATCTTCATCAGACATTTTTATTATATCTCCATAAAATAAAAAATCTTTAAATCGTTTTAAATACCATTTTTTATTTTCAATCACTCCTGGCCTAACATTAGGATCTATAGATATTACTGATTTAGTATTTTTTTTTAAATACTTAATTAATTTCAGTAATGTATTTGCAGATGGTTTCAATGCTAATGAGATTGAAGAAAAATGAGATAACTTAATTTTATTTTGAATAGAATTACTTAAATTAAAACTTTTCATATTTTTAAAAGCTGTATCCTTGCTATAAAATATAAATTCAGGTTTTTTTTTATTACTTACAAATGCAATAGTAGTTTGATCATTCGTTCTTTGAGATAAATTAACATTTACATTATTTTTTTTTAGATGATCTACTATCATTTTTCCAAAAAAATCATTCGAAATCCTTGAGAAAAAATGGACATTTGAATTCAATCTTCCCAAGGCTAGTGCTGTATTTAAGGTTGAGCCACCTACAAAAGTTTTAAAAATATTTTTACTATTTTTATAGGCAATACTATCAATTAAATTTTCACCAGCTACAAAAATCATGTTTTAATTATACTAAATAAATAATATATACATATATCATTTAATATGAACTCAAAATCTAATACTAATTTACAAGAACTCTATACCACAATGAAAAGAATTAGAGTTTTTGAAGAAAGAGTAGCCGAATTATTTGTAAGGGGTGAGACAGCCGGATCAATGTTACACCTTTCGATAGGAGAAGAACTCGGACCAGCTTGTGTAACAAAAGCAATGATAGATGGTGATACATTTACAACACATCACAGAGGTCACGGTATTTTTTTAGCCAGGGGTGGGGATCCAGATAAAATGATGGCTGAAATTGCGGGAAAAAAAGATGGTTACTGCAAAGGTAAGGGCGGCTCAATGCATATCGCAGATATGAGTTTAGGACATTTAGGAGCAAACGCCATAGTTGGGGGTGGTATTCCTACAGTTGTAGGAGCTGCTTTGAGTTATAAATATTTAAACAAAAAAAATGTATCAATTGCCTTCTTTGGTGATGGAGCAATGCAACAAGGGATACTTTATGAAAGTATGAACATGGCTGCTCTATGGAAATTACCTGTTGTATTCTGTTGTATCAATAACCAATACGGAATGGGTACTAAAATTGATGATGCAGTTGCTGTAAAAGATTTTTCATTAAGAGCAAAATCTTTTGGACTTGAATGTTTGCATGTTAATCATCTAGATGCCGAAAAAGCCTATACGGATATAAGAGAAATAGTGGATAACACTAGAAATAATAAACCATCATTTATTGAAGTAGAATGCTATCGTTTTTATGGACATGCAAGAAAAGATAAAAGTCCATACCGTAATGAAGATGAAGAAATTGAAAATCGTAAACTTGATCCAATTGCTTTTGCAAAAGAAAATATTCTAACGCAAAATATATTAAACGAAGAAGAAATAAAAAGTATTGAAATGACTGTTGATAAAGAAATGGATGTTTCTATGAATTATGCGATTAATTCTCCACTTAACGAAGAAGCAGAAATATTTACAGATGTTTATGATAAAAGTTATACAATTGAAAGCGTTGATTCTAGAATTAATAATATTTTAAAAAATAAATGAAAATACCTGAGCAAGATTTTTTTGAAAAGATAACTTTTAGAGATGCACTTCGTCTTGCTATGTATGATGAGATGAAGGACGATAAAAATGTTATTATTTTAGGGGAAGATGTTGCTAAATACGGTGGCGCATATGGAGCTACAAAAAACTTACTTGAGCAATTTGGCAGTGACAGAGTTATCGATACACCAATTTCTGAGCCTACTATAGTTGGTACTGCAATTGGAGCAGCTATGACGGGTCTAAAACCTATTGCAGAGTTAATGTATGTTGATTTTTTTGGCATGTCTATGGATCAAATTGGCAATCAGTCAGCAAAAATAAGATATATGTTTGGAGGACAAATTTCTGTTCCAATGGTTATTAGAACACAAGGTGGAACAGGACGTTCGGGTGGAGCACAACATTCTCAAAGTTTAGAATCTTGGATAATGTATATACCAGGATTATATTTAGTAATGCCTTCAAATCCAAATGATGCATATCACCTTTTAAGAGACTCATTAAAAACCAATACTCCAACTGTTTTTATTGAACATAAACTTTTGTACAATTTTGAAGGCCCCTTAGATAAAAAAAATAAAGTACAATTTGGAAAAGCAAATATATTAAAAGAGGGCAATTCCATCTCAATAATAGCCTATTCAAGGATGACAAACTTTGCAGTAGAAGCTGCGAGAAAACTAAAAGAAGATAATATTTCAGCAGAAATTATTGATCTTCGCACCTTGAATCCTCTAGATAAAAATACAATTATTAACTCAGTTAAAAAAACTAGACATGCACTTGTCTTAAGTGAAGGACACTATACTACTGGAGTTGCAAGTGAAATAACCAGCATAATATTTGAAAACTGTTTTAAAGTTTTAAAAAAACCGGTTATTAGGTATACAGCTGAAGATACTCCTGTCCCTGTGGCACCAAATCTAGAAAAGAATTATGTACCTACAGTAGATAGAATTATTGATTATGCAAAAAAAATCATAACCTAAAGTTTTATGAAATTTGATATTACGATTTGTGGTCACACATATTTTGATATTATTTATTTATTAAAAAGTTTTCCTAAAGAAAGAGATGATATCAGAAATCCTATTGTCAAAAAACAATTTGGAGGTATATTTAATACTATTAAAGGTTTAAGAAAATTAAATAAAAAAATAAAAATAGATGTTTTTACAATTTTAGGTAAAGATCACGTTGGCAATGATGCTGTCAAAGAATTAAAAAAGCTAAAAATTAATACAAATAAAATTATTAGAGACAAAGAAACTAACGATGATATTATAATTGTTAATCAAAAGAATAATTCCAAAACAGTATTTCCAAGAACATTTCATAAAAAACCAAAAAAATTACCTTATTTACACGATACTAAATGGATCCATTTTATGTATATAGATAATAAGGAGTTCTTAGACATTTACGCGAATATTATTTTAAATAAGAAAAATAAACAGATTTTTTCTGCTGATATTTCTAATAAGACTTTTAAAAATACTAATGTAAAAAAATATTTACCTTTTTTTGACTTTTTAATTTTTTCCACAAAAGAATTAAATTCGATATTAGAAGGAAGTAATTATAAAAACTTTAGCCCAATAGTATTAAAAAAACTCCAAGATCTAAATAAGACTGTACCACACATTATTGTTCATAGTAAGAATAAGTCAATTTATTTAAATGATAAAAAAATAATAGAATTTAAATATAATAACAAAATATATGAAAAACTTAATATTCTTGGTGCAGGTGATAATTTTGCATCATGTATTTTAAATGATGCAGTAACATCAGGTGCTATTACAAAATTATCTTTAAAAAAAGCACATTATTTTGCTACTTCATATTGTTTAGAAAATAAAAATATTTAAAATAATTATATGAATAAACTATCCATTGCTGTCATTGGTGCAGGGAGAATAGGAAGTTTCCATGCAAATAACTTAAGTTTACATCCAAAAGTAAATGTCAAATCTATTTATGATATCAACTATCAATTAGCCAAAAAACTCTCATATAAATTAAACGCTAATGCTATCGATGATGATAAAAAAATTTTTAAAGATAATGAAATTAAAGCTGTATTTATATGTAGTGATACTGCATCGCATGTTAAGTATTTAGAACTATCACATAAATTTAACAAACATGCATATTGTGAAAAACCAATTCATTTAGATATTAATGTAGTGAATAGATGCTTAACAAAAATAAAAAATCACAAAAATAGAATACAGTTAGGTTTTCATAGACGATACGATATTTCTCATCAAAAAATTAAAAATTTATTAAAAAAAAGAAAGTATGGGAAAATTGAACAAATAGTGATGTTTGATAGAGATCCATCACCACCACCAATAAATTATCTAAAAGTATCTGGAGGTATTTTTAAAGACATGTCAATACATAGTATTGATGTACTTCGATGGTTTTTAGAAGAAGAAATTACAGAAGTGTTTGCACTAGGTAATGTATTAGTTGATAACAAAATTAAACGTGTTCCTGATTTTGATACAATGTCAGCTATACTAAAATCAAAATCTGGAGTTATCTGTCAAATAATAAACTCGAGAAGACACACTCCAGGTTTCGACCAACGTATTGAAGTATTTTGTGAAAAAGGTAATATAAAATTAGACAATAAGCATGAGACAGCAGTCAATGTTATGACAGCGGAAGGTATAAATAAAGATAAATTTTCATACCATTTCATGGAGCGATATAAAGATGCTTATTTTGCTGCAACTGAGAGTTTTATAAATTGTATTATTAAAAAATCTATACCAACGCCAACATTAATTGATGGAAGGAATTCATTAATAGTTGCAGAAGCATTAACTAAATCAGCTAAATTAGGAAAAAAAATAATGGTAAAATATTAATGGTCAAAATTGCTAATGCACCATGTTCTTGGGGAGTTGATTATGCTGATGATCCTAATAATCCGAATTGGAAAGATGTATTTAAAGAAATTTCTAATGCAGGCTATAAGTATTGTGAAATTGGCCCATATGGATATTTACCAAAAGAATATGAGCAAACGTCTGATTATTTAAATGAACAAAATTTAAAGGTAGTTGGTGGGTTTATTTTCGATCATTTAAATCAATCTAAACAACATGACCGTATAAAAACAAAAATAATTTCAACTTGCGATCTTTTAAATAAACTTAATGCAAAAGTATTTGTAATAATTGATCATATTTCTGAGGAACGCATGAAAACTTCTGGAAATAGACAAATATCTAAACCCCTGCATTCTGAAGAATATAAATTAATGGTAAGTTTTATAAGAGATATTTGTAATATAGTAAAAGAGCAATTTAATTTAACTCCTGTACTTCACCCTCATGCAGGTACTTATATTGAGTATGAAGATGAAATTGATAATTTATTTAACGAATTAAATAATAGTTATTTATCTTTATGTCTAGATACAGCACATTTAACATATAGCGGTATTGATCCTTACGCAGCAATACTTAAATATGGATCACTAGTAAAACATATGCATTTTAAAGACATAAAACAAGAAGTTTTAGATACTGTTTATAAAAATAAATTGGATTTTGATACAGCGGTTTCAAAAGGCGTTTTTACCCCATTAGGAACAGGTATGGTCGATTTTAAAAAAGTTTATAAAAACTTAAATAAAATTCATTATGAAGGTTACGCAACGATTGAGCAAGATTTAGATCCTTCTTTAGATATAAATGCTATAGATTATGCAAAGAAAAGTTTGCAATATCTTAATCAATTATAAATAATTCATCTGTATTCTAATTCTTTAGCTAAGTTAGTGTAATCTTTCTCCATTTGTTTTAAAACTGATTTAGCTTTTCCTCCATCAGTTAAGTATTCCTTAATTGCACCTCCAACACTCTCCGTTAACAGGCTAACATATGGACTTATTGGATAATCTGGTACACCATTATCAATATTCGCCTTTAATGCTGAAGACTTAGAATCTGTAAATCCATCTTTGATCCATAATTCAAGATTAGAATTTGATAGTTGATCATCAAAACTATATTTCATTGCATTCATAGCTGCTACTGCTTCAGATTCAACAACATATCTAGCTACCGTGAAACCTTTAAACCAAATAGTAGATGCTGGATAATTGCTTCCTTCTAAACTTAATGCGCCATGGATAGAAGTGCTATCACTTTCTAATCTAGCATATTGAGAAGCCCAAAAAAAACCAAAGGCAGCATTACCATCTTTCCAGTTTTGTTCGACCGCTTGTGTATCAGCATCAAAGTGCTCAGGATTTGAATACTCGGCAATTGCCTTCATCATTTCCAATGCCTTAATACCAATTTTATTTCTTATAGCTATTTTTGGACTTTCAGAATCTTTAAATAATTCTCCACCTAAGCTTAAATAAATATTTACAAACATTATTGCTAAATCTCTTTTATTATTAAACATTCCTGAGACTGGGAATTCGACACCTGATGATTTTAGTTGTTCTAATATACCGAGCAAATCTTCATAGGTAGTTGGAATTGTAAGATTATTGCTTTTTATAATTTCATCATTTGCATAAAGCTGTTTTGTATTCTGTGAATACGCAACTGCAATAGTGTTTCTTCCACCAAGTTTGAGCATTTGATCTGAAGGAAATTCAATATTATTTGATTGTAGATAATAATCTAAGGGGGCAGCTAATCCTTCATATTGGAGTATACCTATAGTATCATTTTCAGCGATGTATGCAGTATACCTAGCAGGAGCTAATTTCATTTTATTTACAAAATCAAAATAATCTATTGTTTCTTGTTGGGTTAAATCTACAATTATGTCATCCAATGCACAATCTGATGACTTATCTAATATATTTTTTTCAAATGTACCTGTTCTAGCAAAAAGACGAACTGCTCCATCTTTCTTTCTTTCTAAATCCGCAATTTGAGTTAAGTCACAATTTGCAAAACTTATTTTTGAAGTTAACAAAAGTGAGAAAACGATTAAAAAATAAATAGTTTTTTTCATAGATCCCTCCAATAAGAAATATACATATCATAAGTAAATTTAAAAAACATTGATTTCTTTTGATTTTTTTTGTTTTATGAATATTATTTAAATATGAAGGTTTTTAATACTGAAACTATAAATTATAATGATTTTAAATATGAGATAACTCAAGGTTCTGGAGTTATTGTTATTAAAGATGTTTATTCTGAAGAACAAATCTCCTCAGCAAGAGAAGTAATTAATAATTTTGCAGAAAATCAAGAAACCAAAGAAACACATTTTAATGCCGAAGCTGAAGCATCCGGTAAAATTCATTTGCAGCAGAGAGTTTGGAATTTATTTGGTAAAGATAAAATTTTCAGTGAATTAATTACTCATGATTTAATTTTTGAATTAATGTCAAAATTACTAGGTACAAAATTTATTACCGGTTCTTATTGTGCAAGTAGGCTTTTGCCAGGGGCTCCTGGTCAAGAATTACACATAGATTATCCATACTGGGATTTTTATGAACATGAAACCTTTCCAGATGGCCTCAATGGTTCATTTCTTCAAAATTGCCAAGCCACTATACCTTTAGACGTGTGTTCAAATAAATCAGGTGCAACAGCTTTTATACCTGGATCACAAAAAAAACTAAAGTACCCAAATAAGAATGATGATTTTAGTAAAATGGAACAAATGATTGCTAATCCTGGAGATTTAGTATTTTTTAATGGCAATTGTTGGCATGGTGCAATGCCGAATAATTCCGATCATCAAAGAGCAGTTTTATTAATTGAATTTCTGCCAAAGTATATAAAACCTGTAGAAGATTTAGTCTCATATCTAGATCACAATTTTAAAGAAAATTGTTCTCATAGAGTCAAACAACTTCTTGGATTCAATTATCCCTATCCTAAAATCATGGATACAAGTAAATCAAAAAATGAAATTGGTATTGGTTATAAAGCAAAATAGATAAATTTAATCTAGTATATTAATTATTTCTTCTTTAGTTCGAAAACCTTGTTCAACAAAATTATTAATTATTAAAAGAGGTGTGCCAGTTCCACCTATTCTTCGAGCAACATAATATGAAACTTCTATTTTCTCCTCAATTTCTAGACTTACAATGTCTTTTTCAAACTTTTCTTGATTAATATTTATCGACGATAAAATATCATTTAATTTATTTTCATTTAAATTTCCTTTAACATTCATTAATTTGTCATGTAATAAAATTGCTTCACCTGTGTTTTGCTCAGCAACTGAGAGCAGTATTTTTGAATATAGTCTTGAACTATCACTTAAAATTGGAAATTGAAAAAAATAAACAACTAAATCCAATTCTGTATTGTTAGCTAAATCTATAATTTCTTTATGAATAGCTTTGCAGTAACCACAGTTATAATCAACAAATTCAATAATTATATTTTTAGCATTGGGGTTTCCTATCCTGACATTATTTAAAGAAGGCATAATTTCTAATATTTTATGAGCAAATACTTTGTCTGATTTGTCAAATAGTGGCTTAAAATTTATTTCAGCTGAGCTTCCAATATTAGATACTCCAAATAAAATAAAATAAAAAAAGAATATAAAAATTCGTTTCATTAATTTTTTCTTTAATCTTTTCATAATTAATTTACAATAAATATTATGATGAATGTAGGTGTAATGGGTTGTGGCAATATTGCAGAAACTTATTTTCGTGCTCAAGATTATTTTAATAATATTAATTTTATAGCATGTTCTGATATAAATCTTGAAGCTGCAAAAAAAGCATCAATTGAACATAATGTCGAGGCTTTAACTATTGATGAAATGCTCAACAGTAAAAATATTGATTTAATATTAAACTTAACAATTCCACAAGCACACTATGAGGTTTCGAAAAAGTGTCTTTTATCAGGAAAAAATGTTTATTCCGAAAAACCTATGAGTGTAAAATTTGATCAAGCAAAAGAACTCGTAAATTTGGCAAAAGAAAAAAATCTATATATTGGAAATGCACCAGACACTTTTTTAGGTGGGGGAGGTCAGTTATCTAGAGAAATAATAGACAAAGGTGAAATTGGAAAAATTTTAACAGGCAATTTTATTTTTGCCTTTCCTGGTGTTCAAGAATTTCATCCAAGTCCTGAATCTTGGTATCAAGAAGGTGGTGGACCAGTTATTGATATGGGTCCTTACTTCTTCACAACATTAGTAAATCTATTAGGACCTGCTAAAAACATTAGGGGTAGAGGAGTTAAATTTAGTGATAAGCGTGAATACAAAGCTGGGCCTAATAAAGGTAAACTTTTTGATGTCGAGATACCTACCTCTTATATGTTTAATTTAGAATTTGTTAATGAAACAATAATACAAGGATTTATTTCTTTTGATGTTCAGAATCATGGAAGAAATCATATGGAGTTATATGGAACTCACGGATCAATTATCGTCCCAGATCCAAATATGTTTGGAGGACCTGTCTCAGTATCAAAAGAATTAGGATCAGTCTGGGTTAATCATAGTGTTGAAGAAAAACCTCTAGGAAAAACTAATATTGAAAATCATAGTGGAAGAATAAATGAAGCATCTAAACAATCTAATTATCGTGGGATTGGTTTATCTGAAATGGTTGATGCAATTGAAAATAAAAGACAACATAGATGCAACGGTAATCTTGCTTTGCATGTTCTCGATATTATAGAGTGTGCAATGATATCTTCTATTTATAAAGTAGAGGTTGATTTAAGAACGAATTGTGAAAAACCTCTTCCATTTCAAGATTATGAAATTATGAAATTATTAAAATAAGATAAATTTTACCAAGTACCAGAATTTCCCATAGACTTCCAAGGTTCTTGTTCAGGTAAAGGTTCACCATCTTGAAGTAATTCTATAGATATTCCGTCTGGGGATTTCACAAAAGCCATATGACCATCTCTTGGAGGTCTGTTAATAGTTACACCATTTTTTTTTAATTTGTCGCATAAGTCATAAATATTTTTTACATGGTAGGCAAGGTGACCAAAATTTCTTCCTCCAGAATATTTTTCACTGTCCCAATTGTACGTTAACTCTAATAAACCAGTTTTTTCATCACTATTTTCAGCAGCTAAAAAAATAAGAGTAAATCTTCCTTTTTCACTCTCTTTTCTTCTTACCTCTTTAAGGCCAAGAAGATCACAGTAAAAATATAAAGACTTTTCAATATTTTCTATTCTTACCATTGTGTGTAAATATTTCATAATTATTTATAATATTTAATTTGAAATTAGACTACAATTAAAATATCTTTTAATAATAAATTAAAATGTCAAAATATTTTGCAAATATACCAGAAATAAAATTTGAAGGATCAGAATCTACTAACCCTTTATCTTTTAAATTTTATGATGAAAAAAAAATTGTTTTAGGCAAAACAATGAAAGAGCATCTAAGATTTGCGACTTGTTACTGGCATTCATTTACTTGGCCTGGCCTTGATCCTTTTGGTGGTCAAACTTTTGATAGACCTTGGATGCAAGTTGGTGATGAAATTAAAATGGCTGAAATGAAACTTAGCGCAGCATTTGATTTTTTTATAAAAATCAAAACTCCCTTTTTCTGCTTTCACGATCGAGATATATCTCCTGAAGGTTCAAAGTATGCTGAAACACAAAAAAATTTTTTTCATATTATTGATTTAATGGAACAAAAAATTAATGACACAGGTATAAAATTACTTTGGGGGACTGCAAATGCTTTTTCTCACAAAAGATACATGAGTGGTGCTTCCACAAATCCAGACCCTCAAGTTTTTGCTTACAAAGCTGCACAAGTAAAAGATTGCATGGATGCTACAATGAGATTAGGTGGTCAAAATTACGTTCTTTGGGGTGGAAGAGAAGGATATGAAACTATACTCAACACTGATATGGCAAAGGAAACTGCTAATCTTCAAAGATTTTTAGAATTAGTCGTTAATTATAAACATAAGATAGGTTTTAAAGGTCAAATTTTGTTGGAGCCAAAACCTCACGAGCCAACCAAACATCAATATGATTTTGATTCTGCTAGTTGTTTAGCATTTTTACGAAAAGCAGGTTTAGAAAACGAAATTAAACTAAATATTGAGGTTAATCACGCAACTTTATCTGGTCATAATTTTGAACATGAAATTGCATACGCAACTTCAAATGGTTCATTAGGAAGTATTGATATTAATAGGGGAGATACTTTGCTAGGATGGGATACAGATCAATTTCCAAATAATCCTGCAGATTTACTTATGTCATTTTATTTTATTTTCAAAAATGGTGGCTTAGGTCAAGGTGGAATGAATTTTGATGCAAAAATAAGAAGACAATCTATTGACCCTGAAGATTTATTTCATGCTCATATTGGTGGAATGGATGTTTGTGCAAAAACTCTTATTGCTGTTGAAAAGTTAATGAATGATAATGTTATTCCTAAGTTTATCGAAGATAGATATGATGACTGGAATAAAAATTTAGGTCAGTTTATTCACAATAAAGCTACTGGATTAGATGATATAAATAAAAAAGTAATTGATGACAATATTGAACCAGAACCTCGTTCGGGAAGGCAAGAGTATTTAGAAAATATCTTTAATAAATATTTGTAGTTACTAATCATAAGTTTCTATACAATTAGTTTTATAAATATTATGAAAATTTATACATTAGACACAAAGACAGATTTTGCAAAATTAGATCTATGTCTAGCAATTGGTAATTTTGATGGTTTGCATAAAGGACACCAAGAAATAATTAATAAAATTAAAGAAATAGCATCAAGTAATAATCTATCATCCTCTATTATGAGTTTTAATCCCCATCCTCGTGTATTTTTTAATCAAATTAATGAACCTTTTAATATTTATACTCAAAATGATAAAATAAATTTTCTTGAACAATCGGGCCTAGATATATTTATAGATTTTTCTTTTGATAATAATTTATCAATATTATCAGCTGATGATTTTGTAAAAAATATTCTTGTAGATAAATTAAACATTAAATATTTAGTCATAGGTACTGACTTTAAATTTGGAAAAGATAGAAAAGGTAATTTTAAAACATTAGAAAAGTACGTTGAAAAAAATAATTTTAATATTTATTTAATTGATCCTATCATGCTTGCTGATAAATCAGATAAATATTCATCCTCAATAATTAGATCACAAATAAAAGATGGTCATATGGAAGATGTTGCAGAGTCTTTAGGAAGGCCTTGGCATATGAAAGGAACCATAATTGAAGGTGACAAAAGAGCAAGACAAATCAATTTTCCAACTGCAAATATTATACCAGATCAACACATATTACCAAAAAGAGGTGTTTATTGTGTAGTTGTACTATTAGAAGGTAAAAAATATAAAGGTGTATCTAATTTTGGTTTTAGACCAACAGTAAAAGGTAGTAAACTCCTTCTAGAGACACATATGTTTAATTTTAGTGAAGAAATATATGGTAAAGAATTGACTGTTGAATTCCTTACATTTATTAGGTCTGAACAAAAATTTAATAATTTTGAAGAATTAACCAAGCAAATCAACAAAGATATAAATAAAGCTAAAAGATATCATCAACTGTAATGGAATATAAAGATACAATTTTTCTTCCCAAAACATCTTTTGAAATGAGAGCTAACCTTCCTTCAAAAGAACCTGCAATAATTGAGGACTGGGATAAAGAAAATATTTTTAAAAAGCTAAGAGACAGATCAAAAGGTAGAGAAAAATTTGTACTTCATGATGGTCCTCCATATGCAAATGGACATATTCATATGGGAACGGCTTTAAATAAAATTTTAAAAGATGTAATTGTGCGGACACAACAAATGGCTGGTAAAGATTCTATTTATGTTCCTGGATGGGATTGTCATGGTTTACCAATTGAATGGAAAATAGAGGAAGAATATAGAAAAAAAGGAAAGAACAAGGATGATGTCCCAATTGTTCAATTTAGAAATGAGTGTAGAGAGTTTGCAGAAAAATGGATAGAGATACAAAAAAAAGAATTTAGACGACTTGGTGTTGAAGGAGATTGGGAAAATCCTTACCTTACAATGTCAAATCAAGCAGAAGCACAAATTGTTCGAGAGCTTGGAAAATTTCTTCTTGATGAAAGTTTGTATAAAGGTGCAAAACCAGTTTTGTGGTCAGTTGTAGAAAAAACAGCTCTAGCTGATGCTGAAGTTGAATATGAAGATCATACTTCAAACACTATATATGTTAAGTTTTTAATCAAAAATTCTAATGACAAGGATTTAATTGATTCAAGCATTGTTATTTGGACTACAACTCCATGGACTATTCCAGGCAATAGAGCCCTGGCTTACGGTAAAGAATTAGATTATTCACTTATTGTTGTTGAAGAATTAGAAGAGGATAGTTTAGTCAAAAAAAATGATAAATTAATATTTGCATCAGAACTTTTGGAGAGTGTAACTAAAGAAATTGGAATTAAAAAATTTAGCACAAAAAAGAAATTTAAAGGAGACAATTTATCTACTTGCGAATGTGAACATCCTTTTAAAAAACTGGGATATGATTTTGTTGTCAAACCGTTTCATGGGGACTTTGTAAATTTAGAACAGGGTACAGGAGTTGTACATATAGCTCCAGGACACGGAGATGACGATTATGTCTTAGGCATAAACAATAATGTCGATATTATCCAGACAGTTCAAGATGATGGAAAATATAATCAACATGCAGTTGGTTTTGAAGGAGAACACATTTATAAAGTAGATCACAAAATTGCAAATAAATTAGAAGAATTTTCAAAATTATTATTTAAAGGGACTCTTCGTCATAGCTACCCACATTCATGGCGATCTAAAGCACCTCTTATTTATAGAAATACACCACAATGGTTCATCTCGATGGAAAAAAATAATTTAAGAGAAATTGCTCTTAAATCTATTGATGAAACTATTTTCTATCCTCCTCAAGGTCAAACAAGGCTTAAATCAATGATAGAGACTAGACCAGATTGGTGTGTTTCTAGACAAAGAGTTTGGGGTGTACCTTTACCATTATTTGTCAATAAAAAAACAGGTCAACCTTTAAGAGATGGAAATATTATCAATAGAATAGCTGAAATATATGAAAAAGAAGGAAGTAATACATGGTTTACTGAAGATCCACAAAGGTTTTTAGGGGATGAATATTCACTTGATGATTATGAACAGGTAAAAGATGTAGTTGAAGTATGGTTTGATAGTGGTTCAACACATGCATTTTGTCTAGAACAAAGAGAAGATTTAAAATGGCCTGCATCTATGTACTTAGAAGGAAGTGATCAACACAGAGGATGGTTTCACTCATCACTTTTAGAGTCTTCTGGCACCAGAGGTAAAGCACCTTATGAAAGTGTTCTAACACATGGATTTGTTGTTGATGGAAGAGGACGTAAAATGTCTAAATCTTTAGGTAATGTTATTTCTCCAGATGATATATTAAAAAAATATGGAGTAGATATTTTAAGATTGTGGGTAGTCGCGTCTGATTATTATGATGATCTTAAACTTGATAATGCTATCCTCCAATCGCAAGCTGAGTCTTATAGAAGAATTAGAAATACGTTTCGTTTTTTAATTGGAAATTTAAACAATTTTAAAAATGACGAGTCGATAGATGAAAAAGAGTTTCCAGAATTAGAAAAATATCTTCTTCATAGATTGTGGGAAGTTGATCAAACTGTGCAAAAATGTGTAAAAACTTTTAATTTTCATCTGATGTTTACTACACTTTTAAATTTTTGTTCAAATGATCTTTCTGCTTTTTATTTTGATATTAGAAAAGACACCATCTACTGTGATAGTAAAAATTCGATTAAAAGACGCTCTACAAGAACTCTTTTAAATATAATATTTAATCATTTAGTAAGATGGTTTGCGCCTTCTCTATCTTTCACTTCTGAAGAAGCATGGAAAGCTATGGGAAATACTGAAAGTATACATCTTCAAGATTTTTTAAATTGTAGTAAAGAATATCAAAACAATAAACTAAATGAAAAATGGAATTTGATTAAAAGTATAAGAAAAGTTTGTACGGGTGCTATTGAGAAAATTAGAGAAGAAAAAATTATACGTTCAAGCTTAGAAGCTCATTTGGATATATTTATTTCTAAAGAAAGTTTTGATAAAGTTAATGAAGTTATGTTTGATGAAATTGCAATTACCTCATCATTTAAACTGCACACACTTGATGAAAACACCCATGGTTTTTCAATAGACGATATTGTAAATGTAAAGGTACAATCATCAAAGGTTAGTGGGCAAAAATGTCAAAGATGCTGGAAATACGAACAAGAATTAGTCAAAAATGAAATTTGCAATCGCTGTAATGATGCAATAAGTTAAGTGATTAAATTATTTATACTAGTATCATTAATTTTTTTTGATTTACTAACTAAATATTTAATTCAAGATAATTTATATTTAAACCAATCAATAGAAATCAATGAATATTTTGATTTAGTTTATGTTCAGAACTTTTGATTCTCTTTTAAATTTTCTTTTGTGCCACTAATTTCATTTGTTTTTTTTATTGCATCATTTAATTCTTGTTCATTCTCAAAAACTGTTTCATCTTTTGAACTTGATTTTATTCCAGCAAAATCTTGGTTTATTGAATCCCTAATATTAGAGTTCACGTTATTGGCATCAGTTTCTCTGATAATTTCACTTATTAAATTATCATTATTGTTTAATTGACTTTCATTTTCATCTAAACCAAAAAGGATTTCTTTAGCTAGTTCTTTTTCAGTATTATCAATATTTTTTGATTTTATTTGATCAGGAGGCATAAGATTAAAATCAGGAGGAATAATTAATGGTGGATTTTCTACAACTGCATAC
>CACAAZ010000013.1 GCA_902530685.1 uncultured Alphaproteobacteria bacterium | reverse complement strand
TATATCCCTTATCTTTGCATATTTTAGGATATTTTTTTCATAAATATATCCTCCAGTTTTTGCATTAATATTTCCTGGATAAACAAAATAAATACAAGATTTATTTTTAGATAACCTCTTTTTCATATGATGCCCATGCTACATTTGATTCTTGCAAGGTTATTTTAATTTTTTTTAAAGATTTGTAATCTTCAGAGAATTCATTTCTTAGTCTATTCAAGATCTTATTGCAAATATCCTCTGCTAAAAACTCTGTTGAGGTAATTTTTCCCTTAAATTCATCAATCTCATCTAAATTTTGATAATTATATATTTTAAGAATATCTTTTAAAGTCGTGGACACTATTCCTAAATCCATAATTATATTGTATTTATTAAGTTTATCAGTGAAAAATTCTGCATCTACTAAATATGTAGCTCCATGCATATTTTGGGCTGGTCCAAATACTTCTCCAGGTAAAGAATGAGCTATTAGAATATTTTCTCTTACTTTTATCGAATACATAATTAATATTTAACTAGATGCATTATTGTATCCTTATTTTGAAGGATTTTATAGTAATCTTTTTCTAAATCAAAAAAATTACTTTCACTAGTAATTAATTTTTCTAATTTTGAATTTTTTAAAGATTTAATTGCTAATTTTAATCTCCCCTCAAAATCATATTTATTTTTCATGTATTTTGGTATTTTAGATACCTGTGAGCTAATAATTTTTAATCTTTTAGAATGAAAATACCCACCTAAGGTAACTTCTCCTTTATTTTTACCATACCAACTAGCTTCTACTATTTTTCCTTCGATAGATAATTTTTCCATTAAAGAATTTAGAACTTTATAATTAGCGGTAGTGTTTATTGCTACATCTATTTTCTCAATCTTTCTTATATCAATAAAATTTAATCCTAAATAGTTGGCAATTTTTCTTTTATTTTTATTATTATCAAAAACATAGACATTTTTATATCCATTAATTTTAAAAAAAAATGCAGTTAATAATCCTACAGAGCCAAGTCCTACAATTAGAATTTTGTTATTACTTCTAGATTGTGCGTCCCAAAAGATATTAATTGCTGTTTCCATATTTGCAGTTAGAACATATTTTCTCAAATTTCCTTTTGGTAAAAAAATTAAATTTTGAATAGAAATTTCATATAAATCTTGATGAGGATAAAGACTAAATATTTTTTTATTTATATATTTCCTTGGACCATCGACAATATTCCCAACATTTATATAACCGTATTTTATAGGTAAATTAAAAGAACCCTCTTGAAAAGGGGCTTTCATTAATTCAAATTGATCCTTACTTACGCTTTTAGATGAAACTAATTTTTCAGTTCCCTTGCTAATACCTGAGTAAATAGTTTTAACTAAAACTGTTTTGTTATTTTTATTGTAAACAAGTTTTTTTTGATAAATTTTAGCTTGTTTTTTTTTATCAATCCATAAAGAATAAGATTTCATAATTTACTTATAAATGTATAATAAAAAAATGCTAACAAACTTTTGGGAAGAATTAACAACAAATGAAATTAAAAAAATAAATAGAAAAACAGTTTTAATTTTCCCATTTTCATCAATAGAACAACACGGTCCGCATCTTCCATTAAATACTGATAAAAAAATTCTTGAAGGAATATTATTAGAATTCAATAAAAAATATAATTCAAATAAATATTTAATTATGCCTGAAATATATTTTGGTTCAGCTGCTGAACATACAGATTTTGATGGAACAATAAGTATTGATTCATTGGAATTTATATCGCACTCTTTGTCAATTTTAGAAAATGTATGTAAATTGAAATTTAAAAATATATTACTTTTAAATAGTCATGGTGGACAAATTAGCCATATAGATATTATTGCTAAAGAATTGAAATCAGAATTTAAGATAAACATAGTAAAAGGCACATATTTTTTATTTGATCAATTTAAAGGAATTATATCAAGTAAAGAAAAAGACTTTGGTTATCACGGTGGAGAATTTGAAACATCTATTATGTTATATTTATTTCCAAACCTAGTTAGGCAATCTAAAATTTCTAAACATAGATTATCTTCCGATTATTTATCATCTAAAACCATTTCTTATGAGAAAAATATTAAGAAAGCTTGGATAACTAAAGAATTAAGTAAAAGTGGAATTATTGGAGATCCTAGAAAATCCAATGCACAGATAGGAAAAAAAATAATTGATAGAGTAACACAAAAATTAAATGAAATAATAAATGAGATGTTTTAGATTTTTATTAATCAAGAATTAAATTAAAAAAATTTTTCGTATACCTCATTGTACTCACAATCATATACCTCACAGTTATCCAGCATATATTCAGTTATTTGACTTAAGAATGTACCATGACTGACTAATACAATTTTTTGTAAATTAAGGTTTTTAATAGATAGCAGAAAAGACCTTAATCTAATTTTAATATCATTGTGAGACTCTTGTATAATTTTTTTTTCATTTATAGGTTTATTATTATTCCACCAAAAATCATTTAAATTATTAAAATCAAAATCATTAAATTCTTTTTTTAATTTTTTTGGTTGTCTTCCTACATCACATGAGTGATACAAATGTTCTCTTATTAATGGTTCAATTACCGGTTTATTAGATGGAAAAACAATAGAGAATGTTTCCAATGTTCTTGTTAAGGGGGAACAAAAAAAATTATCAAATTTGAGATTTTTAATTATATTATTTAATTTTTTTGCTTGCTCAACTCCTCTTTGAGTAATTCTTGCATCATAATAATAAGTTGGATTATCTAAATCTGATGCTGCATTAGCTTCTGACTCTGCATGTCTAATAAGATATAATTTCATTTTTTAGCTATAAATACGATAAACATTCAAGCATCAGTAGTATAAAACTTAGTTTTATTTACGGGAAGAAACGGCCAATAGCAATGGAACAATCATAACTAAGGTTGTTAAGACTGATGGATTAAATAACCAATAAAGAACACCTAGAGAAAATATTAACATCCAGAATTCATTTTTATATAAAAATTTCATTATTTTTTAATTATATTAATTCAAATTATTTTCTACTAATACTTTTTTAACAGTTTCACCCATTACAGAAGGGTTTTTGGAAATTGTAACCCCACACTCTTTAAGAAGTTCTACTTTTTCTATTGCACTTTCACCATAAGCAGAAACAATTGCTCCAGCATGCCCCATCACACGACCTTTTGGTGCAGTTAGTCCTGCTATATACGCAATTACCGGTTTACTCATATTTTCTTTAGCAAATTTTCCAGCTTCAACTTCTTGTGGACCACCTATTTCACCTATCATTAAAACTGCAATAGTTTCATCATCATTTTCAAACTTTTCAATTATATCTCTAAAAGAACTTCCATTTATTGGATCGCCTCCTATACCTACACTTGTTGAAACACCAATTTCCAAATCTTTAAGTTGTTGTGCAGCTTCATATCCCAAAGTGCCAGATCTACTAACTATTCCTATTTTACCTTCTTTGTAGATATGACCAGGCATAATACCTAACATAGATTTACCAGGGCTAATTATTCCTGCACAATTCGGACCTACTAATCCCATTTTTTTATCTTTTGGATATCTTCTCATGTATCTTTTTATTTTAACCATATCATGAGAAGGAATACCGTCAGTAATAGCCACACAGGTCTTAATACCTGCATCAGCAGCTTCCATTGCTGAGTCAGCTGCGAAGGCTGGTGGAACAAATAAAATTGATGTTGATGCTCCAGTTTGATCTACAGCTTCTTTAACAGTATTAAAAACAGGAAGATTTAAATGAGTCATGCCACCCTTACCAGGTGTTACCCCGCCAACAACGTTAGAACCATACTTAATCATTTCTTCAGCATGAAAACTTCCAATTTTTCCAGTGAAACCTTGGACTAAAATCTTTGTATTTTTGTGAATGATTATAGACATGATTATCCAAGAGCCTTCACTGCTTTATTTGCTGCATCTTCTAAAGTTGATGCTTCAATGTAATTTATATTGCTTTTTTTAAGTATTTCATTTCCCTTTTCGACGTTTGTTCCAGCTAAACGTATAACTAAAGGATGTTTAATTTCAATTTTTGATAAAGCTTGAACAATTCCTTCTGCAACCCAATCACATCTGTTAATCCCCGCAAAGATATTAACTAATATCACCTTAACTTTTGTGTCCATAGAGATTAATTTAAAAGCTTTAACTATTTTTTCAGGTGTTGCACCTCCGCCAACATCTAAAAAATTTGCAGGTTCACCACCAGCAAGTTTTATCATATCCATTGAAGCCATTGCTAAGCCTGCACCATTAATAATATTACCAATATTCCCATCTAGACTTACATAATTCATTCCTCTGTCAGAAGCATAAACTTCATTTGAATTTTCTTGTGTTTTATCTCTAAGTTCTGCAATTTCATCTCTTCTAAACATTGCATTATTATCAAAACTCATTTTACAATCTAATGCTAGTATTTCATCTTGGTGTGATACAACTAATGGATTAACTTCAACCATTGTTGCATCAAGCTCACTAAAAGCTTTATAACAACCAATAATTGTATTTGCTGCTCTTGAGATCAATTTGGATTCAATTCCTAAACCAAAAGCTATTTCTCTTGCTTGAAATTGTTGAATACCAACTGCTACTTCTATTTTAGATCGTATAATTGTTTCAGGTTTTTCTTTTGAAATTTCTTCGACACTCATTCCACCTTCTGTTGAGGCTACAACCATTATACTTTCTGAAGATCTATCAAACACTAAACCTAAATATAATTCATGTTTGATATCAGTTGCTTCTTCAATATAAATTCTATTTATTATCTTACCCTCTGGACCAGTTTGGTTTGTAATTAATTTTTTACCTAATAATTTATCAGTTGCATCAGCAACTTCTAATGGAGAATTACATATTATAATTCCTCCCACTTTACCTCTAGCACCAGAGTGAACTTGCGCTTTTACAACCCATTTTGAACCACCAATTTCTCTCGCTTTATTTTCTGCATTTTCTGGACTATAAACAATACCACCAGTGGGAATTTTAACTCCAAAATCGGACAATATTTTTTTTGCTTGATATTCGTGTATGTCCATTACTTACTTTCAATTAACTTATTAATATTTACAACATTTTCAGCCATTCTAGCAGATGCAGCATCGATCATTCTTCCATCAAGCTGAGCAGCGCCCTTTCCTTCAGCTGCTGCTTTTTCTAATTCTAATAATATTCTTTTTGCTTTATCTATTTCTTCTTTGGGTGGAGAAAAAACTTCATTAGCTAAATCTATTTGCGATGGATGTATTGCCCATTTACCCTCAAAACCAATTGCTGCCGCTCTTTTTGCTGCATCAAGATATCCTTGTTTGTCATTAAAGTCTCCAAAGGGTCCGTCTATTGCTCTTAAGCCATATGATCTACAGGTCATTACTAAAGTTGATAAGCCATGATGCCATTGATCACCAGGGTAATCAGGATTTAAACCTCCTATGACAACAGTTCTTGCTCGCATACTTGCAGCATAATCTGCAACTCCAAAGTGTAATGCTTCTAGTCTAGAACTTGATGTTGCAATTGATTGGATGTTAGACATTCCTAGTGCTGTTTCAATTAAACATTCTAAACCTATTCTATTTTTAAATTTTTTATTTTGTTCAATTTGATTGAGTATACAATCAACCATATATACATCAGATGATGAGCCTACTTTTGGAATTAATAATGTATCAATCTTATCACCGACCTCTTCTATAATTTCAATTACATCACGATACATATAGTGTGTATCCAAACCGTTAATTCTTATAGAGATTGTTTTACCTTCTTCTCTCCAATTGTATTCTTTTATTGCATTTATAACATTTTTTCTTGCATCAATTTTATCATTTGGAGATACTGCATCTTCTAAATCTAAAAAAATATAATCGGCATTTGATTTTAATGCTTTTTCAAACATCCTTGGATTAGAGCCTGGAACCGCCAATTCACTTCTGTGTAATCTAGATTTTGCAGGTTTATAAAATAAATGACTCATTAGAGAGAAATTATATATTTGATTAATATTATAAAAGCGATAAAAAAATTTAAATATTATGAAGATGTTTCTTTAAGGCAATTTTCATCATTATTTTTTGGATTATTTACAATTTTTGATACTGGATAAAAGTCTAAATCATCCTCGATAACACTTTTGTTTTTATGTAGAAATTCATTTTCATTATCATTAAGAAAATCAAGACCCTCATTATGAGACATAATAAGAGGCATTCTATTATGTATATGGGAAAGATTTTCATTTGCCTCCTTAGTAATGATACAGACAACATTCATTTTTTTATTATCTCTTATTTCTTCCCTCCAAATTCCACCAAAAAATAATAATTCATTTCTAGGAATTGATATTAAATAGGGTTGTTTTTGATTATTTATATTTTTCCATTCATAATATCCATTTGCAATAATAAGACATTTTCTTTTAGTAAATGATTCTTTAAATAAATATTTATCATTAATCGTTTCAATTCTTGCATTAATAACAAATTGAGTAACATTATTTTGTTTACTAAAAAAACTATAACTCCAAATAAAAGTATCTATTAAAAGTTTATGATTATTTTCATAAATAATATTAATGATATTAGAAGGTGATATATTGTATGACTTATGTGCGTAATTTAAAACTTCTGAGTTAGGGAATAGTTTTGTAATTTTTTCTTTATCTTCAGTGCTTGTAAATCTTCCGCACACTATGATGCTTGTGATAAAGGCATTGGTCTAGAAACACCGACAGTCATCCAGCAATCTTTAAACTCACCGTTTTGCTCTACTTTTTCTACTGTCCATTCGAAACCAAATTTTTTTCCATTACTATCTGTAAGTTCTACAAAATAATATGAACTTTTTTCTTGTTCCTGAACAGGAATTATATTGTGTTCTAAGTGGTCAATCATCATTGCGTAAGATGGATTTTTAATCATCCTAATAAAATTGTCTAGAGGACCTGTATACATTCTATTATTTGGATGTGCAAATTCCCAAGTTTGTTCAATACCGGCATCGTCAAAAGGTAAATTATTTTTTTGTAGTGCTTTTAATTGTATTGAAATAACTTCTTTAGGGCCAATTGAAGGGTCTGGTTTTATCATTTCTCCATAAACATTTTTTGATAATAAAATAAACAAACTAAACAATATAATTTTGTGCATATTTTTAAAATAGTGTAATTACAATTTAAGGCAATATGTATATTTATGATTTTATCCAAGGATTAATAATTGGAGGAACATTAATTATAGCCATAGGACCTCAAAATTTATTTGTAATACAGCAAGGGCTTAAAAAATCTTATGTTTTTACAGTTACTTTATTTTGCTGTCTATCAGACAGTTTACTAATTATAATTGGAATATATCTATCTAATTATATTGTTCAAATTAATCCAAGTATTATAGGAATAATAAAAGTATTAGGTGGAATTTGGCTTATATTTTATGGATTAAATAAAATTATAAAATTAAATAAATTTAAAGATATTAATAAAGAATTAAATATAATTAACGAATTCGGTAAAATATTAATTACCTTGCTCCTTATTACATATGCAAATCCTCATGTTTATCTAGATACAATTATTTTGCTGGGATCATTATCAACAAATTTTAATGATCAATTTTCATTTGGTATTGGAGCAATTTCAGCTAGTTTTTTGTTTTTCTTTTCTTTGGGATATATGTCAAAGTTCTTATCAAAATATATTTATTCAAATAAAACTTGGTTTTGGATTGATCTAACCATTGGCATGCTAATGATTAGTTATGGAATATATTTTATAATTTTTTAAAGAAAGTTTCTAAGTTTTTACATACCTGATCAACATTTAATTTTGTAAATACAAGAGGTGGTTTTATTTTAATAACATTGTCATAAGGGCCATCAGTGCTCAACAAAATACCTTGATTTCTCATATAATTAATAAGCAATTTAGCTAATTTTTTGTTTGGTTTAGACGCATTACTATTTTGAATAATATCTATTCCTAAAAAAAGCCCCCTACCTCTAACTTCACTAATATATTTTTTATATTTTAGTTGGATTTTTTTTAATTCTTTTAAAAAATAATTACCAACTAACAAAGCATTTTTTTGTAATTTATTATTATCAATAGTCTCTAATACTGCTTTACCAATAGCGCAGGAAACGGGATTACCACCGAATGAATTAAAATATTCCATCCCATTATTAAAAGTTGAAGCTATTTTTTCTGTAGTTATAACAGCAGCTATAGGGTGACCATTACCCATAGGTTTGCCCAAGGTTACTATATCAGGAACGACATCATGCTCTTCAAATGACCAAAAATTTCTTCCAACGCGTCCAAAACCAGTTTGTACTTCATCTACAATACATAATGCATTGTTTCTTCTGATTTCTGAAAATATTTCTTTTAAATAATTTTTTGGAAGAATTACTTGACCACCACAACCAAGTATACTTTCAGTAAAAAAACATGCAATTTTTGTTTCTTTAATTTTATTTCTAATTACAGTTTTAGCTTCATCTATATATTTTTGAATCCAATTTGAATTTTGATATCTCCACTTACCTCTTAAAGGATCAGGCATATCTAATACGTGAACATAATCTTTTTTACCTAAACCACCCTTACTATTAAATTTGTATGGACTTAGATCAATTAAAGCATTGGTATGCCCATGATAAGCATTGTCCATCACAAAAACATCTTTCGCACTAGTATAAGTTTGAGCTATTCTATAAGCTAAATCATTAGCTTCAGATCCTGTACATACGAAAAATATCTTATTTAATTTCTTTGGAAACTTACTTAAAAGTAATTCACTATAATCGTTAATTGTATCGTATAGATATCTCGTATTAGTATTAAGTTTTAAATTTTGTTTAGTCATAGCTTCATGGACATAGGAATTTGAATGCCCAACATGGGAAATATTATTTACACAATCTAAGTATCTCCTGCCATATCTATCAAAAAAATACTGATCTTTAGCTTCAAGCATATGAAGAGGTTTCTTGTAAGAAATTGATAAATTATCAGAAATATTTTTTCTTCTTTTTTTTAAAGTATCTTTAAAATCATTATTATTAGAATAAAAAGATTTTGGAATTCGTAGAATTAAATTTGGATCAGGTGAAATTTTATTCCAAATATTGAATAAAAATTCTTCACCTACTCCTGGAAAATTCTTATCATGTCCTAATAAATCTAAAATAATTTGAAAATGTAAATGTGGTAACCATTTTCCATTTTCATTAGAATTACCAATTTTACCAATCCATTCACCTTTCTTAATTTTTTTTCCAATTTTTAGTTTTTGAAACATTATTTTGGATAAATGACCGTATAGAGTATAAAATTTATATTTTTTAAAACTATGTTCTAAAACTAAAGTGGGACCATAGTCATATTTAAAATTATTATTTTTTAAAATTATAATTTTACCATCTATTGGCGCAAATAAATCTGTTCCTTGATCAATAAAGATATCTACGCCTAAATGAATATTACGTCTTTCATTCGTATTTAATTCAGAAATAAAGTTAGGTCCCTTATAAACTTTTCTTTTTTCATTGTATAAACCTATTCCTATACGAGAATTATCTTCTTTAAATATTTTATTAACCCTTTTCTTAAGCGAACTATTATCTGGGTTACCTTTTAATAAAGGTGAATCAGAGCTTAATTTTAAGATAGATTTATTTTTATCAAGTATATTAAATTTAAAAATATTATCAAAGTTGAATTTATTTATATAATTTATAATTTCATTATGATGGTGAATAATATCAAAGCCGCATATTTCACGAACAATATATATTAAAAAATTGATAGGAATTTTGTCTAATTTTTCTAATAAAGACCATGCATCTTTCTCACTAATACTTAAATATTGATTTGATGGATATTTAATTCTTTGTTTTTTTGCCATTACAACAGTAATCATAAGTCTTGACTTACATAATGATATTAATGAATTAATTTCATTCTCATTAATAGAAAATTGTTTATTGTACTCTGTGATTATATTTTTAAGTGTAAGATAAATATTATTATTATTCATTAATGCATATGAAAGGCATATAGCTAAATCATTTATTGTTGGAGAATAAATAGAATCTCCATAATCTAGTAAACCACATACATCGTTTTTTTTAATAACAATATTATAATTATTTGGATCTGAATGAGTTATTGAATATCTTAATTTATTTAAATTATTTTTTACAAATTTTTCATATTCTGAAAAACATTTTAATAAAATTAATTTTTTTGAACCAGTAAAAATATTAATATTTTTTTTAATCCAATTAATATTTGATGGATCCCAAATAAAATTTCTATGAGCATCTATATCGTTAAATGATTGCAACTTAGTTGATATTTTTCCAAGTAACTTACCTAAAGAATTTTCAATTTTATCGTTACTTTTTGTATCTCCATACATTCGCCCATCAATATAAGATAAGATCCTAACAAAGCATTCTCTATTTTTTTTATCTAAATATTTTACAATCTTTGTATGGTGTATTTTTGGTATAAAAGATTTAAGACTAAGATCAGTTCGTAAATAATTTATTAATCTATCTTGGTATTTTAATATATTTATTTTTTCTGATGGGTTTGAAATTTTTAATACATATTTTTTTTTATTATTTATGAATATAATAAAATTTATATCTCTTTCACTATCAAGTTGTTTAATTTTGAGCAATTTATTTCTTAAGAAAGAAAAATTAATCTTTAACCATTTAATTAAATGTTTATTATCAATAATAGGTGGATCAACATCAAAAACTGACATAAAAGGTGTATAATTCATAATGCTGAAATCTAAAAACATTTTTGTTTGTATTGGGGCAATTCATCACGATTATTTATTAAATCTTAAAAAAAATATTATTAATTTTAGATCTAATCAAATTACTCAAAAAAGCAGAATTGGTGGAGTGGCCTACAATATTGCAGAATTGCTTTCGAATTTTGTTGATGTAAATTTTTATAGTTTAGCTATCAATGAAGAGATTAGAAAAAAAATTTCAAAAAAAATATATGTTCATCAAGTGAATAAAAATTATGCAGATAGATACTATTTAGCTTTATCAGATAAAAATAATAAATTTTTATTAGGATTAGCTAACACAGATGAATATGAAAATAATAAATCTTTAAAAATACCGAACATGAAGAATAAAAATATAATATTTGATCTAAATTTTTCTAAAACCTATTTGGAAAAATCAATAAACAAACTATCAAAAACAAATAAAATTATAGTGTGCGCAACATCAGTGCATAAAGTTATTAAAATTAAAAGGATTTTAAATAAAATTGATTTTATATTCTTAAATAAAGCAGAGTTACTTAAACTTACAAATTCTTCAAATATAATATTAGGTGTAAAAAAAATATTAAAACAAAATAAAAAAATAAAAATAATTACTACTAATTCAAAAAATAATGTAATCTTTGGAAGTAATGAATTTATAAAAAAAATAAAACCCCCATCAATCAAAGTAGTAAACGAAAATGGAGCTGGAGACGCACTAGCAGCTATGATGCTGTATTTGTTCAGTGTAAATGAAAAAATGAATTATATTTTGAAAACTTCTGTAGCATGCGGATCTTATTATGCTAGTGGTAAAAGTCTAAAAACTAAGAGTGATTTTTTAAAAATTAAAAATCTTTCTAAGAAAGTGAGTGTACAATAGTATGCATGAATTATTTGATTTAAGTAAAAAAATTCAAGAAGCAATAAATAGAAAAAAACCAATAGTAGCTTTAGAAAGTACGTTGATTAGTCATGGATTACCCTTTCCAGAAAATATTAAAGTCGCAAATGAGTCTATAAAGGCTGTTGAAGATAACGGTGCAATTGCTGCAACAATAGGAATAATTAGAGGTAAGGTTAAAATAGGATTATCGGAAGAAGACATTGAAATATTAGCAAAAGAAAAAAATGTACAAAAAGTTTCAAACCACAATATAAATTTATCAATATTTAATAAAGAAAATGCTGCTACAACAGTAGCAAGTACAATTTCTATAGCTTCTAAATTTCAAATAAGATTTTTTGCAACAGGAGGAATTGGTGGTGTGCATCTAAATGCTGAAAATACCAATGATGTATCTGCAGATCTATATGCACTATCTGAGAATTCAAATTTTGTAATCTGTAGTGGTGCTAAATCTATTTTAGATATAAGTAAAACAAATGAACTTCTTGAAACTTTAGGAATTACAAGAATTGGTTATCAAACAAATTATATGCCTGGTTTTTGGTATGAAGAAACAGAAAATAAAGTTGATAATAAATTTGATGAAATTCATGAAATTTCTTCTTTTTTAAAACTCAATGAAAATATGGGAAATAAAAAATCAATTCTCATATTTAATAAAGTTCCATTAGAAAAAGCACTTAATAAAAATGACGTAAAAAAATGGATAAATAATGCAACAATAAAAGCTGATAGAAAAAATATTATTGGAAAAGAATTAACCCCGTTTCTCATAAAAGAAATTAACGAACAATCAAAAAATGAAACTCTAAATGCTAATGTATCTTTAATAATTAATAATGCGAATTTAGCTGGAAAGATTGCAAAGAGTTTTTATAGTTAAGGTAATAACGATAATTTAGCTTTAAGTAATTGAAAAAATTTTTCATCATTAGCTTCAATCATCACAAAACAATTTACTGGTCTTTTAGTAACACCTAGCCAATCAACAACAGTCTCCCCTCTTGTTAATTCAGAATTTTCTTCAACTGTGACATTAACTTCTTTTCCACTAAAAATAGATGGATCTAACAAATATGCAATGACACATGGGTCATGCAAAGGAGTTTCCTCAGTTTCGTACAATTCTTTATGAAATATTGTATAAAATTCCATTAGTTCTCCAAAAAACTTAGAACTTTTATTTTTATTTTCATTCATTGATTTGATAATTTTTGAATTTACATTGACCTGATGAGTAACATCTAAACCCATCATTGTTAAAGGAATACCTGATTCTAAAACAATATTAGCTGCATGTGGATCCACATAAATATTAAATTCAGCTGAAGGTGTAGTATTTCCTAAGCACATAGCAGCCCCACCCATAAAAACTATTTCTTTTATATTTTCTTTAATAGACGGATCTTTTTTTAAACTTAAGGCAATATTTGTAAGAGGTCCTGTTGGACATAAGTAAATTTGCTCTCTTGAAGATTTACAAGTTTCTACTATGAAATTAACTGCATGTTTATCTTGAGGTTTATAATTTGTATCTATTATTATAGGATCACCTTTTTTATCTAATCCAGTTTTTCCGTGAACATATTCAGCTGTAAATAATTCATAATGAATAGGTTTATTTGCACCAGAGTAAACTTTGATGTCCGTTCTTTCAATTAAAGTACAAACTTTAAGAGCATTATTTACTGTATTATTTAAACCACTATTTCCACCAACACAGGTGATACCCAGTAAGTCAATCTCTTTAGAAGAAGCAGCTAACATTATTGCTACAGCATCATCATGACCTGGATCACAATCTAAAATTATTTTTTTAGTCATTAATAAAACTTTTAAGAGGTATTGAAGATCTTTGTAACCAATTCCATTCAGGATATTCGTTGTTATTATCAATTACATGAATTGTGTAAGCATGTCTTGATTTTAAACTTGTGTTCTCACATGAATAATGAGGAAGTCTACCATGTAATAAAACAAGTGATCCTTTTTTTACTTCTACAAAAGTATCAGTTTCAGGAAATGGCTCATCTTTTAAATCTATCATTTGCATTTTACCATCTACTTTTTTAAAAAGTTTTCTTAATGGGCCTTTATGACCTCCGCTTGCAACCTGTAAGCATCCGTTTGTTTTATTTGCGTCTTCTAATGCAAACCAAAAACCAATAGTACTTTCTGGCTCAGTATATAAAAAAGTAGAATCTTGATGACAAACTACTTCACCACCAATTTTTGGTTGCTTAAAAATATACATAGACTGAAGTAATTTTGGTTTTGAGAAACCAAGTGATAAAGCAATATCTTGAAGTTTTTGTTTATGAGAGAATTTATAAAAAACTTTATCTAGGTCATGCAACGCATGACCAATTTTATTTACAATAAAATGTTTATTCTCTTCTATATTGTCATCATTTAAATTAGCTTTTTCTTCAAAGAAAAAACGAATTTTATCTCCTGATTCTAAAAAATAACTATCATCGTTATGAGCTTGATTGACTGTATCAAAAATAGATTTTTGATTATTAAAATTATTATGTTCGATAAGATATGATGCTCGTTCCATTAATTCATCACATTCTTTATCTGTGTTGAAATTTTCAATAACCAAGTATCCATTATTATTCCAAAAATTAATCATTTCATCATTTAAGGGTAAATCATTTGTTGAAAAATATTTCATTATATTCCTATTAATTTTGTCAAAAATGGTAAACCAACTTTAATAAGATTTAATAACTGTGGTATCAAGAATTTTCCAGTTGTTGCAAGGAAGAAGATTATACCTCCAATTATGACTATCAGAATTAAATTTCTATAAAAGTTACCGTAATTATTATATTGTGATTTGGCTCTTGATCTCAAAATAAATAGTATAACTACTATAACAATTAAAACTATTAACAATCTGATCATATATTTTTTATATTTAGTAATAATTAATTTGCAATACTAATTATATCTTAATAAATAGTTTTTAGTAGATGATCAGATTAAGCATATTATTTTTATCAATTTTTTCTTTAATTTATGGAATTTATTTTTTAATTTTTCCATACAGTTTTGTAAATTTAACTGTAGCTGAAAATACCAATATAGCATGGCTAAGAAATCTTGGTGGAGCTATAACAGGTCTTTTATTTATTGGACTTTTAATGATCTACTTAAATACAAAGGGCTCAATCAAATTACTTAATGTTATTATTATTACATCAATAATACAGACTTCGACTTTGATATATTCAAGAATAGCAAATGAATTTTCAGCAAATAATTTAATAATTATTGATATAACTATTTATGCTGCAATAATTGTTACTATTTATTTATTATTCATTTCAATAAGATTTAAAAAACTATTTATTTAAATTTAAAAAAAATTCTAAGTAACAAAAAAATAATTAATAGTAAAAAAATTAAAATTAATTCAAATGATAAAATATTACTAAGTTGAAATTCTTTAACTTCAATAAGGTCAGAGAATTGATTACCAATAAATGAAAAAAGAAGAAAATAAGGAGTAAAACCAATAAAAGATGAAATTATAAATTTAGTTTTAGAAATATTTAATGTTGATAAAAATAAATTTTGAACAAATAATGGCACTCCAAAGATAAGTCGTAATAAAACTAAGTATTCAAAAGATGATTTTTTAATAATTTTATTTAGTTTATAACTAAATTTTTCAATTTGTTTATTGAAATATTTTTTAAATATATTTTTAAAAAAAAGAAAAAAACATAAACTGCCTAAAACAATAGTTGTTATATTAATCATAAAACCTGTAATAAATCCAAAAAAGAAACTTGATGCAAGTATAATTATTAAACTACCAGGTAGAGAAAATGTAAAAAACAAAAATGAAAATAAAAAATATAAAATTAACGACAATTCTAAATTATTTTTGATTAATAAATCAAATTGAATTAAAAAATTAAAGATAACATCAATCATTTAATAATTTTAAAACCTTTGAAAAAAATAAATGATGTAATAATCAAAGCTATTAAAATAAAGAGTAGTATAAAGATATTTTCAACTAAATTAAATGAAAATTCATCATTAAATGAATTTCTAAAAAAACTTACAACATAATAGTAAGGATTATATAAAAGTATAGTCTTCAAATTATCAGGAAGATAATTTATTGAAAAAAAGGTTCCTGATAAAAAATTAATTGGCGCAACAAAAAAACTCGAGAATGTACTTTGTGAGTCCCAAGAATTAAAAATAATTCCTACGAAACATCCTAAACATGAAAAAAATATTATTACTATAAATAAGTAGTAAAAAAAATAAAAAAAATTATAAATTTCAATATCTATTAAAAAAGTAAATATTAAATAATTTAATAATGCTAAAATAATTCCAATAATAAGAGATGTGAATATTAATGATATTAATATTTCAATCCTATAGATAGGTGCCATTAACCAATCATCTAAAGAACCAATTTGTTTCATGTGAATTAAAGTAGCAGACGAATTATCGTAACTTTCCTGAGCAACTATCATAATGATTAATCCAGGAGCAATAAATTCAACAAAAGATCTAGAATCCATAGAAAGTGAGTAATAATTTTCTACTGTTATAAAAACTAATATAAATAAAAGATTTGTAGTTAGAGGGGCTAATAAAGAATAATGATACTCTTGAAGAAATTCTTTTATTCTAAATGCGATTATTGAATAAATCGCACTAAAATTTAACATCAATTAAGATTACTTTGAAAAGTATTTTTGAACAAGGTCTACCCAAAAATTTACACCAATGGGTAATAAATTATCATTAAAATCATACTTTGTTGTATGTAGATGAGCACTATGTTCTTCATCTCCTTGACCAAGATAAAGATAGGAGCCAGGTTTTTTTTCCAACAAATATGAAAAATCTTCTCCTCCCATTGACGGGTCAATATCAGTAATAACTTTATTATCACCAACTAAATCTTTAGCTACATTTGCTGCAAATTTTGTTTCTTCTTTAGAATTTATAGTAGGTGGATATTTATTAACTAAATCAAAATCAATTTTTATCTCTGCACCATGTGCATCTGCTATACCTTTACATAATTCATTTAATCTTTGCTCTATGTATGCTCGTGTTTCTCTTCGAAAAGTTCTAATAGTACCGCCCATTTTTACTTGATCATCGATTACATTATAAGCTGTACCAGCATTAATTTTTGTAATACTTATAAGAGCCTTATCAACAGGATCTGTGGATCTACTTATAATTGTTTGAACAGCAGAAATAACTTGTGCAGAAATTACCACAGGATCAATTGCCAGATGAGGTGATGCAGCATGACCACCCTTTCCTTTTACAATAATATCAAATTCATCAACCGCTGCCATCATCGGTCCACTATTTACACCAAACGTACCTAAAGGTAACTCAGGCCAATTATGAAGTGCATAAACTTCATCAATTTTAAAATCATCGAACATACCATCTTGAATCATTTTTTCTCCTCCAGCAAAACCCTCTTCACCTGGTTGAAAAATGAAATATACTCTTCCATTAAAATTATTATTTTCACTTAGATATTTCGCCGCCCCAAGAAGCATTGTGGTATGACCATCATGACCACAACCATGCATCATACCTTTATTTTGAGATTTATGATTAAATTCGTTTTGTTCTGACATAGGAAGGGCGTCAAAATCTGCCCTTAAACCAATTGTCTTATCATTAGTAAACTCATTACCATCTACCCAAGCAACAACACCTGTATTAGCGTAACCATCTTTAAATTTAATATTAAATTCACTTAACTTATTTTTGATATATTTAGATGTTTCAAATTCTTGAAGACCTATCTCAGGAATTTTATGTAAATCTTGACGCCATTTTGTCATCTGATCTTGCATTTGATTTATACTGTTTAAAATTGGCATTATAGTATTCCGAAGAAACCTTTTTTATTTAGTTTTTCTTCACATTGTTTTAGTTGTTTATTAAACATCTTAGTATTTCTTTCTACATTTTTAGCAACATCAATCAACCAATCTTTACTTTTAAATGTCTCTTTCGACCATCCGTTTTGACCTTCATGGTATGCTAAATATTGATTATAGTAATCATTTTTTGAAATTCCAATCATATTTTCGGACTGAGTTGTGTACCAGCCAATAAAATCGGTTACATCTTTAAAGTTCGCCCTTGATGCATTTTGATTTCCAGTTTTATTCTTATACCAATCCCAAGTGGGATTTGTTATTTGTGCATAACCAAAAGCAGTTGATGGTCTAGAGGTTGGTATTAAACCTAAAAATTTTTTTCTTTTCGGTTTTGCAAATTGAGTAAAAGATGATTCTTGTTTTATAACTGCTAATTGGAATGCAATAGAGGTATTCCATTTATCATAAGAATTTTTAGTAGCTTTATACCAGCTTTTCTTTTCATCAAAAATTATGCAACTATCAGCAGTATTTGTTAACTGATTTGAGGTGCATGCATATAAAAATAACAATGTAATACATAATAATTTTAAAAAATTATCAAATTTCATTATAAATGTAGATACCATAACTTTTACTTATATAGTCTTAAATGTGGCAAAAAATTATTGCTTACTATTGAATTATAGATATGAATGCCTAAATTTCAAAAATGGCAGAAAAAACTAAAGAAAATTTAACATTTCAAGCTGAAGTCAGTAAGCTTTTAGATCTTGTTGCCAATTCTCTTTATAGCGAAAGGGAAATATTTTTGAGAGAATTAATATCTAATTCTGCAGATGCCTGCGAAAAACTAAGATATCAATCACTGTCCAAAAAAAATCTTCTTAAAGATGAAAAGGATTTAAAAATAAATATCAGAGTTTCAAAAAAGAAAAAAATTATTGAAATTGAAGATAATGGAATTGGTATGTCTAAAAACGAACTTATTGATAATTTAGGAACTATAGCGAGATCAGGAACTAGTAATTTTATTGAAGCAATGAAAAATAAAAAAAGTAATGATATTTCAGCAATTGGGCAGTTTGGTGTTGGTTTTTATTCTTCATATATGGTTGCAGATAATGTTGAAGTGCTTTCTAGAGATGCTGAAAATGAAGAAACAAATCTTTGGTCTTCTAATGGAAAAGAAAACTATACCATAGAAGAAGCTAAAAAAGATAAAAGAGGCACATGTATAACTCTAAATATAAAGAAAGATGCTGATGAATTTTTAGATTCATTTCGTTTAAGATCAATTATAACAAAATACTCAAATTATATTCCTTTTCCCATTTATCTTAAGGACCTTGACGATAAAGAAAAAGAAGAAAAAATAAATGAAGGTAGTCCATTATGGCTAAAAGATAAAAAGGATATAAAAGAAGAAGATTATAAGCAATTTTATAATAATATTTCATTTAATTTTGATGATCCCTTAAAAACTATTCATTATAACGCTGAAGGTGTTATTAGTTATAAAGCTTTACTTTATTTTCCTACAAATCAACCTATGGACTTATTCAATGCAGACAGAAAAAATAAAATAAAATTATATGTACAAAAAGTTTTTATCACTGATGATTGCGAAGACATAATTCCTAATTGGTTACGTTTTATTCCAGGAGTAGTCGACTCACAAGATATATCTCTCAATATAAGTAGAGAAATGCTTCAAAATAATCCTATTATTACAAAAATAAAAAAAGGTATTACAAATAAAATTTTAAGTGAAATTGATAGTTTAGCTAAGAAAGAAAAGGGTAAATTTGAGACATTTTGGAATAATTTTGGTCCTGTTTTAAAAGAAGGATTATACGAACATAATGATCACCATGAAAAAATCCTACCGCTATTAAGGTTTGAAAATTCTTTAAATGATAAAAAAATATCTCTTGAAGAGTATACTAAATTAATGGCTAAAGATCAGAAAGAAATTTATTATTTTGCTAATACTGATAAGGATCATATTAAAAACTCCCCTCAATTAGAAGTTTTCACTGATAAAAAGATACCAGTTTTGTTTATGGTTGATGCAGTAGATGAGTTTTGGATACAAAACGTAAATAAATTTAAAGATTTAGAATTTAAATCAATAACCAAAGGTAAGGTTGATGTTTCAAAAGTTGGAGAAAAATCAAGTAAGAAAGACGAAGATAAAAAAGAAATAGATAGTAAAATCAATGATTTAATTAACATACTTAAAACAGAGCTTAAAGAGACTATTTCTGATGTTATTGTATCTAAGAGATTAACCAAAAGCCCAATTCTGCTTGTAGCTGAAGAATCTGGAATGGATATAAATATGGAAAAACTAATGAAAATGCATAATCAAAAAACTCCTGTTTCAAAAAAAATACTTGAAATTAATCCAAACCATCCGATGATTGTAAATTTATCGCAAAATTTAACAAAAATTGACCATAAAAAAGCTTCAAATTTAATTTTAGATCAAGCTAATATATTGGATGGTAACATTCTTTCAAATCCATCTGCTTACTTAGAAAATTTAACTGAAATTTTTATTAAGTAACTGAATTTATAATTTTATTATTATTAAAAAATTCAACAAACTGATTAGCAACCATTTCTGCTACAACTATTTGTGCTTCATCAGTAGAAGCAGCAATATGTGGGGTTAAAATTATATTATCTAAATTATAAAACCCACTTTCTTCTAAAGGCTCATTTTTAAAAACATCTAAAGCAGCGCCTTTGATTTCTTTTTTTTCAAGAGCATTTTTAAGATCATTTTCATCAACTAAATTACCTCTTGCGGTATTAATAATTATGCAATTTTTTTTCATTAGTAATAGATGATTTTTATTCATAATCGGGTTGCCATCTTTATTGGGTTTACAATGAAAAGAAATTATATCTGAATCTTTGATAATTTCATCGATAGAACAAGAATTATATTCAGGAAAGCTATCCTTAATTGTTTCAAAGTATGAAGAAACTATTGAAACGTGCATTCCCAATACATTAGATAATTCTGCAACTTTTTTACCTACATTACCAAAACCTATAATACCAATTTTCT
This sequence comes from uncultured Alphaproteobacteria bacterium, assembly GCA_902530685.1. Classification (GTDB taxonomy): domain Bacteria; phylum Pseudomonadota; class Alphaproteobacteria; order HIMB59; genus CACPNW01. The sequence continues at coordinate 16,494 of CACAAZ010000013.1, read as the reverse complement.
TTCCTTTAATTTCATTTCCTTTTAATTTCTTTTTTTCCCAAAGACCCTTATGAGTTGTCTCATTGGCAACAGTAATTTTTCTTTGCAATGCAAAAATTAAACCAATAGTGTGTTCTGCTGTAGCATTTGTATTTCCTCCTGGAGTATTCATTACGATAATGTTTCTATTTTTAGCAGCTTCCACATCAACATTATCTACTCCTGCTCCTGCCCTACCAATAATTTTTAAATTTGAAAGAGAATCAATTAAATCTTTTCGAACTTTAGTTGCAGAACGAATAATTAAACCATCATAGTTATCAATTATTTTTTTTAATTCTTCAGGAGGTAAGTTTGTTTTTGTATCAACTGAAATGTTATTTTTTATTAAAATTTCAGATGCAATATTATCTAGTGAATCTGATATTAGTACTTTAGGCATGTTTTGATTTAATCTCTGAATAGGCCCAATCAATCCAAGGTAAAACTAATTCTACATCTGAAGTTTGAACCGTTCCTCCTGCCCATATTCTAAAAGAAGGTGGTGCTTTTGGATATCCATTACAATCAAATCCAACATTATTTTCAGAAAGCAACTTGCAAATATCAGCCATTACAGCTCTTTGACCACTTTCATCTTTATTAGTAAACCAATCTTCAATAATTTTAAAAGTTATTCCAGTGTTTGAGATATAATTATCATCTTTAATTTCAGATAAAAAAGTGACCCAATCTCTCTCATTAATCCATTCTCTAATTTTTTGTAGTGAATTCTGAGATTTAGAAATTAATGAATTTAACCCTCCCTGAGAAGAGACCCAATTTAATGAATCAATGATATCTTCAACACATATCATTGACGGTGTATTTATTGTGTTTCCTTCAAATATACCTTTTATTAATTTTTGTTTTTCAGCTAATCGAAATAATTTAGGCACAGGCCAACTGGGCGTAAAACTCTCTAATCTTTCTACGACGCGTGGAGAAATTGCAATCATTCCATGAGCGGCCTCTCCTCCAAGTATTTTTTGCCAAGACCAAGTTATAACATCACATTTGTTATAATCTATAGGCATACCAAAGATTGCTGAAGTAGCATCACAAATGGTTAGGCCTTTTCTGTCATCAGGTATCCAATCTCCATTAGGAACTTTGACACCTGATGTTGTTCCATTCCAAGTAAAAATAACATCATTGTCAAAATTAACTTTGCTAAGATCAGGTAGTTTACCATAATCTTCTTCATGAATATTTAAATTCTCTAATTTTAATTCACTAATTGCATCGATTACCCAATCTTTACCAAAATTTTCCCATGCAAGAATATCAACACCCGTTTTACCTAATAGGCACCACATGGCAGCTTCTAAAGCACCAGTATTTGATCCAGGCATTATACCCAATAAATAATCATCAGGTAATTTTAGAATATCTTTAGATTTATCTATTGCTTCTTTTAGTCTTGCTTTACATTCAACAGATCTATGAGATCTCCCAGTTAAAGCATTACTCAAAACGGATATGTCCCACCCTGGTCTTTTTGAGGTTGGTCCACTTGAAAAGTTTGGGTTATTAGGTTTAGTATTAGGTTTATTCATATACTTTTTCAAACTCGTAGACTACTAAGCCATCTAAAGGTTTTGGGTCAAACCACGTTGATTTAGGAGGCATAGTCAAATTTTTATTTGCGACTTTAATAACATCACTTATTGAAGATGGGAAGATAGAAAATGCCACACTATCATTATTTTCATCAACTTTTTTTTCTAAAGCTTTCAAACCATGGCATCCGGCAATAAATCTTATTCTTTCATCATTATTAACATCAGAAATATTTAAATGTTTTTTGAAAACGAAATTGTTTAAAATATTAATATCTAGTGTATCAACAAAATTATCAGTTTTTAGTTCAGTTTTAAAATGTAATGAATACCATTTTTTTTCATGATACATTCCAAATTGTTTATTTGATTGAGGTTTGAAAGGAATTTTTTCATTTTTGATTTCAAAGTTTTCAGAAAGAATTTCTAAAAACTTTTCTTCACTTAAACCATTTAAATCTTTAACAACTCTATTATAGTCAAATATTTTAGCTTCATCACTTGGAAACGCTGCTATCATAAAATCTTCCTGTAAAATATTTTTATTATAATTTAATTCTCCAATAATTTTCATTGCACCCATTCTATGATGTCCATCTGCAATATAAAAATTATCTACTTCATTTATAAAAAGAGAAGATAAATTTTCTATAAAAGATTGATCAGAAATACACCAAAGTTTATGAATAGATTTATCGAAGCTTTCAAAATCATAGTCCGGGGTATTTAATATTATAGAGGATAACAAATCTTTTATCTTATTATTTTTTTTATAAACTACATAGATAGGACCAATTTGTGTTTTTATATTTAACATTTGTTCTGCTCTTTCCCTCATCCTTTTCTCGTATATTTTTTCATGTGCTTTAATTTTTTCATCTACAAAATCTGATATTTTAGAAAGAGATAAAAATCCTAGTTGAGTATGGCCTTGAAATTCAATTTGATAAATATAATAAAATAATTCTTGATCTTTTTTAATTACATCATTTTCTTTCATTTCCTTAAAATGAGATTTTGCTTCTAAAAGAGTATCTGCTTCTTTTAATTGTCCAACGGGATTCAAAATTTTTAAGTAATTCCAATAATTATTTTTTTTAAATATTTCTATATTTTCAATACTTAAATGATCAGTAGAAGGAGCAATTAAATTTTTTGCATCTTCGTTATAAGGGCGTGTTCCTTTGAAAGGTTTAATCTCAACCATAATAAAGAAACACCTTTAATTAAATAAAAAAAAATTTAAACTTAAATTACGCTACTTCTGGTATTTGAGAAATAGATTTACCTATTCCATCATCATCAATTACATCATCAGCCATTGATCCATTTAGATAATCATCGTAAGCTGACATATCAAAATATCCATGACCACATAAATTAAAGAGAACAGTTTTTGACTCACCTTTTTCTTTACATTCTAAAGCTGCATCAATTGCACCCTTGATTGCATGATTTCCTTCTGGAGCAGGGATGATTCCTTCTTGTTTTGCAAAAGTTAAACCAGCTTCAAAACAATCTTTTTGACCGTAAGCCTTTGCTCTCATCAGACCTAACTCATATAAGTGACTTAAATGATAAGACATGCCATGGTATCTTAATCCACCAGAGTGATTAGCCGGCGGTAAGAAATCAGATCCAAGAGTATGCATTTTAATTAATGGAGTCATCTTTGCCATATCACCATGATCATAAGCATACTTACCCTTAGTAAATGAAGGACATGATGCAGGCTCACAACCAATTATATCAATTTTTTGACCACCTCTTAACTGTTGTCCTAAAAATGGAAACATTAATCCAGAAAGATTACTACCACCACCTGTACAACCAACAATTATATCAGGGTAATCTCCAGCCATCTCCATTTGCATAATAGCTTCATTACCATTTATAGTTTGATGCATTAAAACATGACCTAAAACACTTCCAAGTGAGTATTTTGCTTTACCTCCACTTTTAACAGTTGCTTCTATTGCTTCTGATATAGCTATTCCTAAACTACCAGGGTTATCAGGATTTTCTGATAATAACTTGTTACCGAAATCAGTTAATTTAGATGGACTAGCGTGACAGTTAGCACCGAACGATTGCATCATTAATTTTCTGTAAGGTTTATGATCAAAACTAACCTTAACCATGAAAACTTCTATGTCTATACCAAAGATCTGACCTGCAAAAGCTAATGAACTTCCCCATTGACCTGCGCCCGTTTCAGTAAATATTTTACTAATTCCTTCTTCTTTATTAAAAAATGCTTGTGGGACTGCAGTATTTGGTTTGTGACTTCCAGTAGGGCTAACACCTTCATATTTGTAGTAAATTTTAGCTGGTGTATCTAAAAATTTTTCTAATCTTCTTGCTCTAAATAATGGAGAAGGTCTCCATTGCTTGTATACTTCTCTTACTGGCTCAGGAATTTCTATTTCTCTTTCAGTAGAAACTTCTTGCATAATTAAACTCATCGGAAATAAAGGAGCAAAGTCATCAGGACCAGCTGGTTGTTTTGTTCCAGGATGTAATGGTGGCGGTGGTGGACTTGGTAAGTCTGCATTAATATTATACCAAAACTTTGGTGCTTTATTTTCTTCAAGTAAATATTTAATTGAGTCCGACATTTTAAAAGTATATTGAACTAAAAATGATTAAATTTCAACATTAAATGAAGTTTTTTAATTTTAAAAATTTATCAATAATTATAAGTATTTTGCTTATATTATATGTTTTTTTTGGATATTTTATTCACTAAACCTTTTTGTCCTAAATAAACTCCTAATAAAATCAGAACAATTCCAATTAAAGAATTTAGTCCAATTTCTTCTGATAAAAGAATATATCCCCAAATTAATGAAAATACAGGTATCAAATAAGCAACGTATGATAAAAAAATAGGTCCTGAAGTTTTAGTAATATAGTATCTAAATTGAAAAGCTATTGCTGTTGGGAAAATGCCAAGATATAAAATCGCAAGAATGGAATTAACGCTCAACTTTAAATCATAACTGTTATAACTAATATCAAACAATAGAAAAGGAATTGAAAAAATAGCTCCAAAAGTTGTAGCAAAGGTTGTTATGGAAAATGAATCAATTTGATTTAATTTTTCATAAGCAAGTATATTCGAAAACATGTAACCAAAAGCAGCAAATATTACAAAAATTTTTGCAATAATTGCTAATGAATTGTATTTGAGTGGATTTTCGTTAAAATTAATATTAAAGATAAATAAAACTCCAATAAAGCCTACAATTATCGACACAAATTTAATTAAAGTAAATTTTTCATGTTTAGTAAGAAAATGAGACATTATAAGTGTAATAATTGGGCCAATTGCCATTAGCATTCCTGCTGTTGATGATTGAATATATTGCTCAGCCCAACTAATTAAATAAAAAGGTATAAAATTCCCAATTATACCTATTATAAATAGTAAAAATATAATTTCTTTATCAAATATTATTTTATATTTTTGAAAATAAAAAAAAACTAATAATAAGAAAGATGCTATTATTAATCTTAAAGATGCTACTGCAGTAGGTGAAAACATATCTAGACAAAGTTTAATTGCGAAAAAGGCAGATCCCCAAATTGCAGAAAGAATAATAAGAAGAAAGAAATTATTAGTTGGTAGTTTTTGTTTCAAATATTATATTTTATTTTTTGGTTTAGGAATTGATATTGCTTGCTCCTCCTTCATAAATTCACCTCTTCTACCATCCCATAAGTAATCAGCATAATCAAATTCTGTTATCATTCTATCAGATCTCTCAAAAGTTAAACCATATTTCCTGCAGTAACTCCCAAATTCTTCTGCATTATCAATTGGAAGATTTTCAACTGTCCATTTTTTTGAGCTTCTATCAAACTTAAAGCCATTCTTTTTAAACCAATCTCTATGATAATAAGAGTCTCTACCAAAAGCTGAAAAAGTTATTTTTTTTGACATTATTAATGGCTTATAACGAATTAAATTAAATACTCAAATTTTATTTTTAAATAATAAAAAGTTTGATAAATTAAGTACTAGATAAATATTTTTAAACATATAAAATAACAAAATGGATCTTTATAACAGTAGTGAAATAACTGTTCATCAGTTAAATGAGATTAAACAAATCGATAAAAAAATACAAATAATTGATGTGAGAGAAGATACTGAGAGAGATCATGCACATATTAAAGGTACAATACATATGAAATTGTCAGAAATCGCTGAAAGACATAAAGAATTAAATAAAAATAAAAATATATTTGTTATGTGTCATACCGGAACTAGAAGTCAGGCTGTTTGTAAGTGGCTTAAGGCTCAAGGCTATCAATATTGCGTTAATGTTCTTGGAGGCATTGATGCGTGGGCTGCATTAATTGACAGGAATATAAGACGTTATTAAAGAATACTTTCATAGTATAAACCCAAAAAAATTATAATAATTGATAATAAAAAAAATAAAAATCGTAAAATAATTTGAAAAAAAAGATTTAAATTTATAATTTTTTTCATTGTTAATTTATAAAAAGGATTGCTTAAAGAAATTGAAATTAATATAACTCCAAAAATAATAAATATCCAATGCATAATTCAGAATCATACATAACTGAAGATCTAATATTTTCAAATCAAACTATTAAAGATATGAAAATAAATTCAAAAAAATTTTATAATTCTATAAAAAATAGAAGAAGTGTAAGAAATTTTAGCAAAAAAGATTTTGCAATTAGTGTAATTAAAAATTCAATTTTATCAGCTGGTACTGCTCCTAGTGGTGCAAATCTGCAACCATGGCACTTTGTTATTATTAAAAATAAAAATATAAAAAAATTAATTAGAAAAGCTGCAGAACAAGAAGAGGAAAAATTTTATAAATTTAGAGCTACAAATGAATGGCTCGATGCCTTAAAACCACTAGGAACTGACTCTAAGAAAAATTTTTTAGAAGATGCTCCTTACCTAATTGCAATATTTGAAAAAAAATTCTCGCTATCAAATAATAAAAAAATAAAAAACTATTATGTTAAAGAGTCTGTTGGAATAGCAACAGGAATATTAATAACTTGTTTGCACTTTTCTGGATTAGCTATGCTAACACATACACCAAGTCCAATGACATTTTTAAATAAAATTTTAAAGAGACCATTAAATGAAAAACCTTTTGTTTTATTGATAGTTGGTTACCCGGAAGAAAATACTAAAATTCCATCTTATGCAAAAAATAAAAAAAAACTTAAAGAAATTATTTCAATATTTTAACCTAATTCCTCAGGCTTCATTGTTTCGTATATTTCATATGGCATATGTATCCATGGTGAATCTTCTAAATAATCAATATAATAATCTGGCTTAAAACTTGAAACTGCTTTATAAAATAATACACCAGTTCTTATTGGTTCATCAATATAAAAACCATATGTATGCTGCAGCCAATCAATACTTTTCTTCAGAGTTATTCCTGAATCAGCAAGATCATCTACTAATAAAACCTTAGATCCAATATTTGGACTAGTTTTTGCCAAATCTCTTGAAAATGTGATACCGCCTCTTTTGTTTTTAACACCATCACCTCTATATGATTCTACCGATAATATTGCTAATGGAACATCAAATATTCTAGCCATCATATCCCCAACACGCATGCCACCTTTGGCTATACAGACAAGTTGATTAAATTCCCATCCATCTTTGTAAATGTCGCTAGCAAGTTGCTCAGTTTTCTTTCGATATTCTTCCCACGAAATATGTAAATCAGACATTAGAATCTCCAAAATAAACCTCCCTAAATTAAATTTTAGAGAGGTAAATAATATTAGTATTTATTGAGGGACTTCTCCGTCTATCCCCTGAACATAAAAATTCATACCAAGCAACATTCCATCTGGTGCAACTTCACCTTCAGGAACAACCATTTCACCAGCTTGATTATAAATTGGACCAGTAAATGGATGAAGTGTGCCATCTTTAATAGCAACCTCCATATTTACAGCCTCTTGAATCAGACTAGCAGGCATCAATTTTGTATTGTACGGTGACATTACAACCATACCTTTATCCATTCCATCCCATGTATCGCCTGATGACCATGTTCCATCAACAACAGCCTTTGCTCTTGCTGCATAATATGGTCCCCAAATGTCTTCGATAGCCGTCAAATGCGAGTCAGGGCAAAATTCTTCCTGATTTGATGCTTGTCCAAATGCAAGCACTCCTGCTTTTTGAGCAGCCTGACAAGGTGCATAAGTATCAGTATGCTGAACAATAATATCTGCTCCTTGATTTATTAGAGTGTTAGCTGCATCTGCCTCTTTGCCTGGATCATACCATGTGAAAACCCAAATTATTTTCATTTTAATATCTGGATTTACTTTTGATGCTGCTAAATAAAAGGCATTTATACCTCTTACAACTTCAGGAATAGGATAAGAGGCAATATAACCAATAGTATTGGTTTTTGTCATGTGTCCCGCAATATGACCTTCAATCATTCTGCCTTCATAAAATCTTGCTGAGTAAGTCGCGACATTATCAGCTTGAATATATCCCGTGGCATGTTCAAATTTAATATCTGGAAAATCTTTTGCAACTTCATGGGTTTGATCCATATAATTAAAAGAAGTTGTAAAAATTAGATCATGACCAGAGTCAGCTAATTTTCTAATAGCTCTAACTGCATCAGCGTTTTCTGGAACATTTTCAATATAAGTAGTTGAAATAGAGTCTCCCAACTGACTTTCCATGTATTTTCTCCCAACGTCATGCATATATGTCCATCCATGATCACCAGGAGGACCAATATAAATAAATCCTACTTTTTTTGGATCTGCATGCGCACTTCCAAATATAAAAAATAAAAAAGTAGTAAAAAAAGTAATAATTCTAATCATTTTAACCTCACCTGCTAAAAATAATTCTTTTCAAATATCATTTTAAATATTTTTAATTTTGCCTCAATAACTCATACTAATAAAATTTAATTTTTAGTGGATATTTATTTTCCTTTAAAAAAGGGTATGGTCAAAGATGCTGGTGCACTAAGTTTTATTCTGAGTTTATTACTAGAAATAAATATAAGAACAATGATTGTTGCAACATAAGGAGCCATATTAAAAAATTGACCAGGAATTCTTATACCCAATGCCTGAAGATTCATTTGCAAAATAGTTACTCCACCAAAAATGTAAGCACCAATTAAAATTCTTTCAGGTTTCCATGTAGAAAAAACTACTATTGCAAGAGCAATCCAGCCTCTTTCTGCGGTCATGCCTTCCTGCCACATTGGTGCATAACATATTGATATATATGAACCAGCAAGTGCACACATTGATCCACCAAATATAATAGCTATGAATCTGACCTTAATTACATTGTAACCTAAAGCATGTGCAGCATTATGAGATTCACCAACTGCTCTCAAAATTAATCCAGATTTAGTTTTATAAAAAAAATAACTTACAATAAATACTATTACAAAAGAAATTAAAACAAAAAACCATGGAGATAAACCATCTATTGGTGTTCCAATATATTTTTTTCCAATCATAGAGCTTAAACCAATACCAAAAATTGTTAAAGCTAGACCTGTTGCTATTTGATTTGTCATTAAATACAGAACTAAGATTGCAAACATACCTGACATTAAAATCCCTGAAAAGATAGAGATTAAAAATGCCAAAAAATAACTTCCGCTAATTACTAGTGTAACAAATGCTGAAACTGCACCAACTAACATCATACCCTCAACACCTAAATTTAAAACTCCAGATTTTTCAGTTACTAACTCACCAATTGCTGCAAAAACAAGTGGGGTTGTAGCTATTAATATAATTTCTAAAATTCCAATTATAAAATCTAGATTCATGAAATTTTTCCAAATTGAATTTTATAATTAATCAATAATTCTGCACCCAAAAGGTAAAATAATAATAATCCTTGAAAAATAAATCCAACTGCAGAGGGAATTTGTAAAAAAATTTGAGCATCTTCAGCACCTAAATAAGTCAAAGCAATAATTAATGAAGAAAAAATTATTCCTATTGGATGTAATCTTCCTAGAAAAGCAACGATTATTGCTGTAAAACCATAATTAGGAGATATATCTCTATACAACAAACCAATAGGTCCTGAAACTTCTCCTAATCCTGCTAATCCAGCAAATCCCCCACAAATTATAAAAGCAGAAATAATAAGTTTGTTTTGATTAAAACCTGCAAATCGAGCTGCTTTAATACTTAGACCTGATACTTTTAATTGAAAGCCAAAAATTGTTTTTGAAAATATAAACCATGAAATAAAAATTAGAATTAATGTTATTACTAAACCAAAGTGTACTCTTAGACCATTAAATAATTCAGGCATTCTTGCAGATTCATTGAATGGTCTAGATTTTGGATAACTAAACCCTGAAGGATCTTTCCAGGGACCTACCACAAGATAATCTAATATAAAAGTAGCAACATAAACTAACATTAAACTAGTTAAAATTTCATTGGTATTAAATTTTGTTTTTAAAAGAGCTGGTATTAAAGCCCATAAAGATCCTCCAAGTACTCCTGCTAAAAGCATAAGAGGGAGTAACCAAAATCCTTCAACATTATAAAAATATATTGCAACACCCCCACCAAATATTGCACCCATTGTAAGCTGACCTTCTGCTCCAATATTATAAATATTATTTTTAAAACAATAAGATAAACCAATAGCAATTAATGCTAGGGGTGTAGCTTTAACTAGTAACTCAGAAAATCCATACAACGATGAGATTGGTGAGATAAAGAAAGTATATAGAGAATAAATAGGATCGAAACCTAACAAGGAAAATATTAATGATCCTGTTAATAGAGTGAAAACAATAGCTATCAAAGGAACTAAAAAATTTACAGAACTTGAATTTTGTGTTCTTAGAACAATTGAGGGTAAAAAAAAATTCATTTTCCTCCGCCCATAAGTAATCCAACTTTCTCGATATCTATACTATCAGTATTAAATGTATTTGATAGAGTGCCATTATATATAATTGATAATTTATGTGAAATTTGAATTAACTCTTCCAAATCTTGTGAAATTACAATTATGGATGTTCCAAGTTTTGATAATTTAATCAATGATTGTCTAATAAAGTTTTCCGCTCCTGCATCAATGCCCCATGTAGGATGTGAAATTATTAATAATTCAGGTTCAGATAAAATTTCTCTACCAATTACATATTTTTGCAAATTTCCACCTGATAAACTTGAAGCATTAGAATCAGCGTCTAAACATTTTACATTAAAGAGATTAATTATACTTTTAGTATGATCATCTAAAATCTTTTTCTGAATTAATCCATTTTTTGTAAATTTATTATTATAAAATCTACTCAATAAAGTATTTTCATTTAACGAAAGTTCTGGGACTGCACTATGACCTAATCTATCTTCAGGCACAAAAGAAATTGATAAATTTCTTCTTTGTTGTGGATTTAATTTTTCAATTCTTTTATTGTTGTATAGTATTTTTCCTGACTCTATATTCAAATTTTCACCAGATAAAATTTCCATTAATTCAGTTTGACCATTACCAGCAACTCCAGCAATACCTAGTATTTCACCTTTATTTACTTTAAATGAAATATTGATTATATCTGTAAAAAAGGGATCATTAAATTTACAAGAAAGATTATTCACTTCAAAATTTATCTGATCCTTTATTGCTGAAAAATCTTTTGAAATCTCTTCTAAATTTTTACCTAACATTTTATTAGCAAGTGTTTTTGCAGTGTTACTACCAATTGATGAGGTTTCAATAACTTCGCCATCACGCATTATTGTAACACTATTACAAATTGTAATGACTTCTTCTAATTTATGTGTGATGTATAGTATTGTAGTTTCATCTTTTACAAGTGCATTGAGTGTAATAAATAAACTTTTAACCTCTTGTGGAGATAATACAGATGTAGGTTCATCCATTACTAATATTTTTGGATTTTGTAGTAAAACTCTTACTATTTCTACCCTCTGTTTTTGACCAGAAGAAAGTGAAATTACAGGAGCATCTAGATCAAGTGTTAACTTATACTTTTGAATTAAATTTTCAATTTTAATTTCAAGTTTTTTATAAGATATATAATCATCAATACCTAACATTAAGTTTTCTCTAACAGTTAAAGATTCAAATAATGAAAAATGTTGAAATATCATTCCAATACCAACTTTCCTGGCTTCAGCAGGAGAAGAAATTTTTAATTCATTATTTTTATAAATTATTTTTCCTTCATCTTGCTTAATAAGACCATATAAAATTTTTACGAATGTTGATTTACCAGCTCCATTTTCTCCTAAAATTGCGTGAACAGTATTTTTTTTAACTCCAAAAGAAACTTTGTTATTTGCCTTAACTCTTGGAAAAGATTTACTAATATTTTGAATATCTAAAATAAATTGACCCATTAATTAATATTAATATTTTAAATTTTGCGAATTTTGTTGAATATTTACTTTGTTAAATAAAAAATATGTTAATTATTTAAAAAAAATAAGATTTTTAATAATTTACAGGTATAGGGTCGAGAGATCTCCATAAATACCAAGTAGCTTGTGAACAAAAAGGGCTCCATTTTTGGTTTAATAATTTTAGTTTTCTATCGCTTATAGGTAATGGGATTTTATACATTTTTGAAATAGCTTTTAAAAAACCTAAATCACCTGTTGGAAAAATGTTTGAGCTTCCATAACTAAACATTAAAAACATATGGATAGTCCAATTCCCTACTCCTTTTATTTCAATTAAATTTTTATAAATTTCTTGTTCAGAATATTTATTAATATTTTTTATGAATTTCTTGTTTTGTAAAAAAAATTTAGAAATATTTCTTATATACAAAATTTTTTGTCTTGATAGACCGCATTTTCGTAAATTTGTAGTACGTAAATTAGATACAGTTTGTGGTGTTATATTTCTTTTAAGTTTAAAAAATTTAGTTTTTATCGAATCAGCTGCAGATACTGATATTTGTTGACCAATTATTGAATTAATTAAAGAATGAAAATAATTAGAATTTAGATTTAAATATTCATTCCTATAAGTTTGAATTAATTTCTTCAAAACTTTATCTTTATTTGATAGATAAATCTTACCTTTATTCCAATATTTAGGTTTCATATGAATTATTATAACAAATTTAAAAAAATAATATCATACATAAATTTTATTTTTGGAATTTATTTATGGGCTTTAGTAATATATGCAATATTAAGAGCTACAGGATTAATTAAAAGATTTGCATTACAAGAACATCTTTTAGGTGAGTATTTATCAATACCTATTAAATTTATTTTAAGTTTATTTTAATAAACAATATGATCTATTATTACTTTGTTGCAATGGCTGCTGCACTCTGTTGGGCAGTGGCGTCTTTAGTATCAGCAGATGTTACTAGAACTATTGGAGGTTTGGCTTTTAATCGTCTTAGATTATTTTTTGTATCTATAATATTAATTACTTACACATTTTATGTAAATACTTGGAATACGATAAGCGTTGATTATTTAACTATTATTGTAATTTCAGGAATTGTTGGGATATTCTTAGGTGATACTTTATTGTTTATTGCCTTACAAAAAATTGGACCAAGAAGGAATAATATTTTATTTTCATTAGCTGCTCCTTTTACTATAATAATTAATATTTTTTTTCTAAATGAACTCGCTTCAATTGTAAGTATTATTGGTTGTTTTGTTGTTTTTTTTGGTGTTGTTTTAGCAATTTCCTATGGAGATAAGAAAGGATCTGGGCATAGATGGGAAAAAGTAGAAGGTCCACTTTATATAGGAATTATTTTATCCATTGGAGCTGCTTTGTGCCAAGCAATTGGATTGGTTATGATGAAACCGATATTATCAGATGGAGCAGATCCAATAGCTTCAGCAGCAATTAGGACTACTATTTCATGTATTTTTTTATCATTTACATTTTTTTTAAATTATGAAGTTTTTAATACAAAAGTAAATCTTACAGCAAAAATTATTTACCAATCAATTCTTAGTGGCTTTTTAGGAATGGCCTTAGGTATGAGTTTACTCTTAATCGCATTACAAAAAGCTGATGCAGGTATTGTTGCAACTTTATCTTCCACTAGTCCAATAATGATATTATTTCTTCTTTGGATATTAACAAAAAAAATACCCTCTTATGGTGCATGGGTGGGAACAATTTTTGCAATTTTTGGAACAGGATTAATTTTTATCTATTAATTTTATACCTAATTCTTCTAGTCTTTCTTTATCAATACTTGCAGGAGCATCCATCATTAAATCCATAGCTTGTTGATTCATTGGGAAAGCTATTACTTCTCTAATGTTTAGCTCATCAGCAAGTAACATAACAATTCTATCAATACCTGGAGCACTACCTCCATGAGGAGGTGCTCCAAACTTGAGGGCATTAATCATTCCTGAAAATTTTTTCTCTAAATCTTCTTTCGAATAACCAGCTATATCAAATGCTTTATACATAATTTCTGGCTTATGATTTCTAATTGCACCAGAGGATAACTCTATACCGTTACAAACAATGTCATATTGATATGCTTTTATGTCAAGAGGATCTTTTTTTTCTAAAGACTCCATTTCACCTTGTGGCATTGAAAAAGGATTATGACTAAATTGTATTTTATTGGTTTTTTCATCAATTTCATACATTGGAAAGTCTACTATCCAACAAAATTCAAAAGAGTTTTTATTAAGTAAATTTAAATCATTACAAATTTTTTCTCTTACTTTACCAGAAAATAATTGAGCTTCTTTCAATTTATCACAAATGAAAAATATGGAGTCATTTTCTTCAAGCTTTAATGTTAATAATTGATCTTCATTTAAGTTCTTTGCAATTGGACCTTTAAAATTATTTTCTATGAATGAAATATAACCTAATCCAGCGGCCCCTTCTTCTCTCGCCCAGTTATTTAATTTATCAAAGAAACTTCTAGGTTGATCACCAGTATTTTTAACAATTATTCCTTTAACTACTGATCCTTTATCTATTTGATTACTAAATATTTTAAAATTTGAATCTCTAAATACTTTTGTATAATCGCTTATTACTAGTGGATTTCGTAGGTCTGGTTTATCCGTTCCATATGTTTCCATTGTTTCATTGTATGGTATTCTTTTAAAAGGGTATGGGCTTACTTTGATTTTTTTATTTTTTTTATTTTCATCAAATATTTCAAATAAAACTGGCTCAATGGCTGCAAATATATCTTCTTGAGTCACAAAACTCATTTCAAAATCTAATTGATAGAATTCACCTGGAGAACGATCTGCTCTACTATCTTCATCCCTAAAACATGGTGCTATTTGAAAATATTTATCAAATCCAGCAATCATTAATAATTGTTTAAATTGTTGGGGCGCTTGAGGAAGAGCATAAAATTTACCCTGATGTAATCTAGAGGGTACTAGATAATCTCTAGCACCTTCTGGTGATGATGAAGTTAATATAGGTGTTTGAAACTCTATAAAATTTCTTTCAGTCATTTTTTTTCTAATATCAGAAATAATTTTATTTCTTAGCAAGATATTTTTATGAAGTTTATTTCTTCTTAAGTCTAAGAATCTGTATTTAAGTCTAATCTCTTCACCATATTCAATATCTGAATTGACGGGTAATGGAAGAATTTCAGATTTTGATAGCAATTTATAATCATCAATCTTAACTTCAATTTCACCAGTTAGCAGATTTTTATTTATAGTTTCTTCGGATCTTTTTACTACAACACCAGCAATCGTTATAACACTTTCATTACTCAGTTTGCTAATTTCATTAAAAAGAGAGTGAGTTCCGTCTATTACGCATTGTGTTATGCCATAATTATCTCTTAGATCAATGAATAACAAGTTTCCATGGTCTCTAATGGTGTCAGCCCAACCAGATAAGGTGACCTTATCACTTAAATTACTTATTGATAGATCTGAGCATAAATGCGAACGATATTTATTCATAATTTTGATTGTCTACAATATTTCTTTAACTAATGGTATTGTTAATTGTCTTTTTTTTTCAATTGACAGATTGTCTAATTTATTAACTATATTATGAATATTCTCATAAGACCTATTTGCATGTTTCAATATAAATTGAAAAATATCTTCAGAGTTTATAACAAATTGTTTTTCAGTAAATTTTTTTATTAGGATATTTAAAAGCATGTCATCGTCTGGTTTATTTATTCTTAAAAAATTAAAAACTTTTAATCTTGAATTTAAATCATTTAAAAAAAAATTTATTTCATTTATAAAAAGATTTGAGGTAATTAAAATACTTAGTCTATTAAGTGTACAGTGATTAATAATATGGAATATTTCTTCTTCATTATTAATTTTTTCAATATCATCAATAAAAACATTTTTTTTAATTTCAATAATTCGTTCAAAATTATTGTCTAATTTTATCGCATTATACTTCTGAGTCCAAATTTCTGAAAGATATGATTTACCACTTTTTTTTGGACCATATAGATAAATATTTTTATAATTATTATTTATTACACCATTAAAAGCCTGTAAATTAGTTTCATTTACGTAAAAATTCGAAGGATTGATAATTTCTTTAAAATCAAATTTAAATATTCTTTGCTTTTTCATATTAAAGAAATTTTACATAATTTATTTTCGTTAAGAATTTTTAAATTATTCATTTTAAACAACTTTAATAGTATTTCAATATTACCATAATATGATATTTCATAATTTTTCTTTTGATAAGATAAATTTAACAATTTTATTTTTTCAATAGATAGAATTTTTTTTAAATTTTTCTCAATTTCCCTTATTTCTAATAAGTTGTAATACTGAATGCTACAAATTAAGGAATTTAAAATTTCATTATTGATACTATTATGAATTTTCCATTCATTTTCTACTTCTTCTTTTAAAAAAGTAAAAA
>CACAAZ010000012.1 GCA_902530685.1 uncultured Alphaproteobacteria bacterium | reverse complement strand
CAGCATCTTTTATATAAACAATAGTATTTTTTTTTCCCGGCATAGATCCTTTTACTATTAACAATTTTTTTTCCTCATCAATATCTAATACCTTGAGGTTTTGTTTTGTAACCTTTTTTCCACCCATTCTGCCAGCCATTTTCTTTCCTTTAAATACTCTTCCAGGATCCTGATTTTGACCGGTGGAACCATGGGATCTGTGTGATATAGAAACTCCATGTGAAGCTCTTAATCCTCCAAAGTTATGTCTTTTCATAACGCCTGCAAAACCTTTTCCAATTGATATACTGCTTGCATCAATATATTGGTCAACTTTAAAGTGATTTACGTTTAAAGTTGTTCCTACCTCTAATATATTTTCATCATCAACCCTAAACTCTTTAATAATTTTTTTTGGGGAAATATTATTTGAACTAAAAATTTTTCTTTGAGCTTTATTAATTTTATTAATATCTTTTCCAGTGTCTATACTTGATAATTGGACTGCGTTGTATCCATGTCTTTCATTTGTTTTTACATTAGATACTATGCAATCCTCAACTTTTAAAATTGTGACATGGGTAGCTACACCACTTTTATTGTAAAAACTAGAATTACCTAGCTTGGTTGCAATTAATCCTGATCTAATCATTTTATATTTTTATATCCACTTCAACACCAGCTGATAGATCTAATTTCATTAAAGCATCTACTGTTTGTGGTGTTGGATCTATTATATCTATTAATCTATTATGAGTTCTAATTTCTAGCTGATCTCTACTTTTTTTATCTACGTGTGGCGACTTATTAACTGTAAACCTCTCAAATCTTGTAGGAAGAGGGATAGGGCCCTTAACCTTTGCTCCAGTTCTCTTTGCAGTATTGATTATATCAAGAGTACTTGTATCTAAAAGACTGTTATCAAAACCTCTTAACCTAATTCTAATATTTTGGTTATCCATTATGCTAACTTTGCTTTCACTTCATCGGCAACATTAGATGGCACTTGCTCATAGTGATCAAATTGCATCGTATAATTTGCTCTACCTTGAGAGAGTGATCGTAAATTATTTACGTAACCAAACATATTTGCAAGTGGAACCATTGCATCAACTACATTTGCATTTCCTCTTGTTGACATTTCTTGTACTTGGCCACGTCTACTGTTTAAATCACCAATAACGTCACCCATATACTCCTCTGGTGTCACTACCTCTACTTTCATCATTGGTTCAAGTAGGACAGGACTGGCTTTTGCGATACCTTCTCTAAAGGCTGCTCTTGCAGCAATCTCAAATGCCAATACACTAGAGTCAACGTCATGATATGCACCATCATATAAAACAGCTTTAAAATCTATGCATGGAAAACCAGCTATGACGCCTGTTTGTTGTTGTGCAACAAGACCTTTTTCAACTCCTGGAATATGTTCGGTAGGTATATTTCCACCTTTAATTTGATTAACAAACACATAACCACTTCCAGGTTCTCCAGGCTCAAATTTTATTTTTACTCTTGCAAATTGCCCTGCTCCACCAGATTGTTTTTTATGGGTGTAATCTACATCATATGAATTTGAGATTGTTTCTCTATAAGCTACTTGAGGAGCACCTACATTAGCTTCTACTTTAAATTCTCTTTTCATTCTATCAACTAGTATTTCTAAATGAAGTTCACCCATACCTTTAATAATTGTTTGGCCACTTTCATGATCAGTTGTAACTCTAAAACTAGGATCTTCTTGAGCCAACCTTCCAAGAGCTTGACCCATTTTTTCATGGTCAGCTTTTGTTTTTGGCTCAACTGCTACTTCAATAACTGGATCAGGAAAGTCCATTTTCTCCAAAACTATAGGATTATTATTATCGCAGAGAGTTTCCCCAGTTGTTACATCTTTTAAACCAACTAAGGCCACTATATCTCCAGCGTGCGCAGCTTTTATTTCTTCTCTATTATTTGCATGCATTAAGAGCATTCTTCCTATATTTTCTTTTTTTCCAGAGTTAGAATTTAAAACAGAGTCCTTAGCATTAATTGTACCAGAATAAATCCTTGTAAAAGTTAGGCTTCCTACGAAAGGATCTGTCATAATTTTAAATGCTAATGCACTAAAAGGTTCCTTATCATCACACTTTCTTAACAATTCTTTTGAGTCATCTTTTAAATCAGAGCCCTTTACACTTTCAACGTCTTCAGGTGAGGGCATATAATCAATTATAGCATCTAAAAGAGGCTGAACTCCTTTATTCTTAAACGCGGATCCTGTTAATACTGGTACGAAAGATCCTTTAATTGTTCCTTTTCTTATACAAAGTTTTAATTCGTCTATTGATGGTTCTTTTCCATCCAAATAGCTTTCCATAATTGAATCATCTTCTTCGACTACTTTTTCTATCAACTTTAATCTATATTTTTCAGTATCATCTTTAAGGTCATCTGGAACTTCAACTATGTCAAACTTTGCACCTAGACTTTCATCTTGCCATATAATTGCTATATTTTTTACTAAATCAACTACTCCTTTAAGTTGACTTTCAATGCCAATTGGTAATTGAGTAACTAAAGGATAGGATCCCAATCTTTCAGTAATCATGTCAACACACATGAAAAAGTTTGCTCCCGTTCTATCAAGTTTATTTATAAAACACATTCTTGGAACTTTATATTTGTCAGCTTGTCTCCAAACTGTTTCTGATTGTGGCTCGACTCCTGCAACACCATCAAAGACAGCTACTGCTCCGTCTAAAACTTTAAGTGATCTCTCAACCTCTATTGTAAAATCAACGTGACCAGGTGTATCTATGATATTGATTCTATGGTCATTCCAGAAACATGTTGTTGCGGCAGATGTAATTGTTATACCTCTTTCTTGCTCTTGCTCCATCCAATCCATTGTTGCTGCACCATCATGCACTTCACCAATCTTGTGTGATTTACCTGTATAATATAAAATACGCTCAGTTGTTGTAGTTTTGCCAGCATCGATATGTGCCATGATTCCAATATTTCTGTACTTTCCAAGTTCATGAGTTCTAGTCATCAATTACCACCTAAAATGTGAGAACGCTCTGTTAGCCTCAGCCATCTTGTGAGTTTCTTCTCTTTTTTTTACGGCATTACCTTTATTGTTAAACGCATCTATTATTTCGTTTGCAACTCTTTCCCTCATAGTTTTTTCATTTCTTTTTGTAGCCGAGTCAACTATCCATTTCATTGCAAGAGTTTGAGCCCTTTTAGGTCTCACCTCCATCGGAACTTGATAAGTTGCTCCTCCAACTCTTCTAGATCTTACTTCTAAAGATGGCTTAACATTATTTAAAGCCTCATGAAAAAAATCTATTGGACTTTTATCTGTTTTGTCAGAAACAATTTCAAACGCACCATAAACAATTCTTTCAGAAACGGATTTTTTACCATCTTCCATAATTCTGTTCATAAACTTAGCTAATACTAAATCCTTAAATTTGTGATCAGGAAGTATAGTTCTTTTTTCAGCTGCTCTTCTTCTAGACATAATTACTTCGGACGTTTTGCTCCATATAAGGATCTTCTTTGTTTTCTCGAACTAACTCCCTGCGTATCAAGTGTTCCTCTAAGAATATGATATCGTACGCCAGGTAAATCTTTAACCCTTCCACCACGTATCAATACAACCGAATGCTCCTGAAGGTTATGACCTTCTCCTGGTATGTATGCTGAAACTTCCTGTCCATTAGTTAGTTTTACTCTTGCAACTTTTCTTAAAGCAGAATTAGGTTTTTTTGGTGTTGTTGTATAAACTCTAGTACAAACACCTCTTTTTTGAGGGCTTTGATCTAAGGCTGGTACCTTATTTCTTTTTTTTACATTTGTTCTGCCCTTACGGACAAGTTGATTAATAGTTGGCATTTTTCCCTCAAGTTAAGTGTTTGGATTAAATCCACGACCTTTAACAAATCGTAGGGGTCTTTAAAATATATAGCAATAAAGTCAAGAGAATATCTTGAATTATTCTGGTTTTTCTAAGCTTTTAGCCTCATTTTGAGATGCTATTTCCTGATCTCTGATTTTAGCAATTTTTTCATACTCAGAAGTCATTCTACCAGTTCCAGCTGGAATTAGCCTTCCAACTATGACGTTCTCTTTTAAACCATTTAGAGTATCGATCTTTCCTAGAGTGGCCGCATCCGTAAGCACTTTTGTTGTTTCTTGAAAAGACGCAGCTGAAATAAAAGAGTTTGTTTGCAAGCTTGCCTTTGTTATTCCTAGTAAAACTGGTTCGTATTCAATAGGTTGCTTGTTTTGCTCAGTCAATAATTTATTTAATTTAATTAAGTCTCTTCTCTGGATTTGCTCTCCGGAGATTAAATTAGAGTCTCCAGGATTTTTAACCAATACTTTTTGAAGCATCTGTCTAGCAATTGTTTCAATATGTTTATCATTAATGTAAACACCTTGAAGTTTATAAACAGCCTGAACTTCTCTAACAAGATATCTTGCTAATTCTTCAACTCCTAATATTCTTAAAATGTCGTGTGGAACAGGTGTTCCTTCAACAAGTATATCTCCTTTTTTAACAAAATCACCTTCTTGAACATTTAAATACTTTGATCTTGGAATTAAAAGTTCTATGGAATTATCATTTTCAAGACTTGTAATGATAACTCTACGTTTATTTTTATAATCTTTACCAAAGGAGATTTTTCCATCCATTTCAGACATAATTGCTGGATCTTTTGGTTTTCTTGCTTCAAATAGTTCGGCAACTCTTGGAAGACCTCCAGTAATGTCTTTTGTTTTTGAAGACTCTTTGGGTATTCTTGCCAAAACTTGACCTGCTGAAATTTCCTCACCATCTTCTACACTAATAATAGTGTCAATAGACATAGGGTAATTGAGAAAATCATCTTCATTTTGGTTTTGAACAATATTTATAGCAGGTTTAAAATTTTTACTTTTTTGATTTTGGCTCCAATCAATAACGATTTTACTAGATATACCCGTGGTATCGTCGATAGCTTCTCTAAAAGAAGAACCTTGTTTTAAATCTACATATTTAACAAAGCCATTATTTTCAGCAATTATAGGAAGAGTGTAAGGATCCCATTCAGCGATAGTCTGATTAACCTTGATATTTGATCCATCCTCCACGAAAAGTTTAGACCCAAAAGGAATATTCGCAGAGAATTTTTCTATATCTTGATTAAATATTTTGACTTTTGCATTTCTGCTCAAAACAATATTATTGTTAAACTTATCTTTTATAATTTTAACATTATCTAGTTGTATTTTTCCATCAATTGGAGAAACTGAGTTAGACTGTTCAACAGATGAGCTAGCAGCACCTCCAATATGAAAAGTTCTCATTGTTAGTTGGGTACCAGGCTCTCCTATTGATTGAGCAGCTATAATTCCAACTGCCTCGCCAATATTTACCGGTGTGCCTCTTGCTAGATCTCGACCGTAACATTTTGAACAAATTCCATCTTCAGTTTCACATGTTAAAACGGACCTAATTTTGAGTGACCTTGTGCCTAATTTAGAAATATTTTCTAAATGACTTTCAGAAATTATTTCACCAGCTTTAATTAGCAAATTGTTATTTTCATCTAAAACATCATTTACAGGTGTTCTTCCAAGTACCCTCTCAGAAAGAGTGGAAGTAATGTTACCAGACTCAACTATTTCTTCAACAATCACTCCATTTTTAGTTTTACAATCCTCTTCTCTTATTACAGCATCTTGAGCTACATCAACGAGTCTTCTTGTTAAATATCCACTACTTGCTGTTTTTAATGCTGTATCAGCAAGTCCTTTTCTTGCGCCATGTGTAGATGTGAAATATTCTAGTACTGATAAACCTTCTTTGAAATTAGATTTAATTGGATTTTCAATAATCTCACCAGAGGGTTTAGCCATCAAACCTCTCATACCAGACAACTGTTTTAACTGGGCTGCTGAACCTCTAGCACCAGAGTGAGCCATCATATATACGGAGTTGATTGGTTGATCATCAGATGGATTTGATATTACCTCAAGCATTTTGTCAGCAACTCTGTTAGTACAGTCAGACCATGCATCTACAACCTTGTTGTATTTTTCCCCCTGAGTTATTAAGCCGTCTTGGTATTGATCTTCATATTCATTAACTTTAGTTTGTGTGTTTTCAAGAAGTTTTTGTTTATCGGATGGAATAATGAGATCATCTTTTCCAAAAGAAATGCCAGCAACAGCGGCGTATTTAAATCCAATTTTCATTATTTTATCTGCAAATAATACAGTTTCTTTTTGTCCACAATGCCTATAGACAGTATCTATAATATTGCTAACTTCTTTTTTTGTTAATGTTTTATTTATCATCTTAAAATTAATTTTCTCATTTTTAGGTAATATATCTCCGAGTATCATTCTGCCGGGAGTAGTTTCAACTAAATTGTTTTTATTAAAATAATCATTTTTTCGAGCATAAATTTTAGAGTGCAACGTAATATCTTTATTTTCTAGAGCTTTCATGATTTCATTTAAATCAATAAAAGATCTGCCTTGCCCTTTTTGATTTTCACGAAGTATAGATAAGTAGTAAATACCTAAAACGATGTCTTGTGATGGCACAATTATTGGTTTTCCACTTGATGGTGATAAAATATTATTCGTACTCATCATTAAAACTCTAGCCTCTAGTTGAGCTTCTAGGCTTAACGGCACGTGAACGGCCATCTGATCTCCATCAAAATCAGCATTAAACGCAGTACACACCAAAGGATGTAATTGGATAGATTTACCTTCAATTAGAATAGGCTCAAAGGCTTGTATTCCTAGTCTATGAAGTGTTGGAGCTCTGTTTAGTAAAACTGGATGTTCTCGAATAACCTCCTCAAGAATATCCCATACCCTTGGATCCTCTTTTTCAACAAGCTTTTTCGCAGCCTTAATAGTGTTTGCCCAACCATAGATATCTAGTTTGTGAAATATGAATGGTTTAAATAATTCAAGAGCCATTTTTTTTGGAATACCACATTGATGTAATTTGAGATTTGGGCCAACTACAATCACAGATCTGCCGGAGTAGTCCACTCTTTTACCAAGTAGATTTTGTCTAAAACGCCCTTGCTTACCTTTCAACATATCTGATAAAGACTTTAAAGGTCTTTTATTAGTTGATGTAATTACTCTTCCCCTTCTTCCATTATCAAAAAGTGCGTCCACAGATTCTTGAAGCATTCTTTTTTCATTACGGATTATTATATCTGGAGCTCTTAGATCAATAAGTCTTTTTAATCTGTTGTTTCTATTGATAACTCTTCTATACAAGTCATTCAGGTCACTTGTTGCAAATCTACCACCATCCAAAGGTACGAGAGGTCGTAACTCTGGCGGTATTACCGGCAGAACTCTTAAGATCATCCATTCTGGTTTATTTTTGGAAGTTATAAATGATTCAATAAGTTTTAGTCTTTTTGTGATTTTTGTTTTCTTTAATTCAGACTTTGTTTCAGTTAGGTCAATCTTAAGTTGTTTAAAATCATTTTCTAAGTCAATATTAAGCAACATTTGTTCAATAGCTTCAGCGCCAATTGCTGCACTAAAAGAGTCCTCACCATACTCATCTTGATAATCTATGTATTGTTCTTCTGAAATTATTTCACCTTTTTTAAGGTCAGTCAAACCTGGTTCAACTACAATAAATTGTTCAAAATATAGAACTTTTTCTAGATTTTTAATTGTCATGTCTAGTAACGTGGCTATCCTACTAGGCAATGACTTCATGAACCAAATATGTGATACAGGAGCTGCTAATTCTATATGTCCCATTCTATCCCTTCTAACTTTGGATAGAGTGACTTCGACGCCACATTTTTCACAAATGATACCTCTGAATTTCATTCTTTTGTATTTTCCACACAGACATTCATAGTCTTTAACTGGACCAAAAATTCTCGAACAAAACAAACCGTCTTTTTCAGGTTTAAATGTTCTATAGTTAATAGTTTCAGGTTTTTTAATCTCCCCAAAAGACCATGAACGAATATCTTCAGGACTAGCAATAGCAATTTTTAAACTATTAAAATTTTGTATACCCAAGCTTTGACTAAATATATTTGTGAGTTCTTTATTCATTTTTTCCTATAAGATTTGTTAATTTATTTTCTTGTAAATTTTCTTTAAAGTCAAGGTTTAGACCTAAAGATCTTAACTCTTTAACCATTACATTAAAAGACTCAGGAGTACCTGACTCAAAATTATTATCACCTTTTACAATGGATTCATAAACCTTTGTTCTACCAGCAACATCATCAGACTTAATTGTAAGTATTTCCTGAAGAGTGTAAGCTGCTCCATATGCCTCTAATGCCCAAACTTCCATTTCCCCAAATCTCTGACCTCCAAATTGAGCCTTTCCTCCTAATGGTTGTTGAGTAACTAGACTATAAGGACCAATTGATCTAGCGTGTATCTTTTCGTCAACTAAATGATGAAGTTTTAACATATACATATACCCAACAGTTACTGGCCTCTCAAATTTTTGACCAGTTATACCATCATATAACACTTCTTGACCAGTTAGAGATACTCCTGATTTTTCTAGAAGTTCTGTTATGTCTCTTTCTTTCGCACCATCAAAAACAGGCGTAGCAAAAGGTATTCCATCTTTAAGATTGTTTGCTAGATCCATGATTTCATCGTCGTTCATTTTTTCAATAACTTTTTGATGATCATTTTGATCATATATGTTCATAAGTTTATTTTTAAGATCTTTAGTTTGACCTTCTTTTTGCATTCTTTGTATCATTTGATTTACCTGTCTTCCAAAGGAAGCTGAGGCCCAGCCTAAATGTGTCTCAAGAATTTGTCCTATATTCATTCTACTAGGTACTCCTAACGGATTTAAAACAATATCTACTGGTGTGCCGTCTTCGAGGTAGGGCATATCTTCAACGGGACATATTTTTGAAATTACACCTTTGTTGCCATGTCTTCCTGCCATTTTATCACCTGGTTGAAGTTTGCGTTTTACGGCAATAAACACTTTTATTAATTTCAATACCCCAGGTAACAACTCATCACCACTTTGAATCTTATCTATTTTATTTTCAAATTTTTGATTGATATTACCAAGTTGGTTTTCGTAATTTTTAACTAATTTTTCAATTTCTGAATTAGTTTTTTCATCTAAAACTGTTATCTGTAATAATTCATTTAGTTTTAAATTTTCTAAATCTTCAAATTTAAGTATTGTATTTTTATTTATATTTTGGTTGCCAGATATAAAAGTTTTACCAGTTAATTGGTCTCTTAAATGATTACTAAAACTCTTTTCGAGAATTTTTAATTCATCGTCCCTATCTCTTGCAACAATTTCAATTTGATTATTTTCAATGCTTATAGCTCTTTCATCTTTTTCAATACCTCTTCTAGAAAAAACTCTAATTTCTACAATGGTTCCTTTTACACCAGGTGGAACACGTAAACTTGTGTCTTTAACATCAGCAGCTTTTTCTCCAAATATTGCTCTTAAAAGCTTTTCCTCAGGAGTCATTGGTGATTCTCCTTTTGGTGTTACTTTTCCAACAAGAATATCTCCAGAGGATACTTCAGCTCCAACATAAACTATTCCCGTTTCGTCTAGATTTAAAAGCATTTCTTCACTAGCATTAGGAATATCTCTTGTAATTTCCTCTGGTCCGAGCTTCGTGTCTCTTGACATAACTTCAAATTCTTCAACATGAATTGATGTAAAAACATCGTCTTGAACAACTTTTTCAGAAATTAAGATAGAATCTTCAAAGTTATAGCCATTCCAAGGCATAAAAGCAGCTAGAACGTTTCTGCCAAGTGCAAGTTCCCCAAGTTCAGTTGCGGGACCATCAGCTATAACTTGATTTTTTTCTATCTTATCTCCAACGTTTACTAAAGGTCTTTGAGTTATGCTTGTATTTTGATTAGATCTTTGAAACTTCTGAAGGTTATAAATATCAATTTTATTTAAGGAATTATCTTTCTTGTCAGTAACTCTTATAACAATTCTGTTAGCATCAAGCTGATCTACTATTCCCTCTCTCTTAGCAATAACTGTTGAGCCACTATCTTTTGCAACGGTATATTCCATGCCAGTGCCAACAAGTGGTGCCTTTGGTTTTATAAGTGGTACTGCTTGTCTCATCATATTAGATCCCATGAGTGCTCGGTTAGCATCATCATTTTCTAAAAATGGAATTAACGACGATGCAACTGATACAAGCTGTTGAGGTGATACATCCATCAAATCTATTGCTTCTATGGGGGCATTTATAAATTCACCATTTTTTCTACAACTTACAATATCATTAGTAAATTTACCTTTAGAGTCAATTTCTGCATTGGCTTGAGCAATAACAAAATCTTCTTCATCAATTGCACTAAGATAAATTACATTATCACTCACTTTTCCATTATTTACAATTCTGTAAGGAGTTTCAATAAAGCCATATTTATTAATTCTTGAGTAGGAGGCTAAACTATTAATTAAACCTATGTTTGCTCCTTCTGGAGTTTCTATTGGACAAATTCTTCCATAATGTGTTTGGTGAACATCTCTTACTTCAAAACCTGCTCTTTCTCTATTTAATCCTCCAGGACCTAATGCTGAGACTCTTCTTTTATGAGTAATTTCACTTAGAGGATTAGTTTGATCCATAAATTGGCTTAACTGACTAAGACCAAAAAATTCTTTTATTGATGCTGCTACAGGCTTAGCATTAATAATATCTTGTGGCATTATATTATCAACTTCAAGTGAACTTAATCGCTCTTTAATTGCTCTGTCCATTTTAAGCAGACCAATCCTGTACTGATTTTCAAGAAGTTCTCCCACAGATCTAACTCTTCTGTTTGCTAAATGATCGATGTCATCGATATCGCCTTTTCCATCGATTAAATTATGCATGTGTTTGACAACGTCTAAAATATCACTTTTATCTAAAATTCTCTGATCAACAGGTGTATCTTTTTTAAATTTAGCGCTTATTTTTAATCTACCTACTGATGAAAGATCATATCTATCACCATTAAAAAATAAATTGTTGAATAAAGTTTCCGCAGTTTCAATTGTTGGTGGTTCACCAGGTCTTAATATTTTGAAAACCTCGAATAATGCCTCTTCTCTTGATCTTGCTTTGTCTAATTGCAATGTACTTCTTATGTAAGAGCCTATCTCAATATTATCTACTTTTAAAATATCTAATTTATTAATTTTGTTTTCACTTATAAAATTTAAAAAATCATCATCTATTTCATAACCAGCCTCAAAGAAAATTTTACCATTATTGGTATCGATTATATCTGAGGCGATAAAATGCCCTAACAGTGATTCGTTACTGATTGTAATGGATGATAAATTTTTTTTCTTAAGATCATTTATATTTTTTTGGTTTAATTTTGTACCTTTACTAATAAGCGGTTTACCTGACTTACTATCTAAAATATCATAATTTAATATCTTTCCTTTAAAGAAGGATAGGTTTTCTTTGAATTGCCAACCAAAATCATTTTTTTTATATAAAATATTATCATAAAAAATCTCAAGTATTTCCTCGTTGGTCATGCCTAAGATTTTTTTCGTGTCAGGTTCAATTTTATTTTTTTCACAATCATTTATGTAGTCTTCGGATTTTTTACTTAGAAGACATTTTAATAAAGTTGTTACTGGAAATTTTCTTTTTCTATCTATTCTAGCATGAATATTGTTTTTAGCATCGTGTTCAAAGTCCAGCCAAGACCCTCTGTAAGGTATAATTCTAGCATTAAACAAATATTTGCCACTAGTGTGTGTTTTACCAAAATCATGGTCAAAAAATACGCCCGGGGATCTATGCATTTGACTAACAACAACTCTTTCAGTTCCATTAACGACAAAAGTTGCATTCTTTGTCATTAGGGGTATATCTCCCATGTAAACTTCTTGTTCTTTAATATCTCTTACTGATTTTGTTCCGGCAATTTCATCAATATCCCAAATAATTAGTCTAAAATTAACTAAAAGTGGCGCTCCATAAGTCATGCCTCTCTGTGAGCATTCATCAAAGTCATATTTAGGTATACCAAGATTATAACTTACATAATCAACAGTTGCTCTTTCTGTGTAATCATTGATAGGGAAAACTGATTTAAATACTGCATGAAGGCCTGCATTGTCTCTTTTATCAGGATCAATTTTAAGCTGAAGAAAATTGTCAAAAGATCTTTTTTGGACCTCAACTAAATTTGGCAAAGAGGTTACCAGTGGTATTTTACCAAAAGATTTTCTAATTTTTTTTGTATTTATGTGATCTAAACTCATTTTCTCCCTTTTTAAAAATGACCTCTTTAAAGAAAGAGGTCAGCAAATTATTTTAGCTCAACTTTAGCTCCAGCGGCTTCTAAAGATTTTTTCATAGCTTCAGCATCTTCTTTTTTTACACCTTGCTTTAGTGGCTTTGGTGCGCCTTCAACTAAATCTTTAGCTTCCTTAAGACCTAATCCAGTTATTGTGCGGACCTCTTTGATAACAGCTATCTTGTTAGATCCTGCTTCTGTAAGCTCAACATCAAATTCTGTTTTTTCTTCTGCAGGCGCTTCACCTCCGGCAGCAGGAGCTGCTGCAGCTACAACTGGTGCTGCTGCTGAAACACCCCATTTATCTTCAAGCATTTTACTTAATTCTGCTGCTTCAAGAACAGTCAGTGAAGATAAGTCTTCAACAATTTTATTTAAGTCAGCCATTATATTTCTCCTTATTAACCTAGTTCGACTCTTGTGAATTGCTACTCTTAGAACTAATAAGTCTTGCAATATGACCTGCTGGCTCATTTGCTAATGTAGCAATTTTTTGAGCAGGTGCAGAAATCAGACCTATTAATTTGCCCCTTAACTCGTCTAGTGATGGTAGTTTAGCTAAAAAATTGATTTTATCTTTATCAATTTTTTCTCCATTATACCCACCACCTAGAATATTAAATTTATCAAATTTTTTTTCAAAATTAACCGCAATTTTAGCTGGAGCAACTGGATCAGCTGAGTAAGCAATTGCAGTAGGGCCTTTAAATAAATCTGACATTTCTTTAAACTGAGTTTCGGCGATAGCAAGTTTAGTGAGTCTGTTCTTTGTTACTCTAAATTTTGCACCGTTAGCTCTCATTTCTTTTCTCAAACTTTCAGACTCTTCAACTGTTAAGCCGGAATATTCAGACACAATAATTGATGAAGATTTTGAAAGTTCATTTTTTAGCTCAGCTACAAAATCTTTTTTTTCAGAACGTTTCACGTCAACCTCGGTTGTTATTAGATTTTTACATCTAATGTTAGCTAATGTTAGCTTGACCACCAAACTAACAAAAAGCCTGTCAAGAAGCAAATCATTGACTTACTTCAGTCTATGCAGGTTATTAAGCTTTACGCCCCTGCAGTCTTTGACAGGTGATGATCAAAGATCATCAATTGAACTTTTAACGCAGACTGCTCTGGTTAATTTTAAGTCCAACTCCCATAGTTGAAGCTATGGTAACTTTTTTAATAAATGCACCTTTAATTGCATCTGGTTTACTTTTATTAATTGAAGAATAAAAAGTTTTAAGGTTCAAAAGAATATCTTCTTCATTAAAACTTAATTTACCAATACCAGCATGAACAATACCAGATTTTTCATTTTTAAACTTTACTTGACCAGATTTAGCATCTTTTACAGCTTTTCCAATTTCTTTTGTAACGGTTCCTAATTTGGGATTAGGCATAATACCTCTTGGACCTAATATTTTCGCAACTTTACCTAGGGCAGGCATCATATCTGGAGAGGCAATTAAGATATCAAAATCTATTTTATTAGACGAAATTTTTTCTATAAGTTCAATTCCACCAACTTGATCTGCACCATTTTCTTTAGCATCTTTATAATAATCTTCTGAAGTAATTACAGTTACTTTTGTTTTCTTTCCTGTACCTTTAGGTAAGTTGATTACACCTTTAATGTTTTGCTCAGTCTTGTTACTATCAATATTAAGATTGATAGATACATCAATCGTTTCATCAAACTTAACAAAGGATTTTTCTTTTAAAATTTTTATTGCCTCTAATGGATCGTATAATTTTTCTAAATCAAGATCTTTATGAACTTTTTTAAAATTTTTACTAAGTTTCATTATTGAATTACCTCCATACCCATTGATAAAGCGGATCCTTTAACCATGTTAGTAGCACCTTCTAAATCAATAGCATTTAAGTCATTCATTTTTTCTTTAGCAATTTTTTCTATATCAGACATTGTGACTTTACCAACTAATGACCTCCCTGGAGTTGAATTACCTTTTTTGATTTTTGCAGCTTTTTTTAAATAGTAGCTGACAGGAGGGAGCTTTGTAACAAATTCAAAACTTCTATCTTTATATGCGGTAATTACTACAGGTATTGGAGCTCCTTTTTCAATATTTTTTGTTTTATCATTAAAGGCTTTACAAAAATCCATGATATTTAAACCTCTTTGACCTAATGCAGGTCCAACAGGAGGAGAAGGATTAGCACCTCCAGCTGGAATTTGAAGCTTAATTAAACCTAATATTTCTTTTGCCATATCAATTATACCTTCTCAACTTGTGAATAATCTAAATCAACTGGAGTAGATCTGCCAAATATTGAAACAGCAACCCTAAGTCTAGCTTTTTCTTCATCGATTTGTTCAATTTCTCCATTAAAGGAAGCAAATGGTCCATCTATAACTTTAACTTGCTCACCAATGTCGTACATTATAGCCGGTCTTGTCTTTTCAACACCATCAATAACTTGTTGTGAAATTCTCTTAGCTTCAGCGTTACTAATTGGAATTGGTTTACCCTTATTGCCCAAAAATCCACTCAATTTCGGAGTTGTTTTAATTATGTGCCAAGTATCATCATTTAAATTCATTTTGATTAAAATATATCCAGGAAATATTTTTCTTTCAGTATTTACTCTAACACCTCTTTTAACCTCAACAATATTTTGTGTTGGAACAGATATGTCTTCAATCTGATCTTTAATTCCAAGCTTGTTTGCTTGATCTAAAATGCTATCAGCTACTTTTTTTTCATAACCTGAATAAGCATGAAGTACATACCATCTTGTATTTGACATTTTAAAAACCTGATCCAATCTGTATAATTTTTTTTATAGCAAATGACCAAACTTGATCGGTTAAAAGAAAAAATAAAGAAAATAGAACTATAAGTAAGATGACTATGCCTGAAGAAATAAACGTGTCTCTTCTTTGAGGCCATGTTATTTTTTGCATTTCTTGTCTTACCTGTCTTACAAAGAGAGCTGGTGAAGTTTTTTTCTTTTCTATATTCATAATAATATTCACTTTTGGCAGGAGTGGCAGGACTTGAACCCGCAGCCCCCGGTTTTGGAGACCGGTGCTCTACCAGTTGAGCTACACTCCTAAATATTAGAGCCTATAACTAGCTGGTAGATCCGTCTCTAAAACTATTCGATAATTTCAGCTACTACTCCAGCACCTACTGTTCTGCCACCTTCTCTAATTGCAAATTTAAGACCTTTATCCATAGCAATAGGAGATAGCAATGTAACTTCCATAGCAATGTTATCACCTGGCATGACCATTTCTGTTCCTTCCGGTAATTTGATAGTACCTGTTACATCAGTAGTTCTAAAATAAAATTGTGGCCTATAGTTTGAGAAAAAAGGTGTATGTCTTCCACCTTCCTCTTTTTTTAAAACATAAGCTTCTGCTTTAAATTTTGTGTGTGGTTTAATTGAACCTGGTTTAGCTAAAACTTGACCTCTTTCAACTTCTTCTCTCTTTGTTCCACGAAGAAGAACTCCGACATTATCGCCGGCTTCACCAGAATCTAATAGTTTTCTAAACATCTCTACACCAGTACAAGTTGTCTTTTGTGCTTCTCTTATTCCCAAAATTTCAATTTCTTCTCCAACTTTTATTTGACCTTGTTCAATACGCCCCGTTACAACTGTACCTCTTCCAGATATTGAAAAAACATCTTCAACTGGCATCAAAAAGGGTTGATCGATAGGTCTACTTGGCTGTGGTATATGCTCATCAACTGCTTTCATTAATTCAAGTATTGAATTTTTTCCAATTTCATCATCTCTACCCTCAAGAGCTGCTAAAGCTGAACCCTTAATGATTGGGATAGTATCACCAGGGAATTCATAAGAGGTTAATAACTCTCTAATTTCCATTTCAACAAGATCTATAAGTTCTTTATCATCAACTTGATCTACCTTATTCATGTAAACAACAAGTGCAGGCACACCAACTTGTCTTGCCAACAAAATATGTTCTCTTGTTTGAGGCATTGGTCCATCAGCAGCATTAACAACTAATATTCCACCGTCCATTTGAGCTGCACCTGTAATCATATTTTTTACATAATCTGCGTGACCTGGGCAATCTACGTGAGCATAATGTCTGTTCTCAGTTTCATATTCAACGTGAGCAGTTGAAATTGTTATTCCACGTTCTCTCTCTTCAGGAGCTTTATCTATGTTTGCATAATCTGTAAATTCAGCTCCACCAGACTCTGCTAGAATTTTTGTTATTGCAGCTGTTAATGTAGTCTTACCGTGGTCAACATGACCAACGGTTCCAATATTACAGTGCGGTTTATTTCTCTCGAATTTTGCTTTAGCCATTTTTTACCCCAATTTGTTTGTTATGGAGCGGGTGAAGGGAATCGAACCCTCGTAGCCAGCTTGGAAGGCTGGAGCTTTACCACTAAGCTACACCCGCAACTAAACTGACTGCATCACACACTCACTTCATCGCTTTACTCCTAGTACCTCCGTAATGGTGGAGGGGGTAGGATTCGAACCTACGTACGCTCACGCGGGCGGATTTACAGTCCGCTGCCTTTAACCACTCGACCACCCCTCCATTTGGAGAAGTTGGCCAATACTAATAAATTAGTATATATGTCAATCTAAAACAGCAACTTCACCTTCGCAAAATACGCTTATTCATTAAAGCAACGGCCTTTTAGACAAAAAATGCTAATTTGTATATATCTAGATTGTAATAATTAGATAAATCTGTGATATTAAAACATGGTAAATCATAGGAACAATAAAATTAAGAAAAACCAAGGATTTCAAACAATATTTGGTCAACATTCAGTTAAAGCAGCTATTCAAAATGATAAAAGAGAGCAGATAGAATTAATAATTAGTAAAAATCAGTTAAATTTAGCTAAAGAATATGAATCTAAAATTGAAAAAATTATTATTCTTCCTCAAAATGAATTCATAAAAAGGTTTGGTAGTGATAATACCACACAAGGTATTGTTCTTATAACAAAAGATTTTCCAAGGCCTAGTTTAGAAGAATTTGTTAAAGTTGAAAGCAAAAAATCAAAATCAGTGATATTGATTTTAGATCAAGTAACCGATCCCCAAAATATTGGCTCAATAATGAGATCTTGCGCGTTATTCAACTGCTCAGCAATTATAGTTGGAAAAGACCATTCGCCACAAATAACATCCTCCTTATATAAATCTGCATCAGGTGCTGCTGAAATTGTAAATTATATTAGGGTGACAAATATTAGAAGAGCAATATCTTTTCTTAAAAAAAATAATTACTGGATTTATGGTTTTGACAGTTCAAAAAAAGAAAATTCAATATTAAATTTTTCAAAAAAATCAGTCTTTGTTTTTGGATCAGAAGGAAAAGGTATTAGAGAATTGATAAAAAAAGAATGTGATGAGATAATACAAATTAAGATAAAAAATGATCTAAAATATGAAATTGATAGTTTGAATGTTTCAAATGCAGCAGCAATAGCTTTATATCAATTTTATTTACAATAAGAATTCTTTGCTGTGGTGCCGCGTGTCGGAATCGAACTGACTACCTGATGATTACAAATCAACTGCTCTACCAAATGAGCTAACGCGGCACTAAAGTTTTTCTGTACTTTTAAAGTAATGAGAAAAACAAAAAACGAGTACCACATTAGCAGAACAAATTCAAATCTCATTTTATCTCAAAATATAATAATTTTAAATTTAGTTTTCTTCAGCAAATATTCTTAGTAAATTATTATTACTCTAATTTGAGGAAACATTAACACTCTTAAATTAGGAATTGCTGCATAGTTATTTACAATAATTAAATATCTTAGTAATTAACTAATTAATTTTATTGTAAAAAGTATAAATGAAATATATGCATAGTTTTTTGGAAGAACTTTAAATATATTTGAAAACTTTTATTTAAATTTATCGTATTCAATTACAATTTTTTTACAAATTTGATCAATCTTATTGAGACTATATTTGTTATTATACAAATAAGAACCTATACCAAATCCTGCAACCCCACTATCAAACCATGTTTTGAAACTAAATGAATCTAATCCCCCAACAACGATTAATGGTAATTTTTTTGGCAAAACTGCCAGCAAGCTTTTAACTCCATCAGGTTTTATTACATGAGCTGGAAATAATTTTAATGCGTCAGCACCATATTCTATAGCTTTTATTGCCTCTGAAGGAGTAAAAACACCCGGCACTGAAAACATTTTTCTTTTCTTTGTCTCTTTTATTACATTTTTATTTAAATTTGGTGAGAATATGAAATTACAGCCTACCTTTTGTGCATTTTCTACATCTTTAGGTGTCAATACCGTGCCAGCACCTAGAGATTGTACATTTTCACATTCAAGTTTAATTTTTTTCATTGTTTCAAATGGCTTAGGTGAGTTTAATGGTATCTCTATTTTTGAAATTCCATTTTTTGTTAATATTTTAACTACACTAACAACATTTGATGGCGTTACGCCTCTAAGTATAGCAGTTATTTCTCTATTATGTTTTTTTATCATGTTACAAATTTATTAAACAAAGTTTTCAATCCAATTATTGTTACATTTGCAGAATCAACAATTGAATTCTTTATTTTTAAAACTTGCATTGCTTGACTATATAATTTTGAATTATAATTTGATCCTATAATTATTACCTTATTATTTTTAATATTATTTATATTTGATTTAATTTCACTTCCAATCAAGTAACCAATCAATTCAGATTTGGGGAAATATTTTTTGTTTGACAATAGATTTCTGGATCTAAATTCAAAAAGATGATCAAAAAAATTAAAATTCTTTTTTTGTGATAAAAGAACAGATTGCTTAAAAATACTTTTACTGATTTTTTTTTCAATCAAAGAATGCTTTAAAATAGTATGTCTTGAAATAATTTCATGTAATTCTCCAGTCATATAAGTTTTAAACTTAATCAATTTACCTTGATTAATCTTAATCCATTTTGAATGTGTCCCAGGTAAACATAAAAACCCAGTAAATTTTTTATTAATTTGTAGATATCCTAAAGCTTGAGTTTCTTCACCTCTCATAACATCATATGGGCTGTTTTGGGCCAAACCTTTAACAATATAAAAATCTAAAAATTTATTTTTGGTTTTAACTTTTACCAAATTATTTTTAATTAAATTTAAATTTTTTTCATAGCCAGTATTAAACCATCCTTGTTTTGATCCTATCATTCCACAAGAAATAATATTAATTTTATTATTAGTTTTTTTTGGTATTTTTAAAATTTTTATAAGTATGTTCTCATAGTTTTTATCTGATATATTTTTTATACCATATGGCTCGTTTATTTCTTTAATAATTTTTTTGCCTTTTATAAACCAGGCTCTAAAATTAGTGGTTCCCCAATCGATAGCTATCCAATCGATTTTATTTAAATACATTTTTTCTATTTTACTAAATAATCTCTTAACAAATACTCAATTTTTTTAATCAATAAAAAATTAAATACCAGGTATATAAGGAACTCCATCACCTTTTGCTCTTTCATTAATTTCACTTAAAGTAGAGCATGCAGTAATTGGACTGAATACAAGAAATAAAATTATTAACGTTTTTTTAGTCATATATTATTATAGCTTTTCAATTTTCGCTGCACAATATTTAAATTCAGGAATTTTTCCATGCGGATCTAGAGCTGGATTAGTTAATAGATTAGCTGCTGATTCATTATAGCAAAATGGAATAAAAATAACTCCATTTGGAATAGCCCTGTCTTGTCTAACTCTTATGTCAATAGAACCTCTTCTAGTTGATACTTTTATTTTGTCACCAGCCTTCATATTATATTTAAATATATCACCAGGTGATATTGAAACTGAAGGTTCTGGTTCAATAGCATCTAAATTTGATGCCTTTCTTGTCATTGCTCCAGTATGCCAATGCTCTAGTTGCCTTCCTGTTGTTAATATCATAGCAAATTCATTATCAGGCATTTCATCTGGTGGAGTAACATTAGCAGGAACAAATTTACCTTTGCCGTTTTCATTTGGAAATCTATCACCAAATACAATTTCTTCCCCTGGTAACGTAGGGGACTTACTAGGATACGTCACAGAGTTTTCATTTTCTAATCTTTCCCAAGATATATTATTTAAAGAAGGCATTGTTAGTGTCATTTCTTCATATATTTCCTTAGGGTGTTTGTATTGCCAATTTAACCCCATTCTTTTTCCAAGCTCATTCGTTATCCACCAATCCTCTTTTGCTTGTCCTGGAGAATCTAAAGCTTTTCTTCCCATCTGTACTTGTCTATTAGTATTTGTAACTGTTCCATTTTTTTCAGGCCATGCTGAAGCTGGGAAAATGACATCGGCATATGTTGCTGTTTCAGTTAAAAAAATATCTTGAACAACTAAATGATCTAACTTTTGTAAAGCCTCTCTTGCATGATTAAGATCTGGGTCAGACATTGCTGGATTTTCACCAAGAATGTACATGCCTTTTATTGTATTCTCATGAATAGCATCCATAATCTCAACAACAGTTAGACCTTTTTTATCATCTAAAGGAGTATTCCAAAGTTTTTCAAAAAAATCTTTATTATGATCTTTTTCAACTAATTGGTAATCAGGGTACATCATTGGTATAAGACCAGCATCAGATGCTCCTTGAACATTATTCTGTCCTCTTAAAGGATGCAAACCAGATCCTCTTTTTCCAACATTCCCGGTCATTAAAGCTAGAGAAATTAAACATCTAGCATTATCAGTACCATGTGTATGTTGAGAAATGCCCATTCCCCAGAAAATAATTCCTTTATTTGTATTAGCATACATGCGTGCTACTTCTCTTATTAGTTCTGGATTAATACCTGTTTCGTCTTCCATTATATCAGGTGAATAATTCATTAAATGTTTTCTCAATTTATCAAATCCTTCAGTTTGTTTTTTAATATATTCAGAATTAAATAAATCTTCTTCGACAATAACATTCATTATTGAGTTTAAGAGAGCAACATCAGATCCTGGTTTAAATTGTAACATATGAGTTGCATGTTTTTTTAAGGAATGACCTCTAGGATCCATCACAATTAATTTAGAACCGTTTTTAGCAGCATTCTTAAAAAAAGTTGCAGCTACTGGATGGTTTTCAGTAGGATTAGCACCAATGACTATTATCACATCAGAATGCTCAACTTCATAGAATGGAGCAGTAACAGCTCCTGAACCAATTGTTTCTAATAAAGCAGCAACAGATGACGCATGACAAAGTCTTGTACAATGATCAACATTATTTGTATTAAAACCAGTTCTTATTAATTTTTGAAATAAATAAGCTTCTTCATTTGAACATTTAGCTGATCCAAAACCTGCAAGATTACTCTTACCATTTCTTTGTTTCTTAAGTTTTAAAAAACCCTGTGCAGCACAATCTAGGGCTTCATCCCAAGAAGCTTCTCTAAAATATTCATTAATATTTGAAAAATTAATATTTGGGTGTAAGTCTTTTGGTTTATCTTTAATTCTAATCAATGGCTTTGTAAGTCTTTCTGGATTGTTTACATAATCAAAACCAAACCTTCCTTTTACACATAATCTATTCTTGTTTGCGGGACCATCAACACCATTAACGTATTTAATTTTGTTATCTTTTACATTGTATTCTATTTGACAACCCACACCACAATAAGGACAAACGCTATCAATTTTTTTATCTACCTTACTATGGCCAACACCATCTTTATCTACAATGGATGCTGGCATTAATGCTCCAGTTGGACAAGCCTGTACACATTCACCACATGCCACGCATGTGCTATCACCCATTGGATCATCAAAATCGAATACAATTTTTGAATTTTCTCCCCGATATGCCATTCCGATGACATCGTTGACCTGAACTTCTCTACATGCTCTTACACAAAGATTACATTGGATGCATGCATCTAAATTTACAGCCATACTAGGATGAGAAACATCTGCCTCACATGAAGTTTTTTTTGGAAATCTGCTTTCTTTAACTTCAACTTTGTCTATCCATTTCCAAAAGTCAGAATTATTATCATGAGCAATTTCTTTTTTTGGCTGGTCTGCTAGGAGTAATTCAAAAACTAACTCTCTAGATTTTTTTGCCTTTTCTGAAGAAGTTTTTACTTTCATACTATCAGTTGGCTTTCTAATACAAGATGCTGCCAACACACGCTCTCCTTCAATTTCAACCATACATGCTCTACAATTTCCATCTGCTCTGTAGCCGGGTTTATCAGAATAACATAAATGTGGGATTTCTGTTCCAAGTCTATTTGCAACTTGCCAAATAGTTTCATCAGCATTTGCCTCAACTAACTTTTCGTTTAAATAAAATTTTGTTTTCTCTTTAGTCATAAGTTATTTCATTACTAAAATATTTTAAAACAGAATTTAACGGGTTTGTTGCAGCTTGTCCTAAACCACATATCGATGCTTGAGCCATAACTTCACTTAGATCTTTTAATTTTTCTTTGTTCCAATTTTTTTCTTGCATTAATTTTACAGTTTTCTCAGTACCGGAACGGCATGGTGTACATTGACCACAACTTTCCTCTTCAAAAAATTTTAGTAAATTAAGTGCAACATCTTTCATATTATCTTTATCCGATAATACAACTACTGCCGCTGAACCTAAAAAACATCCGGCATCCATTAATTCTTTCGATCCATAATCAAGTGGAATATTATTCATTGTAGCGGGAAGAATGCCACCTGATGCACCTCCTGGAAGATATCCTTTAAAAATATGTCCATCAGCCATACCATCACAATACTCATCAATTAATTGCTGAATTGTTATCCCTGCTGGGGCAACTTTTACTCCTGGGTTCTTTACTCTTCCAGATACTGAAAAACTATGAAAACCCTTATTTCCATTCGACCCCTTTTCAGCAAACCACTTTCCTCCTTTTTCAATTATATCTCTTACCCAAAAAAGAGTTTCTAAATTATTTGTTAAAGTAGGACATCCAAATAAACCAATTTCAGCCACGTAAGGCGGTCTATGCCTTGGCAATCCTCTTTTGCCTTCAATACTTTCTATCATTGCTGATTCTTCTCCACAAATGTAAGCTCCTGCCCCTCTTCTTACTATGAAAAAGTCTTTTGGAATTATTTCTTCATCTTCCATTTTATTTATTTCATCAAGTAAAATTTTTATAACCGCTGGATATTCATCTCTCATATAAATGTAAACTTTTTGAGCACTTATAAAATAGGAGGCAATTAAAGCACCTTCTAAAAATCTATGTGGATCACTTTCTAAATAAGATCTATCTTTAAACGTTCCTGGCTCACCTTCATCACCATTAACAGCAACATATTTTTTACCATTGTAATTTGAAACAATTTCCCATTTTTTTCCTGTAGGAAATCCAGCTCCACCTTTACCTTTCAATCCGCTTTCATTTAATGAATCTAAAACTTGTTTTTTTGAGATTACACCATTTTTTATTTTATTCGAAATTTCATAACCACCATTTTTTTTATAAGAGGATAAGTTTATATAATCTGGAATGAAGGGGTCAAAAGTTTTTTCATCGATTGTTTTTTTTACTTTATCAAAATTAGCCACATCAACATAATTTTTTCCTACGCAGACAGTAGGAGCAACATTGCATCTACCCATGCATGGCCCAGGCACAACTTTCATATTTTTATTCTCTAATTTTTTTATATCTTGAAGTAATTTGTGTGCTCCAAATAATTCACACGTTAAACTTTCACAAACCCTTACAACATTTACTGGTTTATAATCTTTACTGTCTTTTACAATATTAAAGTGTGCGTAAAAAGTTGCAACTTCATAAATTTCAGAAAGTGGTAAGTTAATAATAGTTGATAAAGCAACCAGATGCTTATCGTACAAAACACCAAATTTATCCTGTAATATATGTAAATATTCTATTAATTCATCACGCTTAAATATTATTCCTGAAAACAATTTAGAAACATCATCTAAATATTTATCTTCGACTTGTCTTCCTTTTGGAGTCCAACGTCTTTTCTTCTTTTTTAAAGAAGTTTCTGTTTGAGAAACAAATTTTTCCATTCCAATTAATATATTATATATTAAGTATCAGAAAACTATGAAAGATTCAGTTGAAAATGAAGAATTAGTTCTTGATACTAGTGGTACAGAATGTCCTATACCAGTACTTAAGGCTAGGAAACTTGCGTCAGAATTAAATAAAGATACAGTTATTAAAATTATTGCAACTGATCCTTTGGCTGAAGCAGACTTTGAACATTATTGTGATCAATCCAACTATGAATATTTAAATTGCGAAAAAATTAAAGATAAAATTGTAATTCGTTATAAATTTAAAATTAAAAATTAAAATAAACTTTCATAATTATAAAAATCAAGAATATCTCCTTTGTTTACTTGAGAAACATTTTCATCAATTTCAATTATACCATCTGAATAGGATATAGAACTAATCATACCTGAACCTTGTTTAGGAAATTTATTTGCAATATTTTTATTATGTATAGTTTCTTTATTTACACGCAACCACTCCATTCTTTTTGTTTTTTTCTTCATAGAAAAATTTGCTGTAATTTTACTTGAAGATGGGAGCTTAAAATTTCCACCAGATAGTTTTTCTATTAATGGTTTTACTAACATTGCATATAGTAATTGAACAGAAACTGGATTACCTGGTAAACAAATTATGTAGCACTTATTTATTTTTCCAACTGCAATTGGTCTTCCTGGTTTTATTGCTGCTCTCCAAAAATATACCTTACCTAATTCAGATAAAACTTTAATTAAATGATCTTCATCACCAACAGATGCACCACCAGCAGTTATAATTACATTAAATTTTTTTGAAGTATTAAAAATTTTGTTTTTAATAGATTTAAAATTATCTTTAAGATTTCCACAATATTTTTTTTCTATAAAATTCTTATCAAGTAAATTATTTAAACTATAATAATTTGAATTATTAATTTCGGAATTTTTTAAATTTTTAGTTGGTTTTCGTAATTCATTACCACTTGTAAAGAAACCAATTTTAATTTTTTTAAATACTTTTATTTTACTAATACCAGTAGCAGCAATTAAATTTATATTTTGTTGATTTAATTTAGAACCCTTTTCCAATATTTTTTGGTTTTTTTTTATATCTTCACCCTTTAATCTATAATTATCTCCAAATTTTGGAATTTTAATTAAATGAATTTTACTTCCTTTCTTGTATGTATTTTCCTGCATAACTACAGTTGATGAATTCAAAGGCATTTTTGCGCCAGTAAAAATTCTTACTGCTTCACCGGGTTTTACTTTTATATTTTTGTTATCTCCAGCTGCTATTCGTCTATTACAAAAAAAAACTTTTTTTGTTTTTAAATCTGTTTTTAAAATAGCATAACCGTCTACAGCAGAATTATTAAAAGGAGGTAAATTAATTTTACTTTTTATATTTTTATAAAGAAATCTATCTTCTGAATTTTCTAAATTAACTTTTTCAGAGTTAAAAATTACAATCTTTTGTTTTTTAAATAAATTAACAATTTGTTTTTTGGTTAGAGGTGATTTATTCATTAAAATTCTTTCAAAATAAAATTGACTATATTATCAATTTCGTCATTCTTAAAAATTCTCAAGTCAGTTTCAAGTATATTATTTGAAATAATAGCTTTTATATTTTTAATTTTGGTAAATAAGTAATTATCATTATCATTTTTAATTATTTCAATTTTTGGGTGATTTTCATTTTTAAACCCTTCCACTATTACAATATCAATTTCTGAAAGTTGATTAATTAATTCATCTAATGTTTTTTCTTTTGAATTGTTTAGCTCTGATATTTTAACCCATCGCTTCGACGAACTAACTATTACTTGAGAAGATCCCGCTAATCTATGCTTAAAGCTATCTGTATTCTTATGATCTATATCAAATTCATGATGTGCATGTTTAATTGATGCAACACGAAAATTTTTAGAGCTAAGTTTATTGATAATTTTAGTTGCAATAGTTGTTTTCCCTGAGTCCTTCCAGCCAACAATTCCTACTATTTTCATTTAATAGATCTATTATTTAATAAATATACAAGCGAGTAAATAATTATTGTTATTGATATTAAAACTAAACCTAATGCCATAGCGTATTCTAAATTTCC
The DNA here is from genome assembly GCA_902530685.1 of uncultured Alphaproteobacteria bacterium. Lineage (GTDB taxonomy): Bacteria > Pseudomonadota > Alphaproteobacteria > HIMB59 > CACPNW01. The sequence continues at coordinate 14,161 of CACAAZ010000012.1, read as the reverse complement.
CATTCTAGTTTCTAACGATATAGCAGTTGTCATTACTCGTGTATAATGATCAATATTACCACCCACAATCATAACTGCACCAACTTCTGAAATTGCCCTTCCAAAAGCAGATAATAATGTTGTTATTAATAAAAAATAACTATGGTTAAATAAAAGTTTAACAGAACCCCAAAAAGGAATATTTAAGGATCTTATCTGATCTTTAAATTCAAACCAATTTTTAGAAAATATCTCATGAGATAATGAAGCAATTATTGGAAAAATTATTATAGTTTGAGCAATAATCATCGCAGAAGGTGTGTATAGAAGTTGTAAGATGCCTAAAGGTCCACCTGATGCAAAAATAAAATAAACAATCAAACCTACTACAACTGGAGGAATTCCCATCAATGAGTTTATAATTATTAAAATAATTTTTTTGAAATAAAAATTATAAATTGCAAAATAATACCCTACTATAAATCCTAATAATGATGCAATAATTAGGGCGGTAAAACTTACAAATAATGATAAAAGTATAATATCCCATAGTTCATTATCTAAAGTAATAATTAATAGTATGGAATTTGTGAAAATTTCTAATATGTTCATTTATATTATTAGTTTAATTACAACATATGGCAAAAAAAGAGAAATATTTAGTCTCACCTGATATTAATAATAAGTCCTTAATTACAAAACTAAATGGTTTTGATGAGAAAGGGAATAAAATAATTTCTAAAGTTATTAATGAAAAAGCTCTTACAATTTTTCTTAATAATCAAGAGATAGTAACGCTAATGTCTATTGGAGATCACCCAAAATACCTTGCAGTTGGGTATTTATTAAATCAAAATATGCTTAAGAAAAATGACATAATTACAAAAGTTGAAATTGATAAGGATTTAGGTGTGGTTGTTGTACGAACAAAACGTAAAACAAATTATGAAAACAAATTAAGAAAGAAAATAACAACTAGTGGTTGTGCAATAGGTACAGTATTTGGGGATATCTATGCAGAAATAAAAAAATCAAATTTAAAATCCAATAAGAAAATTAAACATAAATGGATTTATGAAATTTCAAAAAAAATTACATTAACACCGAGTTTATATTTAGAAACAGGAGCAATACATGGTTGTGCCATTATTCATAATAATAAACCATTAATTTATATGGAAGACGTAGGGAGACATAATGCTGTAGATAAAATTGCTGGTTTTATGTTTTTAAAAAATATTAGCTCTTCAAATAAAATTTTTTACACTACAGGAAGACTAACTAGTGAAATGGTTATTAAAACTATAAAAATGGGTATTCCAATATTAATTTCTAGATCTGGATTCACAGCATGGGGTGTAGAGCTGGCAAGAGGCTCGAATTTAACACTTATTGGACGAGCAAAGGGAAAAAAATATTTAGCACTTTCTGGAGAACATAGAATTGACCATAAATAAGAAAAAAATTTTGTTTGCCATACTTGCCGGAGGTCAGTCAAAAAGATTTGGAGGTGGATTTAAAACTTTTGCTAAAATAAATGGAATTACAATCTTAGACAAAACAATAAACAAGCTTAAAAAATATAATAATGAAATAATAATAAATGCTAATAATTTGGAAAATTTTAAGAAAATTAATTTTCCAATAATTGAAGATAGATTTAAAGGTTTTCTTGGGCCTTTAGCAGGGATACACACATCTATGTTATGGGCTAAAGAAAATTACACAAACAAAGAGTGGGTTTTTACTGTCCCAAGTGATACCCCATTTTTGCCCGATAATCTTTTAGATAAGTTTTTAGAGGCATATGATGAAAACATAAAAATATTGATTGCAAGATCAAATAGTAGGCATCATCCTGTAATAGCAATGTGGCATATATCGTTAATAACTAGTTTAGAAAATGAGTTAAAATTAAAAAATAGTAAAATTATGTATTGGGTTAAAAAACACAAATATAAATTTGTTGAATTTGATAAAAGCCAGGAAGAGAATTTTTTCAATATAAATACTCAAGAAGAATGGAATACCGCAAAAAATATCTAAACTTAATATAAATATATAAAAAATATTTTTTTTGTATAAAGAATATTTTAAATGGTAAGCTCAATATACAAAATAATCCCAGGAATTATCTTCTGTTTTGTAATTGCTTATTCAGGTATATACCTAAGTGATTTTATCGGAATAGAAATTTTAAATTTAAAAAAAAGTCCAATATCACCAATAATGCTATCAATAATATTTGGTCTTCTGATAGGAAATATATTTCATATTAATAATTTTTTATTAGAAGGAATTAAGTTTTCTTTAAAATTTATTCTAAGATTGGGAATAATATGTCTTGGTATTAGACTAGGACTTTTAGATATTTTTAAAGTTGGAATAGTTGGAATACCTTTAATTATTGCTTGTATTATTATATCAATCTTGGTTGTAAATTATTTATGCAAGTTATTAAATATTTCTTCAAAAATGGGGTCATTAATTGCAGTTGGAACAAGTATTTGTGGAGCATCCGCAATTGTTGCAACTAGTCCTGCAATTAATGCTGACAAAGAGGAAGTTGCATATGCCATAGCTAATATTACAATATTTGGAATAATTGCAATGTTCCTCTATCCATTCATAGCATATTATCTTTTTAGTGGAAATGAGTTAGCATCGGGATTATTTCTTGGAACTTCAATACATGAAACTGCTCAAGTTGCTGGTGCTGGATTGATATATGCGGAGCAATTCAATTCACCAAAAACAATGGATATAGCAACAATTACAAAATTAGTAAGAAATATCAGCATGATAATCGTAATTCCTGCAATAAGTTTTATGTATCTTAGATATAATATTGATGAAAATAATAGCAAACCATCAATAATATCTATGTTTCCAATTTTCATAATTGGTTTTATCCTTATGGGTCTTATAAGATCAATTGGAGATTATGGAATTCAAAATAGTAGCTTAGCTTTTAAAATATTTACTAATAATGACTGGCAATTAATCATCAATATCATTAGATCTATTGCTGAGTATTCTTTAGCAATTGCAATGGCAGCAGTTGGCATAAGTACAAATTTAGTTTCTCTAAAAAGTTTAGGTATAAGACCATTTTATGTTGGTTTTTCTGCTGCTTGTTGTGTTGGGATAGTAAGCTATATCGGAATCATAATACTAAATAATTTTTCTATATAATTTTCAAAAATAAATATAATTTGTGCTTATCAAGTAATAATTATATAAAATTTATAAAAAAACATGTCAATTTACCTTCCAATAGCTGAAATGAACGTCAATATTTTTCTCATTATTTTTATTGGTATGAGTATAGGAATACTTTCAGGAATTTTTGGAGTTGGTGGTGGATTTTTAATGACACCACTATTAATTTTTTTAGGCATACCTCCAGTTGTAGCTGTTGGCTCTGAAGCTCCACACGTTTTAGCAACTTCAGTTTCAGGTTTTATTGCTCACTGGAGAAAAAGAAATGTGGATATAAAGATGGGTATATTCCTGATAATAGGAGGTTTGGTTGGCTCCACAGTTGGTGTAAATATTTTCAGTTATCTAAAAAACTTTGGGCAAATAGATTTAGTTATTCAATTATTATTTCTTTTCTTTTTAGGTTTTATTGGTTTTAGTATGGCTTTTGAAAGCGCTAGAACCACAATAAAACAGTATAGAGCAAGAAATACCAAAAGAGCAAAACTACATCAACACTCTTGGTTTCACGGACTTCCATTCAAAGTTCGTTTTCATAGGTCAAAGCTTTATATAAGTGCAATACCACCTGTACTGATAGGATTCGCAGTCGGAGTAATGTCGGCAATGATGGGAGTTGGAGGAGGATTTATAATGATACCTGCAATGGTATACATACTCGGAATGCCAACAAGTATAGTAGTTGGGACATCTTTATTTCAAATCATTTTTGTTACTGCTAATGCAACATTCTTTCAATCTTACATAAATTATAATGTAGATATTGTGCTGTCTGCACTAATGATATTTGGAGGAGTAATTGGTGCACAAATTGGTGTAATTTTTGGATCTAAATTAAAAGCAGAATATTTGAGAGGTATTTTAGCTATTTTAGTTCTGGGTGTTTGTGGTAAAATTTTTACAGATCTAGTTTTAAGGCCAAATGATTTATTTTCATTGGTAATGATATGATATCAATATTTAATTTTTCAATTAATTTATTGATTATAGTTTGTCTCATTATATATTTTATTTTTACAACTATTGAATTTAATCTAAAAAATATTGAATATTTTTTAATCCTATTAATTGTTATAAATTCATTTAACAAAATATATATTTGGTCAAATTTCAGAGTATTGATTAAAAAAAATCTTAATAAAATATTTAAAGACATATTATTTAATGATTCATTTGTAAAACTAAGTATTCTTATTTTATCCACTGTAATTCCAATTTATATGCTTATACAAAAAGATTTATTAGTGGTTGATATATTGATTGAGAAAGCATCTTTCTTATTAGTATCTTTTTTTGCTTTAATTGGATTTTATTTAGAATTTTATATTTTAGAAGTGACAAAAATAGATGATTAAAGATTTATTTATAAATTTTGTTTTTAATCTAACAATTTTATTAACTGTTATTTTTTTTTATAACTTTCTTCATGCTGAAGAAATTTACTTTGACTTATCTGAGGATAGTATTGAATTAAAAACAGATTTTAATGGAAAACAAATTATTATTTTTGGATTACTAAAAAATGATCATGAGACACTTTTGACAATAAAAGGGCCTCCAACAAAAATGAGAATACAAAAAAAAGAGAGGTATTTTGGAATATGGATAAATAATCAGTACGTTACTTATAGTAACATTCCATCTTTATTCTTTTTATCTTCCTCAAAAGAAATTCACGAAATCTTGCCTGAATCGATATTAATTAATGAAGATCTAAGTTTTGAAAAAATTTTAAATAATAAGACTTTTAATCAAAATTTTATTTTCAAAAATAACCAAAAAAATTGGAATGAAAATTTTGTTAGAATAAAAAAAGAACAATCATTTTATAAAAGTTTTGAAATGAAAAAAATCAAAGATAAATTATTTCAAACAAGTGTTTTTTTTCCAACAAATACAATGCCAGGCATTTATAATGTTGATATTTACTATATAAGAAATAATACAATCATGAGTACTGATAAAAAAAATATAGTTATAAAAAAAACTGGTATAGGAAGTCAAATATTTGATTTTGCCAATGAAAATGCAGCTACATACGGAGTTTTTGTAATTATCTTTTCAATAGTTTCAGGTTTTATTGCTGCTGCTTTATTTAGGAGAAGTAAATGAGTGATGAAAGATATATTCTAGTTGTTGCAGATAATTCAGAAGAAATGAATACAGCTCTTGAGTATGCTTGTGCAAGATCAAAAAAAACTGGAAGAAAAATTATAATTGCAACATTCATAGAGCCCTTGGATGTTCTGACAACCAAGGGTGTTACAGAAATTATGAAAGAAGAAGCTAGAGAAGAAGCAGAAACAATTCTTAAAAAAGCTGCTTCATTTGTCCAGGAAAGAACAGGTGACTATCCTGCTCTTTCGTTAAGAGAAGGAGATACTATAATTCAATTAAAACAATTATTAGATGAGGAAAAAAATATTAATGTTCTTGTTTTAGCTGCAAATACTGATCCAAATAGTAAAAACCCCGGACCAATAATAACTTCTCTTGTTAGTAATGAAATAACAAACCTTAGGATACCAATAATGATTGTGCCTGGAAATTTATCATTTGAACATATTGCGCAAATAACTTAAAAAAATGTCAAAAGAGATAGCTAAAATATTAGTAGATATAAAATCTGTAAATTTTTCATTTGATAAACATTTTACTCTTACATCAGGCTTAGCTAGTCCTGTTTATATTGATTGTAGAAAAATTATTTCTTTTACAAAAGAAAGAAATTTTATAATTGATAAAGCCATAGATTATTTAACTAAAAATAATATTGACACAGAAATTATTGCTGGTGGAGAAACTGCTGGAATTCCCTATGCTGCTTTTATTTCTCAAAAATTAGATAAACAAATGATTTACATTAGAAAAAAAACAAAAGGTTTTGGAAAAAATAAACAAATTGAAGGTGAATTTGAAAATAATCAAAAAGCTCTTTTAGTTGAAGATCTAGCTACTGATGGAGGTAGTAAAATTATTTTTATTAAAGCAATGCGTGAAGCTGGATTAAAAGTTAAAGATATATTTGTAATATTTTATTATGATATTTTTAATTTCAAGGAATCAGAATTATTTAAATTAAATGTAAATATGCACTCACTGTGTACTTGGAAAGATATAATAAATTATATTGAAAGTGAAAAAATATATTCTGAAGATAAGGTTTCAAACTTAAAAGAATTTTTAGAAGATCCAGAAAAATGGAGAAGCAAGTATGCGTGAAATAGTTGTTGTAAGTGGAGGTTTTGATCCAATTCACAGTGGTCATATAAAATTAATAAAAGAGGCTGCTAAACATGGTGAAGTTGTAGTTTTGTTAAATTCTGATTTATGGCTTCAAAAAAAGAAGGGTAAGGAATTTCTTCCTTTTATTGAAAGAACTATAATTATGAATGAGTTAAAAAATGTTATTGATGTTATAGAATTTGATGACAGAGATAAGACGTGCATCGATGGTCTTATAAAAGTAAAAAATAAATATCCTAAATCAATTATTAAATTTGCAAATGGAGGTGATAGAAATAATAGTACAACACCAGAATCAATTTTCTGTGAAAAAAATGATATCCAATTACTTTGGGGTATAGGCGGTGACGATAAGTCAAATTCTAGTTCATGGATTTTACAAAAATGGAAAGAAGATAATTAAGGATATAATTTTGAAGATAATTAAGGATATAATTTTCTAGTAACCCAACCATCATTATCCATACGAAATTCAAGCCTGTCATGCAATCTGAATGGCATATCTTGCCAAAATTCAATTAATACAGGCACTACTAAGTAACCATTCCAATGTGAAGGTCTTGGTACATAATTATCTGAAAATTTTTTTTCAAACTTTTCTACTCTTTTAATTAATGTCGATCTATCATCTAGTTCTTCTGACTGTAATGAAGCCCAAGCTCCTATTCTACTTCCTAGCGGCCTTGAATTATAATATTCATCAGCTTCAGAGTCTGAAATTTGTGAAACACTACCTTCTATTCTTATTTGTTTTTGAAGTGTTTTCCAATGAAAATTTAAAGCTACGCTATCGTTGTTTTTGATTGCTCTACCTTTTTTACTATTTGAATTTGTGTAAAAAACAAACCCTTTATCATCATATGATTTAAGTAAAACAATTCGTGAGCTAGGTTTGCCGTCAGAAGATATAGTAGCGAGGTTCATAGCATTTGGATCATTGATTTCACTTTTCTTTGCCTCTTCAAACCATTCTTGAAAAAGTTCAATTGGTTTTTTATCAGAATTTATTAATTTTTGATTTGATTGCATATTATAGATATGAATATTAATTTATAAGTATATATATCTATATTTATAAAAAAACACTGATTTACAATATGTTGATGCAAAATAAAAAAGGTCTGATTATGGGAGTGGCAAATGACAGATCTATTGCCTGGGGTATTGCAAAAAAATTAGCAGAACAGGGAGCAGAAATTGCACTTACTTATCAAGGAGAAGCTCTTAAGAAAAGAGTTCAGCCACTTGCACAAGAAATAGGTTCTAACACTATTATTCCTTGTGATGTTTCAGACTCACAAAGTATGAATAATGTTTTTGAAACACTAAAAAATAAATGGGGTGAATTAGATTTTCTTGTTCATGGAATAGGTTTTTCCAACAAAGATGAATTAAGAGGTAAATATTACAATACATCTTCTGATAATTTTAAACAAACTATGCATATATCATGTTATTCTTTTACAGAGGCTTGTAGGCTAGCAGAACCTTTAATGAATAATGGTGGATCAATTTTAACTTTAACATATTATGGATCAGAACAAGTTATGCCTCATTATAATGTTATGGGAGTTGCAAAAGCAGCTTTAGAGGCAAGTGTTAGATATTTAGCAGTTGATTTAGGAGAAAAAAATATAAGAGTTAATGCTATTAGTGCTGGGCCAATTAAAACTTTGGCAGCATCAGGAATAGGTGATTTTAGATTTATTCTTAAATGGAACGAGCTTAATGCTCCACTTAAAAGAAATGTAAATCAGCAAGATGTTGGAAATTCTGCTTTGTATCTTTTAAGTGATCTTGGGAGTGCCGTTACTGGTGAGATACAACATGTCGATTGTGGTTATCATACTGTAGGAATGGTTGCAGTTGATGAGAGTGAAAGTGTATCAGAATTGTTAGGTGAATTTACAAATTCTAAAAAATGACTTCTAATTCAATAGGAAAAATCTTTAATTTTACTACATGGGGAGAAAGCCATGGCAAAGCTATTGGTTGTGTTGTCGATGGAGTTCCATCAAACATAAATTTAACTGAAAAAGATATCCAACCCTATTTGGATAAAAGAAAACCTGGTCAGTCAAAATTTACAACTCAAAGAAAAGAAGAGGATAAAGTTGAAATACTATCTGGAACTTTTGAGGGAAAAACAACAGGTCATCCTATTTCTCTAATTATCTACAATCAAGATCAGAGATCAAAAGATTATGGTGATATCAAAAGTAAGTTTAGACCAGGTCATGCAGATTATACATATTGGAAAAAATATGGCATAAGAGATTATAGGGGTGGTGGTAGATCTAGTGCTAGAGAAACTGCGATGAGAGTGGCTGCAGGGGCAATAGCAAGAAAAATCATAAAAAATAAAATTAAAAATCAAGTTGTAATAACAGGTGCATTAATTCAAATAGGTAATAATAAAATTAATTATGATAATTGGAATAATAATTTTATTCCAAAAAATAATTTTTGGAGTCCTGATAAAGAAATTATTAAAATATGGGAAAACGAAATACAAACTGCAAGAAAATCTGGTTCCTCTTTAGGTGCAATCATTGAAATTAGAGTGAAAGGTTTGCCAGCTGGATTAGGAGAACCTATTTATGATAAAATAGACTCTGATATTGCTAAGGCATTAATGTCTATTAATGCTGTTAAGGGAGTAGAAATGGGAAATGGATTTAGCAGTGTTTATGAAACTGGAATTTCTAATGTTGATGAAATGAGAATAAAAAATAAAAAACCTTTATTTCTTTCAAATAATAATGGTGGAGTTCTTGGGGGTATTACAACGGGCCAAGAGTTAATTACTAGATTTGTAGTAAAACCTACAAGCTCAATATTATCACCAAAAAAAACAATTAATACGAAATTAAAAGAAACAACAATATCTACTAAAGGTCGTCATGATCCATGTGTTGGTATAAGAGCTGTTCCTGTTGGTGAGGCAATGGTTGCCACAACTATAGCTGATCATTGTTTAAGATTTCTTTAAAATACTATAAATCAAAAATTCTCTATTTCCTTTTGGTCCAGTTATTGGACTTTCGACTAAACCTACAACTTCAGCCTTAATTGTTTTTTTAAACCAATTAGCTATATCATTACATACTTGTTCATGAATCAATGGATCTTTCACAATACCTTTTTTCAAATTTATTTTATTTGTTTCAAATTGTGGCTTGATTAGAGATATAATTTCAGCTTTACTTGATAAAAGCTTCAGGCTAGGTTCTATAACCTTTGTTAAACTTATGAAACTTACGTCACAGACTACCAAATTAATTTTTTCATGAATTATTGAGTTATCTAAATATTTAGCGTTAAAATTTTCTATACTGATAATTTTTTTTTCTTTTTTTAATTTTTCATGAAGTTGATTTGTACCAACATCAATAGAATATATTTTTTTAGCGTTTTTTTTTAAAAGAACTTCTGTGAAACCACCAGTTGATGAACCTATATCTAGACAAATTTTATTTTCAATATCAATCTTAAAATGATTAATCGCTTTCAGTAATTTGAATGCACCTCTTGATACCCATGGAGGATGAAGTTGTTTAATTTTTATTTTTGAGTTACCATTAAAACAGTTACCACTTTTGGTAATAATTTTATCGTTTACATAAACTTGGCCGGCCATAATCATAGATTGGGCTTTTGATTTAGTATCAGCTAAGTTTCTATCCATTAAGAGCTGATCAAGTCTTATTTTTAAATTTTTAATCAAATTTGAAAATTACTTAAAGTCTTCTTTTGTTACTTTATTGTTTTCTTGCTTAATTTTTTTAATTTGTCTTTCAATACTTTTTAATTTTTCCTCGCATGCTTTTTTTAAATTCATTCCTTCTTCGTAAAGTTTTACGGATTCTTCTAAATCAACTTCACCATTTTCTAATTTCTCTACAATAGACTCAAGTTTTTTTAAATTATTTTCAAAATTATTATCTTTATTCATAGGATGTATCTATTTTTGTAATATTTGATGTTTCTATATCATATATTAAAGCATAAACTTTATCATTACTTTTTATTGTAAACAAAATCCTATTATTATCAATCATATCAATATCTGTAATTTTATGCCCTTTTTCTAAATTTAAATTGTAATCAATTAAATTTGTTTCTAAATTACTTTGTTTTTTTGTTGTTTTTATATACAAACCATAAACAAGAGCTAAAAAACAAATAACAATTAATATACCTAAAAATATTACAATAAATTTAAGAATTTTTTGAGACATGAACGAATTCTATAATCTTAAATTAGCTATAAATAAACAATTAAGTTCACAAAGATTAGATAAAGTGCTCGTTTCAAAATTGGAAGGGTATTCAAGAACACAAATTAAAACCTTAATATTAAATGGCAATGTAACTCTTAATGAAAAGGCAATAAAAGATCCATCCTACATAACTAAAGAAAATGAAAATTACTTTATAAATATTATCTTAAAACAAGAAACAAAACATTCAGCTGAAAATATAGACTTAAACATTATTTTTGAAGATGAAGATTTAATTGTTATAAATAAACCTCCAAATTTAGTAATGCATCCAGCTCCTGGGAATGAAAGCGGCACTCTTGTGAATGCTCTTATGCATTACACTAATAATCAACTAAGTAATTTAGATGATAATACTAGACCAGGAATAGTCCATCGCTTAGATAAGGATACAAGTGGAATTCTTGTTGTTGCAAAAAATAATTATGTTCATATTAATTTAGCCGAACAATTCAAAGAACATACGATATCTCGTAGATATAAAGCAATAGTTTGGGGAACTCCTGATAATCAATCAATTGAAGGGTACATAGAGAGAAATAGAAAAAATAGAAAAAAAATGAGTTTAAATAATAAGGGTTTTGGAAAATATTCTAAAACCGATATAAAATTAGAAAAAACTTTTGGTATTGCTAGTTTAGTTGACTGCCATTTACATACTGGAAGAACACATCAAATTAGACTTCATTTAACTTCTAAAAATTCTCCTATAATTGGTGATAAGATTTATGGAAAAAGTAAAATTAATCAATTTGGAAAAGATAAAAATACATTTAATAAATTCATGATTTTAAAAAATTTTGAAAGACAAGCTTTGCATGCTTATCATCTTGGTTTTGATCATCCTACATCAAAAAAAAGGATGGATTTTGATATTGAAATTCCTGAAGATTTTAAGAATTTAATTGAATTATTGCTTAAATATTAAATTTTATTTTATTTGTGATATAAGCGTATTATGAATTTGCCAGTACTATCAAGTGAAGGAAATTTAGCAGTATACTTGCAGGAAATTAAAAAATTTCCAATGCTCACTGCTGAAGAGGAGTACATGTTAGCTAAACGTTATAAGGAACATGGAGATTCAGATGCTGCTCATAAACTAGTTACAAGTCACCTTCGATTAGTTGCCAAAATAGCAATGGGGTATAGAGGATATGGCTTACCTGTTACTGACTTAATTTCAGAGGGTAATGTTGGAATCATGCAAGCAGTTAAAAGATTTGATCCAGAAAAAGGTTTTAGATTAGCAACATATGCAATGTGGTGGATAAGAGCTCAAATACAAGAATATGTTTTACATAGTTGGTCTTTAGTAAAAATTGGAACTACCGCAGCTCAGAAAAAACTTTTTTTTAATTTGCGTAAAATTAAAAATCAACTTACCTCGATTGATTCAGGTAATTTGTCACCAGAGAATGTTAGAGAGATTGCAACTAAACTAGATGTAAAAGAAGGTGAAGTAATCGATATGGAAAATAGACTTTTTACATCAGATCAATCTTTGAATGTTAAACTTGGTGAAGCACATGATACTGAATGGCAGGATTTAATAGAAGATAAAAAAGAAACTCATGACAGAATAATTGAAAATAAAGATGAGCTTGATTATCGAAGAAGTTTATTTTCAAAAGCTTTTGAAGTTTTGAACGAAAGAGAAAAAGAAATTATTAAACTTCGAAAACTAAGTGAAAATCCATTAAAGTTAGAAGATTTGAGTAAAAAATATAAAATAAGTAGAGAAAGAGTAAGGCAAATTGAAGAGAAAGCATTAGAAAAACTTCAAAAAGAAATTTCAAATATTAGATAAAGTTCCATTTATATCAATTGTCTCCTTTCTGTCTGGTCCCGTTGAAACAATTGAAATGTTAGTTTCCATAAGATCTTCAAGTATTTTAATATATTTTTTAGCATTTTCAGGAAGATCATCAAATTTGTTAATCCCTGCTGTTGATTTTTCCCAGCCAGCAACTTTTTTATAAATAGGTTTGATTTTATCAAATAAAAATTCTTCACTAGGTAAATAATCATAGTGTTTGTTATCAATTAAGTATCCAGTACATACATTAATTTCTTTTAATTCATCTAAGACGTCAAGTTTAGTAAGTACAATATCTGTAATACCATTAAGTTTAATTGATTGTTTCAAAAGCACACTATCAAACCAACCACATCTTCTTTTTCGTTTTGTAACTGTTCCAAATTCTTGACCTTTTTCACCAAGATGTTCTCCAATGTGGTCTATTAACTCTGTTGGAAATGGCCCTGATCCAACTCTCGTAGTATATGCTTTAGTAATTCCTAGAATTTTGTGGTTTTTTCTATCACTAAAACCCGTTCCAGAAAATATCTGACCTGATATTGTATTTGATGATGTAACGTATGGATATGTTCCAAAATCAATATCTAACATTGAGCCTTGTGCCCCTTCAAAAACAATATTTTTATTTTTTTGACTCAATTCATTTATTATTTTCCATAATGGAACACTAAAAGAGTTAAGATAAGTAGACATTGATAAAAGTTCTTCATAATAATTATTTGAAATTTTATGAATATGTTTTGAAATTTTATCATTATGAAATTTATAAAGGTTATCAATTTTTTGTTTTAAAAATATAGGATCTTTTAAATCACAAATTCTTATTGCTCTTCTACCTACTTTATCCTCATATGCTGGACCAATCCCTTTTTTAGTTGTTCCTAGTTCTTTTTTCCCTCTAGAAGTTTCATTAATTTCATCAAGAAGTTGATGAATAGGCAAAATCAAACATATATTATCAGCAATATATAAATTGTCTTCATTAACTTCTATACCTTGTTTTTTAAGATTATCTATTTCATTAATTAGTGCCCACGGATCTAAAACAACGCCATTTCCAATAGCACATTTTTTATTATTAATGATTCCTGAAGGTAATAAATTAAGTTTATAAACATTATTATCTACTTTGATTGTATGACCTGCATTATTACCTCCTTGATATCTTACTATTAAATCAGCTTTAGAGGAAATCCAGTCAACAATTTTTCCTTTTCCTTCATCTCCCCATTGAGTTCCTACTATAGTATAAAACATTAAATTTTTTTAACCACTTTATTAGATAGGTAATACTTTATTCCTAATTTTATTGATTGTGATTTAAGCTGTGTATTATCATCAAATGTTTTAAACAATGTATAGCCCTTCTTTATTAATAATTTTTTATTTTTTAAATTAATATTAAAAGGTACAAGAATTTTTTTATTTTTATTCTTAAGTGATGATGCTCTTACTATAGTATCCATATAACAAGTATACCCAATTGCTTCTTCAGTATTTTTTTGGTAAATTAATTTATACCTCCCGCCTCCAGCAATTTCACCCCTAACTCCTTTTGCAAAAAAAGTGAATTTCATGCCTTGGTAGTATTTTTTATCTTTTTTGTTAT